>CANQGG010000001.1 GCA_947601655.1 uncultured Akkermansia sp.
CTTTCCCCACCCCAAAATATTAATTCCTTCCCGCCTCATAATTATAGTTGACTTGGTACATGGTCCATGGTACATGATACCGGGGGCATTTGCTCCGTCTGTCGCTTTCGTCAGAACATGATGCGATAGCCGGCGGATGCATCGAAGGAGGTGTAGCCGCTGCGCAGCTCAAGAGAGCCATCGACGAACACGGAGCCGGGACCGACGGGAACTGTGATGCCGGCGCCGATCTCCGCGCCCACGCGCCCGATCTCCGCGCCGCGCAGGCGGTTCTTGACCGTGGCGTCCAGGAAATTGGTGACTGCCTCGCCCCTGGTGTCGCCGGCATCCACCTTGGCGAGAGCGCGCAGCTCAAGCAGGGCGGTGCGGTTCATCGCCTGCGCCCCCAGGAGACGCTGGTAGCGGACGCCCGCCCCGAAGGTGACGACCGTCTGCTCCATATCGTCCACGCGCAGGGCGGCGGCGGAGCCTTCCTCATCGAAGCCGCCGAGGGAGACGTGCCGGAACTCCACGTTGAAGACGGATTGCAGCGCGCCGACGCGCTCGGGATCCACGGCGTGGGTGTAGCCGATTTCATAGAGGGCGCCCAGGGCGTAGCCATCCGTGTCGCCGTTCGCCGTGTACGAGCCGCCGGTAAGGGCCACCGTGCGCTTGCTGTCCAGAGAGGCCATGCCCGCGCTCAGCACCACGGTGTGCGTCCAGCGTCCGCTCATGTGGCGCAGGAAGCCGCTCACGTAGTACGTATCCAGGTCGCTGTTCATGCTGTCGGCGCCGCCGGACTTGAGGTCGTTGTACATCGCGCTCACGGCGAGACCCACGGTGGTGGAGAAGGAGACGTCGGCATCCATCCCGACGGTGCCGCCCCAGCCGTTGAGCCTGTAGCCGGTCTCCAGTCCGTCGTCATCCAGCTCGTGGTAGCCGCTCTCGGCGTTGATCCAGGCGTGCCAGATCGGGAAGTCATCCGCGTCATCCGCCAGGCCGACATCCGTTCCCATGGTCGCAGTGCGGTTGCGGATGGCGGAGAGCTGCCGGTGCATATCCTGCGCCAGCGCGGGGGCCACCCCGGTGAGACTTGTGCCCACGGCCGCGGCCATCAGCTTCTCCAGCCCCTTCGCGTCGCCCGTGTCGCAGCGCACAGCCGTATCGTTCGCCAGCTTCGCGAGGTCGGAGTTCGGGTCGTTGAAGTCGCGCATGATGCGCGCGTTATCCGTCATGCCGGTCAGCTCCCAGAGCGCCTCTGCGCCTGCCCGGGCGTTGTCGTTCGCGTCGGGCTCCATGGCATCGAGAATCCTGTTGCTGCCGCCGAGCGCGATCTTCAGCTTCAGCTCCTTGCCTTCCATGTAAACCTTCGTCCGTTCCCCATCCACATGCCAGAAGCCCATGCCGGAGAGCTGAGGGGTGATTTCGACCTGTCCAATCCCGGAATTGAGATCATCCTCCACCGTGCCCAGCACGTAGGTCTCCTCCGTCGGGGCGGTGTAGCCGTCGGAGTGGAGCGCGAGTCGTGCTCCCTCCTCCATGACAAAGGTATGGAATGTCATCCCCGGTGAGGAAGTCGCGCGCAGCGCGGTGGGACCGTCCAGCGTGAAGTACAGCGTCAGCGTCGCGCCGGATTGCAGGGTCACATTCCCCATCTCCCATGCGGCGTTCCGCCCATCGCCGTCCAGCACGTCGAACACCACCTTGCCGCCTCCCTGCACGTCCATATTCCAATTTTTGCTGCCCTTCACATGGGTGAACACCTGGTTGTACTCGCTGCTGTGGATGGACATCGTGCCGGAGTATTCGCTGAAATCCGTTCCGCTGCATATATTGTCAGTGCCTTCGCTCCATTCCGTCACGTAGATGTCGAAATTCTTCCTGACGTCCGTGCCGGTGGCAAACTTGCCGCCGGTGGCGATAAGGCCGTAGAGTTCTTCCGTCTTTTCGGAGTTCCAGGTCACGTCGGCGGCGCGGAGCCACAGGTGCACGCCCGTCACCCGGGCGTCCTTCGCGACTTCGACGTTCCCCTGCATGATGACCGTCTCTGCGTGGCGTTCTTCCGCTTCATCCCCCGTCTCCGCTGCGGCGCGCACGCCGTTGGAGGCGGACAGATTCCCGATCACCATGCCCTCGCCGATGTGGGAGATCTTCTCCGGGTCCTGATCGCCGAGCGTCAGCGTCGCGCCGTTGCACAGGCGGATATGCTCCCGATTGCTGACGGGTCCCCCCCTGTCGCCGGTAATCTCGATATCGCCGGATACGCTCGTAGACCCGCCGCTCAGCAGCAGCTGGGCGCCAGTATTTTTCGTGAACTCAATTCCTTCGGATCCGAGTTTGTTCCCCTCCGCGCTCAATTCCAGTACGCCGTGGATCATCTCCAGCCCATTTCCCTCGCTGAGGTCGAGAACGCCACCGATGCCGGAGGTTACGTACACGGCCCTGCTCCAGTTGAGCACTTTCCCTTCGCTGTCTCGCTTCCCGTGATCAATGCGCAACTTGGCGTTCGCGATCTTGAGGCCGCCGCTATACACCACCCGGTTGTCCGATTCCTCGTCTTCGCTCTCCCAGTCCTGCAGGGTCACGTCGCCGCCGTTCGCAGAACCCACCACGGACAGATTCGCGTCGGCATTGTCGCCGCACAGATTGTGCAGCACCAGACCCGCCTCCCCGAACGCGTGCTCCGGGTATTTCTCCCCGGTGAGGTCGATCGTGGTGTTGCGGTTGATGTCGACGGTCTCGTAGGCATACACGTCGTAGTAGATGTTGGAGTTCTCGTCTTTCTTCTGCCAGTTCGTTCCGCCGCTTCCTCCGTTGTCTTCGGAGCTGGTGTACGTCCGATCCGGCTCCACCTCCGGCACGATCTCCCCCACCGTGAGCGTCCCTGTCTCCCAGTCGATCGTCATGGTGAATCCCGCCTCTTCGGTGAGCACAATCGCGTCTTCCAGATGGGCCAGATCCCCCGCAAACAGCTCGTACGTGCCCGGGTTTCCATCCTTCCCGCTTTTCGCGACGCTGCTCAGGAAGTCCTCCGTCAGCGTCAGCCTCAGCAGCCCGCTTCCCTTCACCTCGTCGACCTTCAGCTGCACCTTGTACGAACTCGTTGTCAGCCCTTCCAGCACGAGATCAGAATCCCCGTTGAGCGTCAATGTCCCGAAGCCGAGCACTCCCTCTGCCAGACCCTTGGCCGTCACACTGCTGCCGTCATTCAGGGTCAGCGAACTCAGACTGCCTCCCCATGATTGAGCGACCACCTTTCCGCCTGCCTCGATTGTCAGGCTGCCCCCATCCGCCGTCAGTGCGCCGCTCTCCTCATTGCCTATGTTCAGTGTGCCGTTCACCGTCAGCGAGCCGTTCTGCCAGAGGGTCACGTCCCCGTTCACTGTGCCGCCGGCGCGCAAGTTCGCCGAGCCGTTCTGCACCGTCATGGACCCCGCCTTCAGCTCGCCGGATACGGTCAGTTTCGACGATGAAGCGTCCACGTCGCCACTGCCCACGCTCAACGCGCCATTTACCGCAGCCGTTCCCTCGAGATTCACCGTGCCCTGCGCGTCCAGCGCACCGCCCACGGTGAAATTATCCTTGGCAGTGAATGTCCCCCCCTGCTGCACCGCCAGCGATCCCGCGGAACTTCCCGTGCCGACAGAGACCGCGCCGCCGTTCACCGCCAGGCTGCCGCCCACCGTAGCCTTGCCCTCCACAGAGACCGTGCCGCTGTTCACCGTCAGGTCGCCCCCCACTTCCGCATTGGCGCCCACGGAGATACTGACCCCGCCCCCTACCGTCAGGTCTGCGCCTGCGCCGGAGGTGAGACTCTTGTTCACTGTCAGTGAATGACCGCCGGAGAAGGTGTAGCTCACGCTCCCACCGTCGATTGTCATCTCGTCCGCCACGATGTCTCCTACCAGGTTCACGGCGTTATTCCCGTTCGTTGCCGTGAAGTGCACGTCCATGTAATCCCTGTCCTCCCAGACGTCCTCGCTCTCCCAGGCGTATGCGCCCTCTCCATCCTCGTCCGTCCATGGGGCCGTGTCGCCTCCCCACTCCAGGTTGCCGCCTGTTCCGTTCCAGTAGCGTTCAGCCAGACGTTTCACGGTCAATTTTCCGCTATCGTCCACGGTGAACGTGCATCCTTTCTTGCGGAGCTCGTCGTTGGGTTCCACGGTCACCTGTCTGGCCTGGTCTTGCGTTATATCGTTGAACAGCTGGTACTCCCATCCCTCTTTCAGCTTCTCGGCATCCGTCATGCCCACTACGATGTTCAACTTCACCTCGTCAATCGTCACACCGCTGCCGATGGTAATCTGCGCCCCGTTCGTCTCGACATCACCCAGCGTCAGAGCCAGCGAGCCGCTGTATGTGCCGCCTTCCAGCGCGAGTGTGCCGCCGGACATCGTAACGTCCCCTTCCGTCCCGAAGGTCACCTTCGTATTCGTCCCGCCCTGGATGGTGAGCGTCTGCCCGGTGGCGACGCCAAGTCCGTCCAGCGTCCACGTCGCTCCCGAACTCAGCGCAACCTTGCCGCTCGTGACGCCCCCTCCCAGCTGCACGCTCTTGAGTACACCCGCCTCCGTGCCCCTGCTGCTCAGCGTGATTTGAGCGTCGTTCCCCGCGTCGTACCCGATCGTGACGTCTATCTGGTTCCCGTTAATGCTCTCCAGCGCGAGCTTGCCTTCGTTCAGCGCGAGTGTGCCGGAAAGCTCACTCGTGTCGCCCGCGATCTTCAGCGTTCCCGCCCCGGTCTTGGTGATGGCGGTACTCGGGCCTTTGATACTGGAGTCGCTGCTGAATTCGATGATCGAGAGAGCTGCCCATTTGGACTGGTCTGTGAGTCTGTGCTGCGTGGAGAACGTCGTTTCGAAGCTCGCACTCCCTCCAAGTTGCACCTCTCCGTTAAAGCGAATGTCGGCGTTCGTTCTATTGTTCGTTCTTTCTCCTGCGTGCTTGGCCACAAACGCGGTGTAGCCGCTCACAGTGCCGTTGATTGTCAAACGTCCGGAGTAGCCGGCCCATCCAAGTATTAAGGGATTGGTAGGATCAGCCGTTTCACTATGCGAATTGTCGAAGGTGAAGGTCGTGCCACCCGCTCCGGCAGTCAGGTTTTCCACCGTGGTGGTAACGCTGTCTCCGCCGACGCAGATCCCGCTCAATCCCGTCGCATCGCCGATTTGCTGGGCCTGGAAGAAGCTCAACACACGTTGTCCACTCCCCTCGGCCGTCACATGCAGGTTCTTATTCGTAGCTTTGAGGTAAGCCGTGGCGCCCGTGAGTTTAATCGTACCGTTGTACTGGTTATCGTTCAACGTCAGTCGACCTCCATCAGCCAGCTCGATTGCGCCGGTGAAGTCCCCCACCACCTCGGTGATCGTGACAACGTTATTCGCAGAAGCCTCCCCGGCAGTGGCAATAATCAGAGTGCCGCCTCCGTTCAACGCGGCAATCTCAGCCGGCAGCCCGATTATCGTTCGGGTTCCTGTCGCCAGGGTTAGCGTTTCGGTTAACAGCTTATCGCCATCCTTGCCGCCGGCTTGCGCCGAAAAGGTGTAGCCGTCCGCATTCACGTTCATCGCGCTCGCTTGTACCGTGCCGTCGATAAGAACCGTTCCTGCACCATCCGTTCCGAAGGTCACCTGATCCCCACTCTCGAAAAGAGCATCATTCGCCCACTTGTTCTGCGTGCTTCCTTCGGTCCACATTCCCGTGTTTTCCGCCCAGGTCAGCTTCATCGACCTCAGGTAGATCTCACCGTCGCCATTCACCGACAATCTGTACGAGTCGGCCAATTCGGTCCCCACACTGACGTTCATCTTCAGCCAGCTCTGCACATCGGCGAGCAAGTTGTCGGACAAGGTCCCCGAGAAGAGCTTGTACTTCCACGAATCGGCGGAGCCTGCATCGGTCGGCAGTCCGGTGATGCTCAGATAGAGCCCGGTGAAGTTCGTTCCGTCTTCCAGACCGATGAGACCGGCAGTATTTTCGCCGCCCGTCGCACTAGTCAGGTCCACGCTCAGCCACCCGGTGAAGGTCACCCCGCTCCCCAGCGCGAGTGTGCCGCCATCGTGCGCCAGTGTCATGGGGCTTTCTTCTCCCGCGCCAAGGGTGATGCTGCTCCCCTCCTCGCCGGTGATGGTGAGCGTCTTGCCCGCGCCAATGGACACCCCGTGCAGCTCCCAGCTTGCGCCCGCTCCCACGATGATCTTGCCATTCGTGACGCGCTCTCCCGTGACGGTGACATTCTTCAGAATGCTGCCGATGAGGGGTTCCACCTCCGTCTCCGCCCCTGTTTCCTCATCGACCTCCGGCTCAGGCTCAGTCCGTTTGGTTCCGTTCAGGTAGAGCGCATTGGCGTCCGCGGTGGCGTCTTCCAGACTCACGGAGACGTTCCTTCCGTCGATGCCGTCGAGAATCAGCTTGCCTCCCTGCAGCTTCATGGTCCCGGTGTATCCGCTTGTGTCGCCATCGATCTCCAGCTCGCCCACCCCCGTCTTGATGATGTTCACGTTCCCCGTGAGGGTGGAGGTCTCTGTCAGCTCAATCCAGTGTCTTGCACCCGCTGTGTTGCTATATACTCCCACATCAAACGTCGTCTCTGTGGTCAGCCTCAGTTCTTTTTCGAACGTGAACGCAGCGATTGCATTTCCGCTCGAAGGGTCAGTGTTATACATATTCTCGGTTGTTACAAAACCGGTAAATCCGGAAACGTCGCCCGCGAAGACGAAACAGTCGGAATAAGTGGGGGAAGGAGACCCATATTTCCCAACAGTAAGATTTCCGGTGCCCTGCACAGTGCCTTCGATGGTGACCTTCATTCCGCCCCTTCCTTGCAGTTGCGTGACACCGGTCAGGTCGGCCCGGAGCGTGATATCGCCCTTGCGGACAGCGTTGTTGTTTTTGTCGTTATTGTCAAACGCCAGCACGCCGCCTCCGGTCAGATCAATCGTCGCATGGGGCACGGAGAAAGTGCCATCGGAGTCGCTCGCAAGTTTTACCAGCATCAATCCGCCTGCTCCCACCTGAATCTTCCCATTGTACCCTTCCACATCCTTGATCCACACCTCATGCGTCACTGCGGGAGCCCCGTCCGCAGTCGTTCCCTGGATCACCAGCGTCGGACCCGTCGCCTCCTCGGCGTTCATCCCGCCGCTCAGGTGTTCGATACCCGCATTGAGCTCCAGCGTGGTCGTGGTGTTGTCCTCCAGAAGGAGCGTGCCCGTTACTTCCAATTTTGCGTTGTCACCACTCTTGAACGTGTACCCGCTGCCGGAAACAGTCATGTCCGTCGGCTGCACGGTGCCACTGACGGTGACATCCTTTTTGCCATCCGCCTCGAACATCACCGATTCTCCCGCCTTAAACTTCTTATCGCCCTTCCAGCTGGTTCCTGTTTCCGCGGTGTCGTTCGTCCATGTAGCCCCATCCGTATCCCACACGAGATAATAGGGGCCCAGGTATACTTTGCCATCGTTCTTCAGAGACAGCTTGTAGCTCTCATAGCCGGAATCCAGCGTTGCTTTGGCCACCCACTCCTGCGCGCGTGCAAGCGCCTCATCCGTCAATGGCGTCGAGAAGGAGAAGAGTTGGCGCTCCCACTTCTCGGTATCCGTGTTGCCAATCGCGGTTGCCAATCCGGTCAGGTTCAGTTGGAGTTCCTCGAAGTCCGTGTCGTTCGTCAGACCGATTTGGGGTTCATTGCTTCCTGTCAGGCTGATTGTCAACTTCCCGCTGAACGCCACCCCTGCGCCCAGCGTCAGCGTGCCGTCCGACAGCGTCACGCCATCCGCACCGCCGAGCTGGAGCCTGCTTCCCGTCTCGCCGCTGACGGTGAGCGTCTGCCCCGCCTGCAGGCCCAATTCCTGCACGGTCCAGCTTGCGTTCGCACCCAGCACGATGGAGCCGCCGGTCGGAGAGTCGCCAGCTTGCATGCTCACCTTCTTCAGGATGCCGCGCTGCCCCGCCTCTTCATCGGCAGGCAGCGTGCTGCTCAGCAGATTCATCTGAGTACCGTTCCCTATCTTCACCTCGATATTAGAGGCGTCGATGTTATCGAGCGTCAGCTTGCCTTCGTTCAGCTCGATGGTGCCGGAAAGTCCACTCGTGTCGCCCGCGATCTTCAGCGTGCCCGCCCCTTCCTTGGTGATGGTGGTGTTGGTGCCGGTGATGGTAGATGTGCTGCCGAATTCGATGACAGAGGCTTCCGCCCAAGTAGAATAAACGTAGTTACCGGACTTGTAGCTGGCTGGGGATGCGGTGGTGTTGAAACTGATTTGGGTCGATTCACCCAATTTCACTGTACCTGTGAAGAGCAAATCGGCCTCCGGTCGATCGGTATATTGTCCTCCGAGGTGGTTTGCCTCAAAACTGGTGTATCCTGTCACTTCCCCGGAGACAGTCAGATCTCCAGAGTAATTTGCCCATGTGTCAGCACCACTGTGACCGTTATCCATCTTGAACGATGTTTGCCCGACTGCAGCAGTCAAATTACCCACCTTCGCGTGAGCTTTTTGTCCGCCAATGCCGATTCCGGTCAATCCGGTTGCGTTGCCGATCGTTCCACCGTAAATGAAATCCAGCACATGCTCTCCCTCTCCCCCGGCATTTATGACCAGATCCTCATTTTTGGCGACGAGGTAGGCTCTTGCCCCCGTGGGTGTGATCGTTCCTTTGAATTGGTTGCTGATGGTCAGTCGGCTTTCATTGCCCAGCATGATCGTGCCGGTGAAACCGTCTATAGTACTGATCGTCACCATGTTGGCATAGCTCCCCGTGTTGATGGTCAGCGTTCCGTTTCCGCTCAGCGTGCCGATGCTGGCTGCCACGCCGATGGTGACGGGAGCAGACATATCCAGTTTGCCGTTGACATTGAGCGAAGCGTTCCCCCCATCTGTGAAGCTGTAGCTGCCGTTCACGGTCATGTCGTTGACGGTTACCGTGCCCTGGATGCTCACAGCGCCATTCGTGGTAGCGCCAAAGATGACCGAACTCCCGCCCTGGAAAACATCCGCTCCGGTTTCTCCCCAGCCCGTTGCTCCGTCCTTCCACACCGTGTTATTCGGGTTGCTGGCATACCATGTCATAGTGGCGTCGCCCGGGGTGATGGAGATGAAGCCGCTCTCATCCACAACCAGACCGTGACCGTTGTACTCTCCTTCCAGCTTAATCTGGTTCAGCCACTCCTGTGCGAGGGCAAGCCGTGCGCCGTCAACATCACTTCCATTCTTAAAGCCGGCAAAAAGTTGGTAGCTCCAGGAACCCAAGCCTCCTGCCGCCGTAACCGCGCTTTCCAGTCCGACGAGGTTTAACTTGAGCCCCGTGAGAACGGCCCCCGCCTGCAGATCGATGAGCCCTACATTGCTCCCCGTCAGCGTGATGTTCAATTGCCCGCCGAAAGTCACCCCCGCACCCAGCGTCAGTGTGCCGGCGCTCAGATCCATGCCTCCGGTTTCTCCGATGGTGATGCTGCTCCCCGTCGCGCCGCTGATGGTGAGAGTCTGCCCGCTCTGGAGGGATACCCCGAGCAGCTTCCATTCCGCATTTGCCCCCACGACGACTCCGCCGCTCGTGGCTCCGTTGCCGAAACCGACGCTCTTCAGGATGCCACCGTTGCTCGCCCCGCTGCGCTTTGTGGCGTTCAGATTCACCACATTGTCCGCCGCCGTAGTATTCTCCAGACTCACGGAGGCATTCGTGCCGTCAATGCCGTCGAGAATCAGCTTGCCCGCCCGAAGTTTCATGGTTCCGCCGTACTCGTTCGTGTCGCCATCGATCTCCAGCTCGCCCACCCCCGTCTTGATGATGTCCCCCATGCCGGTAAGCTTCGAGGTCTCCGTCAGCTCAATCCAGTTCCTGCTGTTCAACGGTGTTGAGGAGGCGGTATCATTATCGTAATTGCCTACGTTGAAGGTCGTGTCCTTGTCCAGTTGCAGTTCCCCCGCAAACGTGAAAGCAGCGATCCCTTCCTTGAAGAATGTAGCAGTGTTGGCCTTGTTTGCCGCGGCGTTGAAACCGGTAAACCCGGAAACTTTACCCATGAAGACGAAGCAGTCGGAAAGCCCATTGTTATTGTTATATCCCGTAACATTAAGTTCTTTTTCGCCAGTGCCCTGTACAGTGCCATCGATGGTAACCTTTCTCCCCCCTTTTCCTAGCACCGTTGCGACTCCTATCAGATTGGCATGGAGAACGACATCGCCCTGGTAATAGCCGGAGGTGTTGTTGTCGAACGCGAGCGTTCCTTTGCCGGTCATGTCAATCGTCCCCGCAAAGACCTCGGCCTTGGAGATCACGAGCGTCCAGCCCTGGTTGACGGTGATCGTCCCCGTGTACGCCTGCTCCGTGTAGTCGTTGTTCCACGTCCACAGGCGGAGGGTCTTTCCTGTGCCGGACGTCGCTAGATTCAGATTCCCCGTGCCGGACAAACGCCCGATGTCGGCATTCAGATCCAGGGTGGTTTCGCCCTCGTTCAGGAAGAGCGTCTCACGCACGATCAATTTAGAGTTGTTTCCCTCCTCGCCGCTGAAGGTGTAGCCCCCCGCTTCCACCGTCATATTCGTCGCGTGCACAGCGCCGGAAATCGTCACATTCTTTGCCGTCTCGGCAACTGCGCCGAATTTTACCGAGTCCGCCGCCATAAACACCAACTTCTCATTGAGCAACGTATCATTCCGCCATTTGTTTTTGTCTTTGTTGTCATCGGTTGCTTTTTCCGTCCACTTCTCTATTTCATCGCTCCATGCCAGCGTGCTGCTTCCAAGATGATTGTACTTGTTGACGTCCGAATACACCTTCACGTAATCAATCCACATGGACACGCCATCTCCTGCCAGCGTTTTCTTGCTAGTGTCATTAGGCTGTCCCGGCCATCCTCCGCCGATCTGCTGGTCCAGAATCAGGTAGAACTCGTTTCCGACGGTGTCGAACGGTACCTGATCCAGACCGGTAAGATTATTCACGGTACTCCTTACGCCGCCGTTTGCGCCATAAAGCGTATAACTGCTTCCATCTGCTGTCCATGTTATCCATCCCGTCTTTTTCCCGTCCAGATAGAAGGCGAGTGAACCTGTACTCCATTCAACGCCGTACGTATGCCAATTATTGTCGGTCCCCCCGGAGGCAACACTTACGTTCCTGTCGTAGTTATGATTTCCGTTTTGATCTAGTTTGGTTGAGTGCCACCAGTGGAGCGTCTGATAATATTGTTTCTGACCGTTCAAGAACAAGTGTTCCATGATGTCTATTTCGCCGCTGGCAGGCCAGCCATTGGGTTGAGCTTTCGGCATCATCCAGATGGCCGGCCAGACTCCCTGTGCGCTTTGGTATTTGGCGCGCACCTCTACGTAGCCATGCTGGAAGGTAAATATGCCTTTCGAGTAGATGCCTCCGCAGGCGTATACCTCCTTCGTGGTGTTATTCTGGTTGTTTTGGTTCGGGTACACCCCGTATTTTCCCCACAGTTGCATCGCAGAGTTGCCATCCTTGTCCCCGAAGGTTACGAGACTCGGATCCATGGACTGGTTAGCGGTCCAGTTCGATGAAGGCTTCGCAGTCGGTACGTATTGGATACGGCTCCACAGCTTGGTGTTGAGGGCGCTGTCGTCACTTGACGTCCCGTCAAACTGATCCTCAAAAACAAGTCCCCAATTGTTGGCCGCCAGAATGCCCGGCACGCCGGTCAGCGTGGCGGTGGGGGCGTCAATCAGCTGCACGCCATCGGACGCGATGGGGGAGGCGGCGGAGAAGAGGCGGTCATCTTTCAGGCGGAGGAGGGACTGGCGCGCGAGCTCGGCAGAGCTGCTGACGGCGCCATTGAGCACGAGCGTGTTCTCATCCGCAGGGGGGGGTGATAATTTACTTATTTTCAATGAATTATCGCCATTTTCGTCAACTGATTGGGAGAGGGGGGACGGGACGGAGAGGAGGGAGGAATCGTGGATGAGCAGCGCGTTTTCCTGCTCTGCGGCCTTGAGCGCGGCGCGGATGGACTCATTCAGCTCTTCATCCGGGGCAATTGAGCTTTCGCCGCCCAGCGTGATATCCTCTGCGGCGAGCGTGCCGGAAGCGAGCGTGACGGGCAGAGCCGAAGCCACGGCGGCGAGGCAGGAAAGGAGAGCCTTACGAAGACCGAAAGGAAGATGTAATTTCATGACTGAAAAAGAATAAAGAGACAAAAAAGCCATCGGAGGACACATGTCATCCGAGACCACCTTCCCCACATTCTACCACGATCTCCCCGGCGGAAAAGAAAAAAATGCCGCAAAAAAACTTTTTTTCATTTACCATGTAGCAGAGCGGTGGCCACGGCTTCGCTTATCCACAAACCTTTCTAACCGGCGATCGCGTATGTTGAACCCACCACCTCAGCTAAAGCTTCGCAGCTCCGCGCGCAGAGCCCGCCAAATTTCCCACATGGTACCATGTAGCAGAGCGGTGGCCACGGCTTCGCTTCTCCACAAACCTTTCTAACCAGAAACCACGTATGTTGAACCCACCACCTCAGCTAAAGCTTCGCAGCTTCGCGCGCAAGCGCGCTAACTTCATACATGGTCCATGGTCCATCGGTACATGGTACATCTCACAAGGTCCATGGTACATGAAAGGGTCCATGGTACATCCTCCCAATGCGTTTGCCCTGGGGCGGAGATTTTTGTGTAATTATGCCTGAAGCGCCTGTTCTTTGGATACCGGCAAAAGTCTTGCTCTGAGCAATTACATTATCTCCACTTTGTTTTTTCTTTCAACGATGGAAGAGCAGTGCTACAATGGAGGGCGCAGGAAAGAGAAAAGGAGGATATGCTAGAAAACAAACGGCGCACGAGACCTAAGATCCACCCTAAAAAAGCCTCACCCTGGGGAGGACTGATGGAGCCTGCAAAGGAGGAACGAGGGGATGCCGTAGTGGACTTGATACCGGGGGAAGAGAGCGGAACCGGACAGGCTCAGCAGGAGGGAGAAGAGGAGGGTTGGAGCGAATTACACGGGCGCTTCAGCGTTTGGTCGCTTCTGGCTACACTGCTCTTTTTCGCGTTTACCGGCAGCTTGTTTACCCTGGTGGTGCAAATGTGGCATCCGCAGGATTTAAGTGACATCGCGGGCTACGGGGACAAGGGTACGTCACGTGATCTCACGCTCGCGCTCAAAAACGCAACCGGAACGGAAATTAGCTTCACAGAGGAAGAAATTAACCGCTACCTGCAGGACACCTGTCAGATGCGGCAAGGAGGCATTTTCTCCATTCTTGCTCACACTCAAGGCATTGCTGCACGAATACATGATGGTTATGTCGAATTAATTATCGACCGCGTCATCGGCACCCACCTGCGTCAAACTACCTCGGTATTGCTTTCCTTCCGTCGTGGGCAACGCGAAAACGGAAGAAACGCACTGCATGTCGAATTCCGCGGAGGCGAGCCTCTGTTGGGTTCATTGCCGCGTGGAGGAAGCATCGGTCGAGTCAGTTTGCCCCAGCGGCAGATGGAGCTACTGCGTCCGGCAATCAAAACTCTGGCAGACTGTTATCCGGATTTTGTGCAACTTATTGAGCAATATGGATATTGCCCGGAATTTGTGGAAGGGCATTATGGAGAAGAAAGCCGGATGCGGCTCGTGCCACACCCCTCCACTGACTCCTGAAAACTTTCACCGCTTAACCTGACCAACTTCACTATGAGCGCAGTCCCACCAGAGAAAGAGGCCGCTACAAAGGCAACCACATCCGCCGGCAGATCCGGAGAAAATCATAAGGTCTCATTTGGGCACCGCATAACTTACTACCTCTACAAGGTGATGTGCATCGGGATCAAATGCACGGACGTGCGGGCGGTAGCCTTGTTCGGGCGCGGCATAGGTTATTTGGTATGGCTATTCGCCGCACGTCGACGGAAGATCGTAGCGCGCAATCTGCGTATCGTCGTGGATCCGACCCTGCGCGGACGCAGACTCAATTCCATGGTACGACGTAACATTGTCCGCACCACCATGAACCTCGCGTGTTCCCTCAAGACCGGGCTGATGAAGCAAAGGGAGATGGAAAAAAGCATACGACTGGAAGGAGCAGAGCATTTTGAAAAGTGCGGCTCAAATGGTCACACGGTCATCTCCTGCATTCCGCATGCCGGAAACTGGGAAGTCCTGGCACGTATTCGTCCGTATTTTCGCCGCGTGCCGCGATTTGCTTCCATGTACCGACGCCTGAGCAACCCTCTGCTGGAAGATTTTGTGTACCTCTCGCGTACACGCTATGGCTGTGAAATGTACAGTAAGGAAAGCGGACTGCGTGAGGTATTGAAACTCGCAAAGGGCGGTGGACTCCTGGGGGTGTTGAGCGACCAATTTACGAATGAAGGAGTCTATCTGCCCTATTTTGGGAAAGTGACAGGAGTGACTCCTTTGCCCGCGCTCATCTACAAACGCTGCAAGGGGAAAGGACACCTTTTTTCTGTCTTTACTCGTAACACGGGGCTTGGACGCTGGGACGCCGTGCTGGGAAGAGAAATCAACCTGCCGGAAAATTGCGAAAGCCTGTCTGCTATCACGATGCAGGTAAATTTGGCGCTGGAGCAATGCCAGAATGAAAATATCCTGGATGGTTTCTGGATGCACCACCGCTGGAAAAGCACAAACGAGTTCGCCCATGCGATGGACGCTGAAACGCGGGAACTCATTCGACAATACGCCAAGCTACCCTTCCGCATTCTCATCGTTGAACCGGACTCCGCCAAAGAAGCAGAACAATTCCTCCCCTCGCTGCAACGCCTTAAAAATAGCCGCGTGGACGCAGAGATTACCATCCTCTGCAAAGAAGAACGTATGGATTTCTGGAAGAAGCAGGAAGAAGTCACGTTCTGCGTGCCGACGGATGGGAGGATCTCCCCGATGAAGCTGCTGGAAGCCGATGAGATATATGCCAATGGGCCATTTGACATCCTGCTGATGCTTGGAGGAAGCCACCGACTTTGGCGACAACTTCAAAAGCTATTTCCGCTCAGTGTATTCGGATGGAAAGATCACCCACTCTCCCGACATTTTCGTTGGTCGTACAAACGAGCTGAAGACGCAACGGGACCCCATACCGCCGCAGAATATGAGGATGTGTTCACAAGGTATCACCACCTGCCGCCTCTACCCCACTCTTAGGAAACGGAATTTTGGGACTTTTCCCTTTCGGCGGAGGAAGGAAGCGCCGGCGGAGTTGCTGCATCCGGAGGCGTAGGTTCTCAATGCGCTTGCCATCGTAATCTCGTAGCAGAGTGCGCAGCTCTTCCTCGCGGTGCTGAAGATCAGACTCGCGTGCAGGTCGCATTGCGACGAGCATAATAAGGCGCTCGCGGATATCCTGCGAAAAATCGGCACGAGCAGTGAGTAGGGAAAGCACGCCCAGGGTACGCTCTCCTTCCCTCGCGGCCTGAGCCTCGTTGCCGGAACGGCGCAACGCACTGATAGCGCGATCTCTCAGCGCAAAAAAAAGAAGAATTGCCTCACTGTCCCCCGGATTATCTGCCAGGATCTGTTGAGCATACTCCATCGCTCGCGACAGGTCAACCCCACGCTCATCCGGCGACGTACGGCGCATCGCAAGACGCACATACATACGGCGCAACTCATCCAGATCCGGTTTCTCCTGCAAGAGCTTCTCTACAATTTCCACAGAGCCCTCCCCCTCGGGCGAAAGCAGACCACGAAGCGAAGGATCGCGCAAAAAAGCGAGCAGCTCAGCTCGTAAGAGCTGAATTTTTGTATCATCCTGAAATTGCGGGAGAATTTTCGCAAGAAGCGTAGCAGCTCGCGCAAGGAGCACCCCCCGCCCCGGTACCGTATGTGTGCATTGCGTCCGTTCTCCGCAGGAGCAGGGAGCGCTGTGGCGTGCCACTAGCATAAGGCTGCGTACAAGCTCTGCACTCGCCTCCGGGGTCACCTTCCCGGACAACTCGTCCACCAGTTGCAACAGCAGGGTATTTGCTTCCTGCAACCGAGGGTGCCGACCGAGGGTATCCTCCTGAGCATAAAGAGAGGCAGCTAGTCCATTCGTCACGTCTATTCTACGATCTGAATCACGAGGAAAGCCATCAGCGGCGCGGCGGTAATAGGTCTCTGCCATCGTAAAATCACCGGTCTTAAGAGCAATGTGCGCAAGGGTCGCGCACGCCTCGGCCATCTTGTCTGACGCTCCCTGGGACGCAGTAGAGAGAATCTGCTCGTAGTAGGGCATAAGATCTTGAATGAGGCGGACATCAGCTCGGGTAGGCGGCAAAAATCCCTCATCCCCTTCCCCTGAACCGACCATGCCGGTGAAAATGCGCTGCAGGGAAGCATCAGCTATCTGCTCGTTACGCTCTGCAAGCAAGCGCTGCTCGTTTTCCGCCCGCCACAGAGCTCGGACCCTCGCATACCCTACGATCATACTGGTGAAGAGAAGAAGGAGAAGAAGAGCCGCAGCATGGCTCCACACCGCAACGGCAGGTCGACGCTTCACCCACATTATATACCTGCGCCATTGGCTGGCAGGGCGAGCCTGCACAGGCTCTCCATTCAGGAAACGGCGCAAATCATCTGCCATAGCCGCCATGGAAGGGTAACGGTCAGAGGGATGAAAAGAAATAGCCTTGTTGATGATAGCGCCGAGCTCACCAGCTTGTTGCAACGGCGGGATAGGCTCATTGCAGATGCGGCGCACGAGTTCTCCCGGTTCACATCGGGCAAATACTGGTCGGCGGGATAGCAACTCGTATAGCGTGAGTCCAAGGCTGTACTGATCCCCGGCAAATGAATTTTCTCCTCGCAGCAAGCGCTCCGGAGCCATATAACGCAGCGTGCCATCGTGGGTCTGCGTCACAAGCGGCGCCTCCTCCCCGGCATTCAATACGGTAGCAAGTCCGAAATCGCTCACATGCACCACTCCTTCATCATCCAGAAGCAAATTCCCCGGCTTCACGTCCCGATGCAATACACCGTGGGAATGCGCGAATGCCAGCGCATCCGCCGCCTGTAGGCCCACACGGGCCACTGCCTGCTCGTACGGCACTCCCGGAAAGGCGCTCGGGAGGTTACCGGCACGCACACCCTGCCCGCGCACAAGGCTCATCACATAATAACGCCAGGGTCCCTCCTGCCCGGCGCCAAAGACCTCCACAATATTAGTGTGTCGAAGTCGTGCAATAAGGCGAGATTCATTATCAAATGCTTCGCTATGGCGAACATCGGCGCTCCACGATGGGGAGAGAAGCTTCACTGCCACCTCTCGTCGGAGTGTGCGCTGGAAAGCTCGAAAAACAGTTCCCATTCCGCCGCTGCCGATTTTTTCCACCATTTCGTAATCACCGAGCACTTTCGGATAATCAATACAAGAGGCGGCAGGAGAATGTGTACTGTGCCCCAAATCCTCCATCTGAGTGAGCGATCCCAATAAATCCTCCAACTCCGCACCGAACTCTGGGTATTCAGCGGCAAACTCTGCCGCGGACACATGTTCGCCCGATCTCAAGCGCGAGAGAAAACGGTCGGCAAGTTCTGCGAGGCGCTCTTCATCTTGCTCCGGTAGCTCTGCCGACATACGCAGTAAGGGAGGAAAGAAAGATCAGAGGCGGGATTCCTCCGCAGCTTCCTCTCGGAGAAGAAGGTTGCGGAAGCGTTTCAATGCACGCACATATCGGATGCTGGAGGCTTTCTGGGAAACTCCCTGCACGGCCGCACATTCGGCGTTTGAAAGCTCTTCAAAATGGCGCAGTTCCAGAATCTCACGATCAATAGGAGGAAGCTTCGCCAGAACGCGACGAGTAACAGCGCGCCGTTCAATACGTTCCAAATGTGTGCGAGGGCTGGAGATTGAATCCGCAAAAAGCGCCAGAGCTTCAATGGCTCCCCCTTCCTCTCCGGCATCGGAGACGGGGTCTATCTCCTTCATCGCATCACGCTTCCCGGCCGAAAGATGCCGACGCTCCATATCGACAAGCGTCTGTAGTGCAATGCGGCGCATGCGTACGTAGATCGGAATATCGCCGGGTTCCTGCAGGTAAGCCATACGGCGCCCACACGCGAGGTAGGTCTCCTGAAGCAGATCGTCCACCCCCATACGACGAAGCAATGCAGCAGGGATACGTGCTGTCAACAAGTGGCTGATACGTTCGCGGTGAGTCTGCCACTGCTCAGCCAGCCACAAGTCGGCCGGAGTCTTTGAATCGTTCTCGGATTTTTCTGTCACAACAGGAAAAAGCTGTAGAGCGTTTACTTGGTCGGGTTTTCCTCGCGCAAATCGCGGGTCATGAGTTCATGCAGAGCCTCACTCGCGGGTTTGCCCTCATAAAGAATTTCATACATAGCATCCGTAAGCGGCGTGCGTACATTCAATCGGCGAGCAAGTTGGTATGTCGAAAGAGTGTTAGGAATACCCTCCACCACCTGCCCGACGCGCTGTTGGCATTCCTCCACAGGCACTCCCCGCGCGATGAGACGCCCCGCCGTAAGATTCCGACTATGCTCAGAATAGCAGGTTACCACCAAATCTCCCATTCCGGAAAGGCCCATGAATGTCTCCATGCGTCCTCCGCGCGCCATGCCAATTCGAGTCATCTCCGCCAAGCCACGAGTCGCCAATGCAGCTCGGGCATTGTCCCCAAGACCAAGACCGGCACAAATGCCGCTCGCAAGAGCAAAAATATTCTTAATCGCTCCGCCTAGCTGCATACTTACAATATCCGTACTCGTATAAATGCGCAGAAATGGCGTACTGAGGCGCTCTTGCACATCGGTAGCATGCTCGATGTCCTCAAATCCCACTAAAGTGAGGCTGGGCAGCTCCAACACGATATCCTCTGCATGATTCGGACCGGAAAGTACCCCCACGGGCTGTGGCAGCGTTTCGGACAGGATCTGACTCATGAGACGACACGTATCTTTCTCTATCCCCTTCGTGCAGCTCACCACGACAGCATCCGGCGCAAGTTGAACTTGCGTCGCCAGGCTGCGAGCCACACTTTGCATCACTACGCTGGGCACCACGACCACCACGAGATCTGCCCCGGAGACATCCTCCCAGTGACTCGTCACCCGCACGTGTGGCGGGAGAGGTTTTGCCCCCTGCACACGGCACAGACTCAACCGTGTTTCACGGATAATGGAAGCCTCCTCCTCACGATATGTCCAAAGCACGACATCTTCACCGCTGTAAGCAGCTGTGAGGGCAAGGGCGGTACCCCATGCACCGCCGCCGATGATAGCAGTTTTTTTGAATTTGTGCATAAAAGAAAAATCAGCGACCGAAGAGGTGAACCTTGGGTTCCGTACGAGTGAGAATCCGCAGAATGTTGGTCCGATGACGCCACACGACCAGAAGCAAGATGAACCCCAACATCCCCGGCACCATCCACTCCACGGGCATCAGGTCTCCATCCGCCTTCACATAAAGCAAAATTGACGTGACCACCATAACCACCCCCGCCACCATGCTGGACAAGGAAACGTATCGCGTAAGCAACAGGGTGATTACCCATCCCAGCACCGCCCACCCCGCCACAACTGGAAATGCAGCCGCCAAACAGCCCGCCATGGTCGCAACTCCCTTTCCCCCACGAAATTTCAAAAAACAAGTAAACGTATGTCCCAGCACAAGTGCCAGCATTACTCCGAGCAACACCCCCATCTGACCCAAACTACAGTCAACAAGATCTGCGCTTGTTCGATGTACCACCAGGTACATCGGGAGAAATCCCTTCAAAAAATCGAGAATAAAAACGGACAAGCCCCAGCGCCAGCCTAACACTCGCCATGCATTAGTAGCGCCGATATTATGAGAACCACATTGCCTCAAATCAATCCCTTTGAGGCGACCGAAAAGGTGGCCGAAAGAGATTGATCCGACGAAGTAAGCACCGAGAAGAAGAAGGACGCATTCCACCACGCTGGTCCAGTGTATCACATATCATCCCCTCTTGACAAGCTCCAAACAAAGAAAGAAAAAGCCGATTTGCGCGGAGTTGACAAACATGAAGATTGCCTTTGTGATAGATTTTGCATAGAATGAGGGAAGTATGAACTTGATGCAAGGGACAGGAATGACGGCGGTACTTCTGGCAGGGCTGGTAACAGCCGGGGGGCAGCTCGAAGGACAGGAGGCGGCAAAGCCTGCCACAGCTGCCGGTACGAGTCACACCGTTAACCGCATCGCTGCCACGGTGAATGGACGACCTGTCACATCCGGGGAAGTGAGAGCGCGACTTATGCCCTATTTGCGCGAGTTAATGATATTGTTCCCAAAACAGGGACCTCGCTTCACTGCAGAGCTGGTGAAGGCAAAGAAGTCGGTAATAAACGAATTAATTGATCGTGAGCTTGTTTTGAGCGAATTTGAGACACGAGGGTACATGATTCCGGAAACGGTCATCGATGAGGAGTTTAACCGTCGTGTCCTCTACCAATTCAACGGCAGAAGAGACGCCCTGCTCTCAGCCTTGCAACAGAGCGGAATGACCCTGAGCGATTACCGTGAGTCTATCCGTAAAGAAACGACTGTAGCAGCGATGCGCAGTTCACGCTATGATCGAGGCATTCCACCCACGCCCGATGAGATCCGTGCAGAGTACAACTCTTCGAAATCAGATTACCGCGATATCACGAAGGATCGCATCACTTACGAAAAAATCTTCATTCCCTCCTCTGTTTTCGGGGAAGAAACCACTCCGGAGCAGCAATATGCACTTGCCCTGGAAGTACGCCGCAAGCTGGACGCCGGGGCTATCTCGTTTGCTGATGCAGCAAAGACCTACTCAAGCGATATGCACGCGCAAGATGGCGGACTATGGCCTCCGATCACACGAGGGGAGCTATCGGTGGAATTTTCAAACATTATCTTCAGCCTGCAACCCGGGGAGCTGATCGGTCCCCTTTTGGATCCCGCCGGTTTCACCATTGTGCGGGTGAAAAGCAAGCAACTCGCTCCTGCTCCTCCTCTCAGCGAGGTGAAGGAAGCGGTAGATGATGCCGTCCGCCGTAAGCAAAGTGAAAAACGCTACCGAGAGTGGGTGGAACGATTGCGCGACAAAGCTGTCATCCGCATCTTCATTTAATCCCCCCTGGCACGGGGCTCGCCACGTGCGCTCCTCCTTCCCAAGGCGTCGAAAGAACAAACAAAAGAACTCCTACGCCACGGCAGCGGTCGATTTATGCCGTTGGTACCGCTTGTGCTGCCGATACTGTAAGCGCGTCTCCTGACCACCCACTTTACGCGCAAGGGTGGGATACACCGAAACCCTCAGCGAGGGCGCGTTCCCATTTTCGGCTGTTGTTACCAAACCGGCAGTCAGGAAAGCGATAAATGTCATGGTGATCTTCTTCATGCCTCCAGTATAGTGCGCCGATCATATATTAGTCAAATCTAATGTGCAGTGCAAACGTATTTGAGAGAGGTTCGTCAACAGGGAAAATTCTTTTCCTGACTGATATCATGGTTGATACACATCAAAAATCATGACGACAAGCGCTCATCATGATGAGGGCTCTCAAGAAGTCCCCGCATACGTTTACAATTTGAAAAAAATGCTTAACACGCACATTATCAGTTCATCGTACAGCATCCATCGCCCATAGGCAAACGCATTTCAAATGCGATCGTCCTGACCTATAACACTGTTTTTTGGCGTAATACGCACACGCTGCTCCATGTGATAAAGAAGCTCAATGCGCGCATTGGCCAGCACAGGAGCTGTGATAAGCCGCACCCCATGAATAGCAGCCCGCCGAATGGTCTGAGGAGTTGCGGAGGGATCTCGCACCAACACACCCCGTTTGGCAATATCCGGGAATGTTGCTTCATACTCCTCGCGCTTCGATATACTCAGGGGTACTCCCCAGCGATCCGCGAAAGTTTGCACCCACGGTCTCGCCGATGCTACGCTGATTTCCAGCATACCTCGAGTCTGCATAATCGCCATGAGCAAAATAGCCACATCCACATCGCTCATATTTTTCTCCACTCGCAAAATCTCCCGCACAGGAAAATAACGCAGCTCCGCCTGCATTCCGTCAACCATCGGCAGTTTCTCCCCGTCGCTGAAATGTTTTTCCCACCAGTAGGAAATAGAATCTGCCGCCGAAGAAAGTCGCATCACATCGTCACTCCCCGATAGGGAGGGCAACATATCTTTGGGGTCAAAGAGAAGTTTCCTGCGTGCACTCCGCATTCCGGGACGTCTCTCTTCCCTCCAACGGTTAATAACGATGGCAGTGTCCGTCGTACCGAGCATCGTACCGTTAGCTCCGCGCAATCCTGCGCTCCATGCAGGCTGCGGCAAGGCGCCGGAGCGGAATGTCGGAAAACAATTCACCGCCACCCAACGGCAGTCCACCACCTCCTCCCAATGAGCTATTTCCGCAGCATCCTTCGAACAGATGATGGCCCTGCTTCCTCGCGCCAGGCGCCGTTGCAAGCTCGCCGCCTCCTCGCAACTCTCCACGCGTACAAGTCCGATGATAGGCAGCTTCTGTCCATGAGCAGGTATCTCCCGATGGGCCTCGGCACGGGCGCAAAGGCCGGCACTCCACAGCAATCCATTGCGGTCTGCCGCATGTGGCAGCACCCACCAATCCTCCTCATCACCCGGCGGCTCATCCAGCAGACGTCTCTGCGCCTCGGTAAGGGGTGCAGCGAGGGGACCGAGTCGCGCACTTTGCAAATGCGTAGGTTGAGCCTGTGGAAGCGACACAGCATCCTTCATGGCCGCACGTACGGCCGGATTATCGTAGAGTGAAGCGTGTAAAAAGATGAGATGGGGAGCATCCGAGCTTTGCCCGCTCCGCCTCAAACTCGCTTGCACCAACTCCGGCACGGCTTTCTGCCAATCAGAACTTTCGGCCAAATAGACACTCGGACCATATTCCGGTCCGTATAACACGGAACTATCTGGAGCAAGGGATGCATTCTGCTGAGCCTGCTCCATTGTGCCCCGACACAGCACGAGATTCACCCTCTCATCTGTCATGAGCCGTTGAACTATCTCCCTTCCCCCACAGGGCAGACACATTACACGAATGCCTGCCTTGTTCAAAAGTTCGGTAAATCTCGTGCCTAGCAGTGTCGTACATGCAGCCGGCTTGTAAATGATTACCCCTCCGGCCATCCAGGCCGTTGCAATGGCCCGAGCAGCTTCCGAGAGAGGGTGCGCCTCCCCGCAGGATACCACGACAACTCCTACCGCCTCCCTTTCTGCGCCGTCCTTCAACTTCTCCCATTCCTCAGCTCTATTGCCAGCGTAAAGCAAAGCATCCCGCGCATCGCGCAGCTCACATACGGCCTCCCGAATGGTGCATCCCGCATCACGCACCAGTAAAGCCACCCATTCTGCATCCTCTTTGCGGAGTTCGGAAGCGACTTTCCTCAGTGATTTGAATTTTTCAGTCAAATCTCCGTCAAATGATTCTTCCTGCAGCATCTTCTGCGCTATCCGCAGAGTTTCATTCACAGCAGCATAATCTGCTCCTTGATAGCGGTAGGCCTCCACCCCCGGAGCAATAAGCGAGCGGCGAATACAGGTAAGCGGACTCTCCATACCCACACCGCCCGGAGCCAATGGTAACGGCTCAACAAGACGCTCCTGCTCCTCCGCTGCCGCAGCGTAGTAGGATTCCACCTCAGCACGTACCAGTAAACTTCCCAAATGTCCCGCCTTCCCTCCAGGATTCTCCGCCTTCCTCCCCCCCCCTAGAGCCTTCGAATAAATACCATCTGCCACGCGCAATGGACGCGCCATGACATCCCAATCTATCGCATTTGCGGATGAAGAAAATGCCTGCCGTAAATAGCTGTCTTCTCCCTGCTGAGCCATTTCATCAATGGTGCGCATCAGATAACGTTCAAACAGTTCTTCCCTCTCCCCCCCTGTAATCCATGGAGCAATCAGCTCCACATCACTCCCCAGCACGCCGGCCACACGTCCCAGACTGTTCCCCGTTCCATACTCAAGGGCGAGTGGAGCATTTCCCTCCCGCCCACTACGCACCCAACTCAGCATTGCGTAACACGCGTAAACCGGATTCTGCGTGCGCACCACAGGAGATATCGCTTTCACGGGGCACTCCATTGCCGCCCGTATCAGCCGCGCATACCCGACCGCAGTCTCATCTCCGGGAGCATACACCGCTAGGCCGTCCCCGTAGACCTCAGCGCAAATATCATCCTCTTCCCGGTAACTCTCTGCGACGAGATGCACTCGAAGCGGGGCCACTCCGGAGCGCACGCGTTTCTCCGCCCATTCAGCCAGCTCGCGCAAAAATACCTGACTCGCTGGCAAATGTCCTGCGAGTTCCACCTCTACCGGTTGCTGTTTTCCGGACTCAGAAAAAGCATCCGCCACATTACGCACAGAAGCTAAAACAATGGCTTGAAGATCACTACGACTGCTCCGCACAAGCACCCTGCTCCCCACCGCCTCAGCCGCTGTCGCGATTTCATTCAAACGCTCGCTGAGGATCCTGATGCTATCTTCCGGAGAAGCGACATCGCATACGGGACAAAGCTTTTCTGCTTCAATCACAAATCCCGCTCCTGGTTCTTCCTTCGGAACACGGAGAAGAACCTGCCGATACAACTCGGCCCCTTTTTCTCCACAGACATTTAATCCCATCGGACTGAGCATCAGTTGCAGACCGCTTTTTCTAAATACCGTCGCCTGATGCCCGGCCTTATCCTTTTCCTTGTCGAAGACCAGCCCTCCCAATGTCGCATAAAAAACCCGCCTTACCTCACGCAGCGCCGCCTCTTGCATCCCACGCGGAGCCATAAGCGCCGCCTTGATACGCAAGCGTCCGGCAGAACTGAAGAGGGTCGGAATCCCCCCGTGAGCAGCCACGATGGAGCGCAAATTCGTCATCGCCTTATCTGCCTGGCCTACGAAAAGCACCTGCCGACACAATGCCACCACAAAGTCCCGCTCCTCCCTCTGCCCCGCCAGACGACTCAAAGCGCAGAGGAGACTGCGCTCCTCTGCGCGAGAACGCCCTAGCGCCATCGCATGCAGCGCCTTCGCCATGGCAGTTGCCTTCTGCACCAGCACCTGCTCACTCCAACCTTTGTCTCGTGCATCCTTCAGATACGAGCAGATTTCATTTTCCCCCATGTCGCTCTATTCTAGCCCCTGAGGTATGGGCTTGCAAGTGCAAAATTCTCATTGACTCCCTCCCTCTTCTCATGGTAGAATTTTTCCATCTTCTTTCCATGGACACCATCATCTCAATTTTTGAGCGGGTCATGAGTCTGCTGCGTGCCGCTCAGTTGATGCCGGACTTTGCATCGGCGCGTGGTGTCTTTTGCGCTATCGCGTGGTTTGCTACGATTCTCTCCCTTATCAGCCTCGTGCTTGCTCTCTTTGCAGATTTCGGAGGTGACGCCGATGCGGACCTTCCGGGAGATGCAGCGGATGGTGGTACGGGTTCCCTCTCCGTACGTGCTGTGATCGCATTCCTTCTCGGTCTCGGTTGGGGCGGCTTCGTAGCAACACAGTGGGGGCTTTCTACGTTCCCTTCTCTGTGTGTAGGCATTCTCCTCGGGCTGGTGCTTTTCTTCATCGTTGCAGTGCTCATGCGCCTCATCTACAGCATGAAATCAGACGGCACCCTGAAGTACTCCGATCTCATCGGCTTGCAAGGCACGGTATACGTGACAATCCCTCCGCATGGCGAACCCGGAGGTCAGGTTCAGGTCGCACACCCGGGACAGCTTGTCACTATGCCTGCTATCCAACATGGGGATTCCCCTCTGTCCGCGCAATCTTCCATCATCGTCGTTGAGGCTACCCCGCAGCGGCTCGTTGTTCGCCCTGCGGATTTCCCTTCTTCCTGATTTTTTCCACCTACATCCTTCATTTTCATGAATATTTCCTTCCCCATCGCACAGTTGGCCGTGGAAGTTGACGAATCTTCTTCGGCTATTATCGCTATTATCGCTATCATTCTTTTCCTCCTCGGTACTGCGGCGCTGCTTTTCAGCCGCTACAAAATGTGCCCGTCGGATAAGATTCTCATCGTCTACGGCAATGTAGGCGCTGGACGCTCGGCTAAGTGCATTCATGGCGGCGCCACTTTTGTGATGCCTATCATCCAGAGTTGCGCTTTCATGGATCTCAATCCCATCAACATCGATGTCCCGCTGAAAGGAGCCCTCTCCAGCCAGAATATCCGCGTGGACGTTCCCTCCTCCTTCATCGTGGGTATCAGCACTCAGCCGGAAATCATGCAGAACGCCGCAAGCCGCCTGCTCGGTCGTTCCCGCGAAGACATCCGTGACCTCGCCTCGGAAATCATCATGGGACAAATGCGCGTGGTGATCGCTTCCCTCACGATTGAGGAGATTAATGCCGACCGCGAGAAACTCATCAAGGGCATCACCGGAGGCGTGGATGTGGAGCTGCACAAGGTCGGTCTCTACCTCATCAACGCCAATATCACGGATATCCGTGACGCTTCCGGCTACATCGCCGCCCTGGGTCAGGAAGCTGCCGCCCGCGCTATCAACGATGCCATGATTAAGGTGGCAGAGGAGACCCGCCGCGGAGAGATCGGTAAGGCAGAAGCTCTGCGTGACCAGACGATTCAGGTCGCTCTTGCCAATGCCGCCGCCGTGGAAGGTAACAACGAAGCCGAGATGAAGGTGGCGGATTCCAACGCAAAACTGAAAGTGCGCCAGGCAGAGGCGCGCCGCATCGCGCTCGTTGCCGAGCGTGAGCAGGCTGCCAAGGCGGAGGAGGCCGGCTACATTGCCAACCGTGAGGCGGAAATGAAACGCGCCGAACTCGAGCGCGCCACCCAAACCGCAAACGAGATTGTTTCCGCTGAAATTCTCAAGCGCAAACAGGAGATTGCCGCCGAAGCGGCTGCCGCCGTACGCGTGAAGGAAGAGCAAGGCAAGGCAGATGCCCTCGTGATTGCCAAGGAGGCCGAGGGTAACGCCGCCATCAAGCTCGCCAAAGGTGAGGCAGATGCCCTTCTTCTCAAAAAGAAGGCGGAAGGTGAGGGCTTGCAAATGGTCGGTCAGGGGCAGGCCGCCGCTATCCAGGCTGCTCTGGAAGCTAAGGCCAATGGTTTTCGCCGTATCGTCGAAGCCGCAGGCGATGCCCAGGCTGCTTCCGGGCTGCTCGTCACAGAACAACTCCCGAAGATCGTCGAAACCCAGGCTTCTGCCGTTCGTGGGCTCTCCTTCGACAAGGTGGTTGTCATGGGTGGCGGCGATTCCCAATCCGGTTCTATCGGCAATTTTGTGCAAAATCTTGTGACGCGCACGCTGCCGCTGCATGAGCTCGCTTCATCTGTCGGCTTGGAGCTCCCTGCTTACCTCGGGAAAAAGGCCCCTTCCGACGCCGCTCCTACCGAATCAAAACCTGCTTCGACACGAAAAGCATGAAGTGAGAGATCCTCATTCAGCTGAGTCACCCTCCTCGTCGTCGAAGGAAATAGATTTGCTCCACCCGTCACGTGGCGTGTAGGTATTGGGGAAGATGGCGCGCGCAACATCGCGGTATGCTTTAGGATTCGGCATAGACGGGCTGTAATGAGTGAGCCAGAGTTCGCGCACCCCTCCGGCATCGCGGGCAATCTGCGCCGCCTCCGCAAAGAGCAAATGTTGATTCTCGTGACCGGAAGGCAGCATCTCCGCACTTCCGTACATACCCTCGCAGATGAAGAGATCCGATCCCGCCGCTGCCGGTGCAATGCTCGGCGTGGGACGCGTATCTGTGCAGTATGTCACCTTGATGCCTCGCCGCGGCGACCCCAGCACCATGTCGGGTGTGTAAATCTTACCATCTGCCTCGACGGTTTCGCCACGTTGCAGGGGTTTCCAATACATTAGCGGAATCTCTGCTGCCCTGGCGCGGGCGGGATCAAACTTCCCGCCACGCGGCAAAGTAAAGCTGTAGCCATAACATGTCACACGGTGCCGCAGCGGGAACGTGTGGATATCACAATCCAGAAAGTACATCGTCTCTTCATCTGTATCCAACTCGGAGACACGCACCGCGAAAGGCAGATTTTTTGCGATGCAGCGCAGGGAATTCACCACCCGCTCCGTGCCCACCGGCCCCACGATGGAGAGGGGTTCTTCCCTCCCGGCATTCGCCATACTCAGTAGCAACCCCGGCAAACCACTCACATGATCCGCATGCAGGTGCGTAAGCAGCAACTTGTCCACGGGCTTGAGACTCATTCCGGCTTTAGCTGCTGCCACCTGGGTCCCTTCCCCGCAGTCAATAAGCACGGAACGCCCCTTGTAGCGCACCATCAGCGAGGTGAGCCATCGATTCACGAGCGGTTGGGTGCCTCCCGTCCCCAGTAAACATACGTCGAGCACGTGAGCAGTGTCTCATATCGCCCCCGCAGTGTCAATCAATATGTAAAATCTGAAGGACAAACGCATTTTCCAATGCATTTGCTCCAGCTGTTTCACCCTTCACAGCCCGGCGGCACGAGTTCCCGCAACTTGCGCTGCGAGACGCGACCCTTGCGCGCAAGCGTGGGAGCGAAGAGTGATATCCTGTACTCTTCGGCCAGCATGCCATAGGCTTGCCAAATATACTCCCCGGCGTGCCGTTCATACTGCTCGTAGAATCCAAGAGCCACTACCTGTTCCCACGCGTCGATGCGCGACAAATCATCGACCGGCGCGCGGTGTGAAAGACGTTCCAGTCGTTCACAAATACCGCGGGCGAAACGTCCTAAATCCGGCAGAGCATCAGGTTCCGTCTCCGTCAAAAAACCTCGTCGGGTGAGCCAGCCCCACTGCCGCGCAAGATCGTCAGCAATACGTTTGGTAGACTCATGGTGGGCGGCAGTGAGACAAAATTCACTGATGGCGCTCTGCGCTGCGGCAAGCTGTTCCCAAAGGCGGGAGATGGGGCCTGCGAGAGTGTCGTATGTCCGTTCCCGCACGCGTAAGCAGGCGGTCTCAAAATCCTCCCGGGTGCGTGGGAGAGGCTCCAGAGAAACATCTACGGCCGCAGCCATACTCTGCTCCGCATTCTCGCGCGGATTCATGCCGATGCCCGCAAAGGCTGCCATTCCACCCGCGACGGGCATCCGCTTGCGCAGAGCGTTCAAAAAATCCCCGCAGCGGATCATCACCAAACGACGCACACCCGCGCGGTGCACCATCCGCGCCTGCTCTTCCGTGGCGCACAGTTGCACGCGCACTCGGTTGCCTTCATCGGCCAACGCGGGGTAACCGATTCCGTTCCCGACGGGCAGGGTAATCGGCAGTTCGCCGCAGTCCCAGTGCGTCATCGGCGTTGAAACAATACTGCGGGCGGCCTGTTTTCGAAAGCGTCGCTCTCGGTAGGAAGTAAGACGCTCTCGCAACTCTGCTGCAGACGTCCCGAGCGCGAGTTCCTCCCCTTCGTCATCGCACACCCATATTTTGGTGACGAATTCCGGCGGCATACGACAGGCGTCAAACTCCGACGGGTGAAAAATCTTCCCCGTCTTTTCCCTCACATACTGTGCCAACGCCGCATTCAGCTCCATGTTCCTCTCTCTCCCGTCCCACGCTTCCATGAACTCCCCCGCGCTCTCCGCCAGCGGCATGAGTTTCTGTCTGTCCGCCTTCGGCAGCGAGCGCAGCAGCATGAGCACGCGCTGCTCCAGATGCGCCGGCACGCCCCAGCTCGGCAGCCAGTCGGGAAAATCGTCAAGCTGGTCGATGTGCACGCCGATGGTGACGCCATCTTCTGCCTCCCCCGGCGCATGCAGGTAATAGACGGGGTAATCGCCGGCGGCGCAATGCAGCTCATCCGGGTACAATTCCTCCGGCGCGTCGTCTTCTCCGGGGTATATGCACTCCTCGTAGGGAATATCCAGCACATGAGGATCCGCCCCCTTCATCATCCACAGTCGCAGGTCTTTTTCGCAGGTGCAATCCTTCGGAATCCTCTCATCATAAAAATGATAGATAGCCTCATTGCAACGGATGTGATCGCGGCGCCTCAGTTTATTTTCCACCGTGCTCACACGCTCCATCATCTCCTCCAGGTGCTCCAGAAAGGGATAGCTGCGCTGCATTTTGCGCGGCAGGATCCCATCGCGGATCATGATGGCGCGTGCTTCGGCAGGATGCGACGCGGCGTAGCTGATGCGACGCCCGTCCACGATGGTGAGGCCACCGCACACCACGCGCTCCCGCGCATACACCACCCCCGCCGGGGCATCCCACTCCGGAGCATAGGCGTGGCGCGTGCACAATTGGGGTGCCACCTGTTCTACCCACGCGGGATCCAGCACAGCAGCACGACGCAACCACAGACGCGACGTTTCCGCAAGATCACTGCCGAACACCCAGGGCGCGCGGTTCTTCCGCCGAAAAAGACCGGACCCGGGGAAGATGGAAAAACTACGCCCGGCGGTGCCACGGTAAATTTTGTCCTCTCGGTTCCAGCAGCCGATCTGCAGCGGGGCTCCCGCCAGCACAGCCCGGTGGATGCGCTCCGGGGTGGCTTGTTCTCCCGGCGGCGGCAGGACAGGGACCCGCCACCGCAGAGCCAGTGCGAGGGAAGCCCGCAAATCCTGCTCCAGATTGTGCCACTCCACCATGCGCGTGAAGGAAAGAAAGTGCGCGCTGCACCACTTACGCAGAGCATTGCGCCGCAATTTCCGCCCATCTTGGTATTCTTCCATCTCGCGCCACATCTGCAACAGCGAAAGGAAATCACTCTCCTCATGACGCCAGACGGCGTGTGCTCTGTCGGCCTCCTCCGCATGATCCACCGGTCTCTCCCGCGGATCCTGGATGCTCATCCCCGCTACCAGCACCAGCGCCTCTGCCGCAGCATTCTCCTTCTGCGATTCCAACAAAATGCGCCCCAAACGCGGATCCAGCGGCAGCCTGGCCAATTTTCGTCCGACGTACGTGAGACGCTTCACGTGGTCAATCGCCCCGATTTCACGCAGGGTTCTGTAGCCTTCGTGGATAAGACGCTCGCTGGGCGGGTCCGGCAGGGGAAACTTGCCGAGCGGGGGCAAGTGCAAATCTGCCATGCGAAGTATCACTCCCGCCAGCGCGCTGCGTCTTATCTCGGGATCTGTATACTCCTCCCGCGCATTGAAATCTTCCTCGCTGTACAGGCGAATGCAAACACCCTCCGCCACGCGTCCGCAACGCCCTGCCCTCTGCCGCGCCGACGCCCTGGAAATTTCCTCCACCTGCAGACTCTGAATCTGCCGCCCCGGCAAATAGCGGGAGACGCGCGCCAGCCCGCTGTCGATAACGTACATGATGCCCGGTATCGTCAGAGAGGTCTCAGCCACGTTTGTGGCGAGTACGATGCGGCGTCTGCCGGGGGCGGGATGAAAGATATGCTGCTGATCCGCAAGACTCAGCCGCGCAAACAACGGCAGGATATCCGTGCGCGATAGCTCGAGCTGCTCCAGGGTGTCCGCGCAATCGCGAATCTCCCGTTCGCCGGGCAGGAACACCAGCACATCCCCGCCGGCATCATACTGCGTCACCCACTCAACCGCCCGCGCCACATGGGATGTCAGCTCCTCCTGGTCATTTACCGGCGGCATGTAGTGCAACTCCACCGGATACGTCCTCCCCTGCACCTCGATGACCGGCGCGCCACCAAAAAAATCCGAGAATGCCGCAGCGTTCATCGTGGCAGAAGAGATGATGACCCGCAAATCCCGCCGCCTCTTCAGGAGCAGTTTCAGGTACCCAAGCAGGAAATCGATGTTCAGACTCCGCTCGTGAGCTTCGTCCAGAATGATGGTGTGGTACGCCAGCAGATCGGGATCCTGCTGTGTCTCGGCCAGCAAAATCCCATCCGTCATAAGCTTGATGCGCGTGTCCTCCCCCGTGCGGTCGTCGAACCGCACATGGTGCCCCACCATTCCTGCGCCCTCCGCCCCCAACTCCTCTGCAATCCGTCGCGCCACGGCCACGGCCGCCAACCGCCGCGGTTGGGTGCAGCCTACCATCCCTGCCCGCTCCCCTGCGGCCATGAGAGCCATCTTCGGCAGCTGCGTGGTCTTCCCACTCCCGGTCTCACCCACCACCACGACCACCTGATGCTCCCGCAGCACCGCCACGATTTCTCGCCGCCGCTCACTGACGGGTAAATCCGGAAATTTGAACTCCATCATCTCTCTGCTCCCCGTGCGAAGCTCCACCGCCACTGAGCAGCGCGCACGGTTCGTTCAATGTTCATTCGCCCCAGCGTTGAGTAATGCCGCCGTAGGAATCAATGCGTCTGTCACGGAAAAAGGGCCAGATGCGGCGATGATCTTCCAGCGCCGCAAAATCGAGATCGGCATACAAGATGGCTGCCTTCTCCACCGGTGCTTTGGCAATCACCTGCCCGCAGTAATCCGCCACAAAACTCTGCCCCCAGAATGTTGTCTGGTCCTCCGTTCCGCAGCGATTCACAGCGCACACGTAGCACCCGTTCGCCACAGCGTGCCCGCACTGCACCGTTTCCCATGCGTGGTGCTGAGCGGCGTAGAGTCCCTCCTCCCCGGGAATCCAACCGATTGCCGTGGGATAAAAAAGCGCCTGCGCCCCCTGCAATGCCGTGAGCCGCGCTGCCTCCGGATACCACTGATCCCAGCAGATAAGCACGCCGATCTTGCCGAATTTTGTCTCAAAGCTCCGGTAGCCCGTGTCCCCCGGTGTGAAATAAAACTTCTCTTCAAATCCCGGATCCTGTGGAATGTGCATCTTGCGGTACGCCCCCAGAAACTCACCATCCGCATCAATCACCATCGCCGTGTTGTGGTACACCCCCGGCGCGCGACGCTCAAACCCCGCCACAATCAGCACCACCCCCAGCTCCGCCGCCAGCGCCCCCAGCTCCTTTCCCCACGCCCCGGGCATCTCCTCCGCCAAATCAAACGCCGCACAATCCTGTGTGCGGCAGAAATAGCGCGTCGTACACATCTCCTGCGTGCAGATGATCTGCGCCCCGCCTGCTGCCGCTTCGCGCATCGCCTGCATCTGCCGCCGCTTGTTCTCCGCTGCCTCCTCCGCAGCTTCTTGCTGTATCAGTGCTACTCTCGGCATGCCTGCACCATATCATAAAACCTCCCCCCTTGCCAAGAGCAAAGTCTCCCCCTCAGCGCAGACGCGTTTCCCAATGCGTTTGCCCTAGTTTCCCCTCCTGACGTGCACCCAGCAGGAGCATCGACTCCCTTCGACTACTCGCCTTCCATGCCTCTAATTCCTTGAGTTTTTCCCGGTACATTTCGCCGCATTTTGTTCTCGTCCGGACGAGGTTTCATACCGGACATTTATTGTCAATGCCTTTCTCCGTCCAAAATGCAGTTTATCGAAGGAACTTTTGCTCTAAATATGCAATTTGATAAAGGAACTTTGAGACTATTTATGCAATCTGATGAAGGAAAACTCTCATTGGTCGGAACAAAAACCAAGCTCCTTCCAGCTCACTTCTTCACTCATCCGCCAAATTCGCGGCGTAACCGCCGAACTCCCCAATTCGTACGTAATTCGTAAAAGCCCCCGAGGGCTCAGAGGGGATTAGACGACGCGCAAGCGTTGCCCACAGGGCGAGTAGGCACTGGGGGTGCCTACGAGTCAACGTCAGCCGCCTTGGTCCGTCGGTCTTTGTAAATCGTAAACGAGCAACCGCATTTTCAAATGCTGTTGTTTTGGGTGATATTATTCATTTTTTTGACATTTTTCTTGCATTAAAAACGAAAAATTCGATTTTAATGCATTTTCCTATTGTAAAAGCGAAGAAAATATGCTCCAATGGGTACACTTCTCGTTATGCTCATCAATTTTACTTTGACCAATTTTCGCTGCTTTCGCAATGAAGCAACATTTTCCATGTTGTCCGGTCCGCGATTCAAAACGCATTCCCATGCCCTGACCCCGCTACCTGGATGGCGAAGCAAATCCCTCCTGCCGTTAGCAGCTCTTTATGGCGGCAATGCCTCCGGGAAAAGCACTTTGCTAGAAGCGCTGAAGCAGATGAAAGCAGCTGTCATGGATGGGGAAGTTCCCGAGTACACTCCTTTTGAATTGGATGAGGTGTCTCCTTCTCGCCCCACACAATTCTGCATCGTTATTCTCGTTGATTCCATAGTCTGGGAATACTCTTTCTCGTACCGTGAAAAAACAGTGTACCACGAGAAGCTGGCGAAACTCACGGCACAGTCATCTGTCACTATTTTCGAGCGCGACCTCATCAAAAAATCTTTTTCACTCTCCCGTGCCCTCTTTGCTAGGAAGGAGACCTCTCTCCATTCGCTCGCAGAAGGGATCATTTCCACAACGCCGCCACACAAACTCTCCCTCGTGGACATTACTCAGCGAGGCATTCTCGACCACCTACTGCGCCCCATTGTAAATTGGTTTACATCAGCCCTCTGCATCATCAGCGCTTCAAGCAAAAACGTGAACCTTGGTCTTAATCTGCTCCAACATACCGATGATTTTACTCGTGAACTAGCCGCGGCAGATACCGGCATGGAAGAACTGACCTTTCATGATGTGCAGGATATGACGCCCGAGATAGCCCTTCACAAGTCTCTGGCAAGCAAGATGAAAGGGGATGGTGTCCTTCAATCCGTCCAGGATCCCTCGCTCCTCATCATTAAGGATAACGACTCGTTGCACGTGAAACGCTGTTTTTCCAAACACTCTTTCGGAGACGGGAAGGAAACTCTCTTCACTCTTTCGCAGGAAAGCGATGGCACACGCCGGCTCATGCATCTACTGCCTACCCTTCTCGACCGCGACCAATCCCCACACGTGTTCGTGATTGACGAGCTCGACCGCAGCCTCCACACCGACCTGTCTCGCCACCTCATTGTGCGGCATCTGGATATCTGCGCATCCGAACGCGAAAGGGGCATTCCCTCTACCCAACTCATTTTCACCACCCATGATGTGATGCTTCTGGATTCATCCCTCCTCCGCAAGGATGAACTCTGGGGCGTTGAACGCCAAGCCGATCACTCGTCTGTCTTGATTCCTTTCCTTATCTACAAGGACATCCGCTCTGACACCGCTATCCGAAAGAGCTACATGGAAGGCCGTATGGGAGCAATCCCTCAACTTCTTCCCTGACCATGAAAAAGAAAGTGCCCACTCTATCGCAACGCTTGCAGTACGCAAAGCCGTACCGCCGCAGACTGCTCATCATCCCCGAGGGAGAGAAAACGGAGAAAGCATACCTCCTCCATGCCAAAGACATCCTCAACGTCAAGTCCTGTAATCTCGAATTTCCCAGTGCAAGAGAAAGCATCCCCGCGCTCATTGGATGTGCCCGCAAATCCTGCCGTCAAATTAAATCCCAAACGAGGAGATGCCATCTGGATCGTCCTCGACCATGACCCGGGTTCACATACCAACGAGCAATTTCGCAGTCTCGCCGCTTGGGAAAAAATCTCCGCGGCACACCATGTTGCTCTCTCATCTCCTCGCTTCGAGCTTTGGCTTCTCCTTCACTTCAAAACCCTTGCTCAAGCGAAGAAAATTGCCCCCAGCGACCACGCCATCCAAAAAATCATCCCCGGGTTTAAGCAATTCAACCGTTGCAAGCACCTCTTCACGAGAGAGACCATTCTCACTGCCATACAGCGTGCACAGCAAGCTTCGCATCCCACTGCCGCCAATCCCTCCCCCCCCCCCCCCCCCCCCCCCCCCGGCTCAACCATCTTTCTCCTTCTCAACTCCATGCGTCAGTAACTTTCTCTTGCCTGCCTCGCTCATCTCTTCGCTCATCCGCGAAAGTTTCCCCTCGCATTCGGTCATGCCTCCGCTTCACGTAGCCCGTGCGGAGCGCGCGAACTTTCCAAATCGTCAATCATACGTCGTAAATGAGCAACCGCATTTTCAAATGCTGTTGTCCCGGGGCTCGTTGGAATTTCGGGTATTGTCTCATGCATACGTCCCGCTAATTGACGGATCGTATTCATGGTCTCACTTCATGGTCATGCAGTTGGTAGAAGCGTGATTATGATGGCTTGATGATTCCGGTGATTGGGGCATAACCATCGCATTCTACAAAAAAATATTCAAAAGGAACCAGACTTGCCTCATCAGAAAATTCCATCCGCCCGACAGAGGCCGGCTTTTGATCTCCCCTCAACAGAGGAATGCGGGCGGTAGCCCCGGAGGTCTTCGTTATCACGATATTGGAGAGCGAGGCTTCAAGACACCTTAGCTGGAGAACATAACCGCCGAATGTGTCACTTTTCCAGGTCATCACGAGCGGCATGATCAGTTGACGGAAATCATTGAGTCCTTCCAACGTATCCAACGCCATTTCAGAATAGCGATTCTTTTTGGCAACGCGCACGTAGAGTTTTTCGCCAAATTGGATATTTTCGAAATCACTCATTCCAAGCGATATCTCCCCATAAGGAGGAATCGGATCCAAGTTAAACGTCTGATCCTGCTTCGTGTCTTCACAGCACAGCCGAATGGTTGCACCTCGCAACCTCCTATCGGTCGTATTTTTCAGGATAATGAAAGGCTCTTCCGGGCAAAAATTCTCGTTTTTATCCCATTCCTTTCCGGTAAGATCATCCCGACAGACAATCCAGCCACCGGCAGAGGGAGGAGCTTCTATTTCAATTTTTACTCCGAGATCGTTACCGCGTTTTATTGCAGAGGCCCCCAAGGCACACGCTCTCCACACCCCGCGCTTCAATTTATTAAAATCATCATTCCGGTTCGCACCGACCCGCCACAAGAAATCGCATAAATAGGGGTGTCCGGGAGTAATCTCCAAAGCGTATTTCAGAGTCTTATTCGCCTCCTCGAATCGTTCTTGAGAGACTTGCACAGTTACTTTTGAGAAAAGGCTCAGAACATCGTCTTCTGCACAGCCGGCCTCAATAACTTCCATAAGTTCCGGTCTTGGAGAGGAGGAGTCACCATCTATCTTCAAAAGAGCCGATGCTAGCCAGCCGTGACGCGAGGGCCAATCCGAATTTTCGCGGTATTTTAGCGCGATCTTTTCAACAGCGTGCCAATCTACCTCTTTCTTGTCCGCCAAGGTGCCTAAGAGAGCTTCGAAACGGATCGATTCATCGACCCCAGGCAGAGGCTCGGAACAATATTCAAGCACTTTTAAGCTGTATGCTTCCCCCGTATCCGGATCCATGGCTGTGCCTTTGCCGGACGTACAGGCGCCTGACAGCAGATGATACGCCGGATAAAAATTTTTATCGACGAGATCCGAGGCAATCCGGAAAGATTGATCGAAGTCGCGGGCAGTGCCATATCCAAAGGATAAACAATCGGCGAGCATGTACCCGGCATTGAGATCGCCCTTTGCATAGCCCTCGCGGAAGCATTGTATAGCACGTCGCGGGTCACGTTGCATTCCGATGCCGTAGAGGAGCCTCACGCCCTTCCTGTAGAAAGAATCATCGTCCGGGGGAGGATTTACCGAAGAAGGTGTAGTCACCCTCTGCGCAGCAGGGCGATCCGTCTGTTGCTGCCCGTCCGTTTCCACGCTCATGCTGAAACTCTACACCAATCTATCCATACCTCAAGCTAAAAACATCTCTTTTCCCCGGAACGATCTTCGTTCTCTTGTTTATCATCCACCTGTCCACTGACATTCCGCTGCGCATCAGCCTGGCATCCCACGCCATAGGCGCGGAATTTTCCACATCGTAAATCGTTCATAGGCACCGCCAAGTGCCTCCGTCCATCGTTCATGATGTCACCATTCCGCAATATCCCGCCCCTGAGCGTCATCGAAAGTGCCGAGCAGGATGCGGATAATATCGATGACCTGCCAGATCAGGAAACCGCCACCCGTCAGAATCTGCAAAATACCCGTAAAAATTTTCCCCGTATAAATACGGTGCAACCCACCGCAACACGAGCAAAACAACAAACAAGCTAATATCAACGTCACCGTCCGTGACCTGGGAGAAATAGTTTCGTCCATATTCATAGAAATTCTATACATCAATCTACTTCTATCTGCAAGTTGAAAGTATTGTTTTATCACATTATGCGCGTTGCAAAATTAAACGCAACAGACCACAGGCTCAAAAAGAGTGCCAGTTGGTTCGTTGTAGGGTATATTAATCCCGTCAATAAACAAAAGAGACCTCGATCCTGAACGCTTCGCCTCCCTTTTCCTATCCATCACCATGGATAATGGCTGCGAGTTCTCTGCTCCCCTCGCTATTTGCACTTCATGCATAACCGGTAACCCTCGAACCGTTCATTACTCTGCCCATCCTTACTGCGCCTCTGAACGCCGCAGCAATGAAAACGCCAACCGCTTCATCCGACGCTTTTTCCCTAAAGACGCTGACTTCTCCCGTGTCTCTCAAAAAAACTTTCCCTCGTCGCTCTCTGCATGATCTCAACTTCTTCTCCTCCTGTTGCATTTATCCTTGCCATTCACATATAGCGATAAAGCCATATTTATCAGTCAAGCCATAGTTTCTTGATAATCAAAACGATAGTATATACACCATATTTTGGTTCGTTCATTATAGAACCGGCTCCAATGAACGCTACTATTAATTGAAAAAACCAAGGTAATAGATCTCCAAAACCTCCATTTATAAGGAAGAACAGGAATCCAGCTAGCAGGAGGAAGACAAATACCTTCCAGCTACCGTTTTCCGTGGAAGAAGGTTGAGTTTTTGGTGCTGGTTTTGGTTGAGATGATGAATTGGGAGAAGATGGTGCTGCTGATCCTGAGGGGCGCTCTGGTATCGGTTGTGATTTAGGCTGTGGTATAGGTTCAGGCTGCGGTTGGGGGGATACAGGTGATGGTTCAGAAGTCGGTGAGGGGGGCTCTGAGGGCCGAGGAGGGATTTCGGGGAAAGCCTCCTGAGTGGGAGACATTTCTGGGCAGCCCCACAACTTATGGGCGTACAGTGCGGCTCCGAGACTCACCGCTTCGTTACCTTGGTCGAACGTTCGGCATTCAAGGCCGGTCTCCTGCTCCAAAATTCGTTTTACAGCAGGAATTTGAGAAGATCCGCCGACTAATAATATAAACTCGGGCTTCAGTGATCGCTCCCGTATGGAAGAGATGAGACTTTTAGCCATCTTGGCAGCACGCTGCAGCTCAGGCATGATACCATCTTCAAAATCATGCCGGTTCAGCTTGATGGGCCGGTAGGGAACACCATCGTGACTTACAAGGTGAAGAACCCTAGAGTTCTGCTCGGAAAGGAGTTCCTTCTCTTTGCGAAACTGTCTTCGGGAATTGTACAACCAGCTGAGATCCGTTTCATCCTCTTCGAGTAAAGATGCGTCCGAGCCGGAACGTATGATTTGCGTGGCGAGCAAGCGAAGTGCATCATCAAAATTTTCCCCGCCACATGAGGTGCCATCCCGATAGCGTCTGTTGGCATGCAATTCGTTGCCCGATTGGGAGACGAGAGCCATATCCAACGTGCCGCCGCCCCAGTCCACCACGAGAGCATTTTGCCAATTTGTGTCGGCGCATTCCATGCGGTACGCATAGCCGGCGGCCTCCGGCTCAGTGATGAAAATAATCTCTTTCAGTCCGGCAGATATGGCGGCCTCCTGCAGCTGTTTCTCTTGCAAGGGAGAAAAGTCAACGGGGCGTGTGACGACGGCGCGATCGCAGGGATATGATTTCTCGGCGCATTGTTGCAGTATGTACCCCAAGAACTTCTTGGTCAGGTCCGCAGCTGTGAATCTTTGCCTTTCCTTCTCGGTGCGTACCGACAGCAGGTATGTTGATGTGCCAATGTCTAGCTTGAAGGCACGTCTGTAGTTTCTCGGAGCTGCCGCACTCTGGTCATCAGCATCTGCACCAAAGTAGAAGCAACCGTTGCTCTCAATAAAAACGCTGGTAGGGACAGAATCGGTACCACGTCCGAGCCGTACGGGACGTGACATATTCTTCCTTGTATCATAACGAGAAACAAGCGTCTTGGTCGTCCCGAAGTCGATGCCAAGGTAGGTTGGATTCATGGCAGATTGTTTAGTAGGTTTAGAGGTTGTCTAGTAGTTTTCGAATTTTATCCGCATACGAACGAACGATGGGTGTTGGGGATTGAGTCAGGGCTGCAACCGTATCAAGAAGATATTCATTGTCAATATCTTCAAGAAGCTTGTCAGCTTCTATAGTCTTGATTAAGAGGTCGGAGATTTTTGCAAAGGGAGCAGCATCCGGGGAGGAGGAGAGCCAGCGAGTCAGGTCAACCTTTGCGTCCTCTTTTTCAATGCTAGTTTTGATTTTGGTGCGTTCCTCGTCAATGTCGAGATAGTTTATATGCAGGTCGTGCAACTTAATCTTCCATTGACCGATTTCGCTCTCAATCCAATTTTTAAGGTCGGGGGAATGGATTTCAGAGGCGATGCGTTCCATTTTTTTAAGTTTTTCGCCGTCTGTTTCTTTTTTGTGCTCAATGGCAAGGTAGGCTTCATTGAGGCAATCCTGAGCACGTTTGCGGGCATTGCTCAGACGGATGACGGCTTGTTGCCTGAAGAAACGTTGGTCGAGCATGGTCTCGAAGTCATCAAATCCACTCAATTTGCGGATGATGGCACGTGCTGCTGAGGCATCAACCGGTCGTTTACGGAAGAGCTCACGGAGGGTTATCTGGAAACTTGGCCAAGGCAAGCTGAACTCGGTGTGTGCCTGCATATAAAGCTGGCGACGTTCGGTGTCACAGCCCCAGTCATTTTCTTCTTCCAGATCATAGCACAGATCCCCTTCGTGGGTACATTTTGCCAGCGTCCTCAGACAGTTTTCCCAGAAAGAATCCGGAGCCACTTTTGTGAGCAAAGCGAGAGGCGCGCTGACAGGCAGCACATCTGCTACTTTGTCTTTCATTCGCTCGTGGAGTCGAGATGCTTTAGCTCCGATATCGTCCATATCTCCCCCGTTGTCCCAATATATGTGATCCCACTTGTGAAGAACTGCCACACTGTTGTAAGGATCTGAGCCAGGTAAGCAGGTCTTGCGAAATTCGTTAAGCGAATCCTCATCCGTCTCACGTCCCACGGGAGAGAAGACGTACACGAGGGCATCCGTCTCTTGTCCGGAGATAAATTGCTGAGCCACGATTTCATGCTCTGCAGCAGTACTGCCGGTGCCGGGCGTATCAATGATGTGGATATCCTTGAGGCGGGGCACATTGGAGAACAGCTCCAGAAAGGCGGTGCGTTGGATGCGTTTGAGCACATCCGGATCTTTACCATTCCAACCGCTTTGCAATTGTTCCAAAGGGAAAGATTCAGGCTGAGCATCTTTCCAGTGTACCTTGAAGGAATTGAGTTGCTCGCCGTCGGCGTAGCTCAGTCGGTTGATGGTCGCAGTTGCTTCCTCCACTCCCGTGATGGCAAGTGAGTGCCCGATCATCGCGTTGATGAGCGAGCTTTTACCCGTCTTCATGCGCCCGAATACGGCTACGTTGAATGGCTGCACGGCTTCTCCGGCGACATGCCGCAGTGCATGGACATGTTTCCCTAAGAAGAGAAACGCGTCCATTTTATCGGCCAGTTGATTGAGAGAGGCGCAATAGCCTTTCTGTATCTCGTGCGCTTTAAGGGATTCGTTCATGATGTTGAAAAATTAGGAAGCAGGCTGAGAGGACTCGTACATCTTATGCGTAGCTCTGATCTCTCGCATGATCCTATCGTATGCTATAAGATCTTGTTGTAACGTTTTCTCTTTTTCCTTTCTCTCGGTTGCCCCCATCAAGGCGCGTTCTTGTATCTCCTTCATGCGGTTCTCTAATTCGCATTGTCGGGCACGCACGTACTGCTCAATATGCTCTGTCACTTCATTTTGCACATCTGCCAACGCTCGCTGAAGAAGTTGTTGTAAATCGGCATATATCGACGAAAAACATTGGGAAAGTTGACCGATAGCCATGTTCTTGGCGGTTTCCAGTTCTCGTGTTTCCTGTATTTTGTTGGCCTCGTAACCTCCCCATGCAGCAGCAGCTAGTCCTCCTATTAATGAGCCCGCTATCGTTCCTACAATGGGGATGACACTACCAATAATACCGCCTGCTACTTGAGCTATGGCTGCCCCGGCCATGCCTCCATATAATCCTGTTCGCAATGTTTCAAAGGTTGATCTTCTTTCCGAGATGCGCAGCTGTCGAATATTCATCGGTATATTTTGCCCAGTGCGCATCTCTTCCAGATCAGTCGTAGTAGTGAAATCGGAATCTCCTGCAAGATCAGAAAGCAAGATGGAAGCATTGGTTCTGATGTACTGCACAACTTCTTGGACAACCTGTATCTTATACCCAGGAAGCTTCGTGTTGATTTCGTCAGCTATGCCGATAATTGCCTTTACATTGGGAGCATTTTGCATCATATGCTCGAACTCCAACTGAACTTCGCCGCCGGGGCGTAATTTGTTGCATTTTTCTGAGGCTGCCAATTGGATTTCTTGTAAGCCCTTCTTAAGTCTCCTCTGCAAACCCGGCTGCGTATCTTTTTGCCAGTCGCGAAGTTCCTTCTGCCTGATCTCCACTTCTTGTTTATAAAGCTGTTGTTTTTCTGAGGAATCAGCTTGTAAGAGCTTTTTCTTTTCATCGAGCATTTCCTGGATGTGGGCCAGCACGGGTTTCATGTGCAGTAAAGCACGTGCGGCGATAAGCTTTTGCTGGTTGGGCTGCAGAACATCGTTAACATAGGCCATCAGTTGTGGATAACCGCTGCGCATAAGGCGTTTTGTGTCTCGCCGTTTTTCAGCAGAGACTCTCAATCTAGCGTCAAGCGTGAAATACGGAATTTCATCTGTTGACAGTCCAAGCTCGCGGGAGAGGATGGCGAGGTTGTTCTTCTTGCGAGCCGCACAAGCCTCCTCATCCACAGCGCTCGATTTGGTCTGAATAAAGTACAGATTGGGAGTTATTTTGAGAACATCCTTTAGATATTCAATTTCCAGTGCACCGATGGGTGACTCCACACTGTCCGTCACGAAGAACACAGCGTCCGCCCGTGGCACGTATTCGTAGGTAATGAGCTTGTGCTTCTTGAAAAGGCCACCGAGTCCGGGCGTATCGATGATGACAATGCCGGAGCTCAACAATGGCGCCGGGCAGATCACTTCAATGAAATCCACCTGTTTCTCATTGCCGGGGTTGCCATCCTCTGTACCGAAGTTGGCGAGGTCATGCTCATTGATATCCATGGACGCCTTGCCGGAGGAGGCGAGAAAATGGACGCGGTAGCCGCGCTGTTTGCCGTAGTGGATTTTGAAAATGGTGGAGGTGGCAACATTGGAGCTCACAGGCACTAGGTCTTCTACCCCAAGCATGGCATTAATGAAGGAAGATTTGCCTTTTTTGATTTCCCCCATCACCACCAAACGGAAGATGCCTGCACCCCACATCTTCAGGTTAGCGATAAGCTTCTCGTCCACCTTTTCACCGGTTAGTTTTGCCTCGAGATCAGCGGCCTTGAAGAGGTTTGTTATAAGTTCTTTCATGATCGTTCAATTTGAGTGAAGGTTTACACCATGGCGATGTTGTGCGGGTCGGCGAAGAAGTCTTCAACAAGGGCAGTCGTTACGCCTCCAATAGCTATTGAGGTTTGTATATCACCGGTTTCGGCCAGGACAACACCCCCTGCGACGATCCCCGCACCCACGCTTATCCACCGCGTGAAATCAATGTGTTCGATATCCTTCATACTGTTTGCAGGTATGGGATTATCCGTCGCCGTGTAGTAGAAGTGTCCATTTTCCCAAGCATCCATAAAGCGGTCTAGCGGGTAAGCCACACCGGCGCCACCGGGGTGTCCGGAGTCATTGAGTATTACCATGGGGTGATTGGGATCGGAGGTATCAATGCCCGTAACAACCACTGCATGATCTGCGGGCATGAGTTCAGGTGTATCAAAACCCAACCCTTTTAGTAGGGCAATTTTCATCTCTGCCAAGGGACCCTGATCCCAGAGTTGATCCGAATCGACCCCAACGATAACACCGTGTCCTTGTTGCAGTTCGCGTGCCAAATCAGCAACGGTTGCGTTCTCACAACTATGATTGGGTATGTTGTAGAGATCCATCATTTTGCCAATATCATTCGGCGCTGTACCTCCGGCCCCGGGATGATACCACCCATTTGCTGCTGATATATAGTTCGCTTGATCCTGTGTGATATCCACGCCGAACTGGTGCATGATGCTTAACTCTGCCGCCACAGCACAGTTATCCGGTTCCGATTGATATATCCAGTGAGAACTTTGATCCACGGGATCTCCTATCATTGTATCGTCCATGTAATCCATATTGATATCGGGTTTTATTTTTTGATGTAAACTTCTTGCTTACGCACAAGGCGCCCTTGCACGCAAAGCCCAAGCGAAACTTTTCTTGTAATACGCGGCGTGCTGCCCGGAGGCAACCCTTCCTCCACGCGGATAGCTCGTTGCTTCTCCGGATTCCATTCGTCAAGGTCGATCAACTCACAATCTAACGACTCAAGCTGGCGACGCAACTCTGCGCATATCATTTTCAGTTGTCGAGCATCAAAGTCATCATCTGAGCGCAAATCCACCAGCTCATTGTAAACATCTGCCATCTCCTTCCCCCAACTCTCCAATCGTCGAGTTATCTGTTCCATGCGATATCGCACCAGTTCGCGCACATCTTCCTCGTGAATCTCATTCGTTAAATCCCCTACCCGTAACCTTTTCGAGGGGGGATTAACATGATCCGCAATCCCTCTCTCATCGTTTTTAAGCTCATTCTCAGGAGAACTATGCTGAACTTTCAAGACTCGCTCTACTTCTTTTTGTATACGCTCGTCCTCCCGGCAGCCCTTTTCTTCAGCCGGTATTCGCCTCAAAATATGAGCAATCACACTCCTCGAGAAATTCGCTATTTGCGTCCAAAGCTTTTGTGGTATCACCAACAAGGAAAATAGAATGAGTAGAATGAGTGCAATACTCACCATCAATCTCACTGTCTCGGCCTGCATCATGCCCGCAGCATATCTCTTTCCGAATGCGATATACAGGATTATATTTGTATTCAATTCAAAGGGAATTATTTACAAGAGACGTCTTTCTTTTTTCTTGGTGGAGACCTTCCCAAAATTTGGATTTCGCGAAAGCATGCCCTCGTTGAGAAATAATACATAATGACGTTTTTATCTGGACATCTCTTTCGGAAAGAGATGCACAGTTAGCTTCTGCAATGAGATATCGATAATTCGCGAACAAAGTAGCAAAAATGTCCCCTCTCCGCGCGCCTCGTCTGCCTCTTGTCCTCCAGCTCCAGTGCCTTCTTCCACACCTTCTGCTGCCGCACCCTCTTCTTGATGTACCCCACCTTCGCCTTCCTCTCCTCCATCTTCTCCTTCCACACCGCTCTCCCCTCAGCAATCACCTTCTTAAACTCCCCGTAAGACCGCACGCACTGCGCATACCCCATGTGCGCCCAATCGCCGAAACACGTCAGCAGGTGCATATCCTCCTCCGCCCGCGCCTTCTCCTCCTCGCTGCTCTCCGGGTCCCTCAGCGTCCTCTCCGCCTTATCGTACGCCGCCTGCAGCTCATTCGCCTCCCTCTCCTCCAGCGCCGCCAGCTCCTCCTCCAGCCCCCTTCGCGCCTCTGCCGTCAAATCGCGCCTCATCAGCCTATTCTGCGCCCTCTCCTTCGCCTCCTTATGCGCCGGGTCCGCGCTCGCCAAATACCCCCCCATCCACAAAATCTCCCGCACCTTCTCTGCATACCGGTACGTATCCCCCGTCGCTCTCCCCCTCCTCCAGTGCTCCCCCGCCTCCCTCCTCGGGTAGAGCGCGCGAATCGTCGCCATCATATCCTCCCTCATCCCCCTCTTCAGCTCCCTCTCCAGCCTCCCCCTCACCCTCTGCGCCATACTCAGCATAATAGCATCCAGCCTCCTCCCCATCTGCTCCCGGAACAACTCCCTCGCCTCCTCCTCCGTATACACCAGCTCATCATTCCCCCTCCTCGCCTTCAAATCCCCCATCACACCCTCATACACCGCCCCGCTCAGCCGCGTCGAGCTCGTAATCTGCCCCGCCTCCATCATCTCCCCATACCACTCCGCCCACCTCGCCATCGCCGCCAACCCACCAAGCCGCGCCCCGGGCAACACCCTCCGCGTCGCCGTCAAAAGCGCAAGCATCCTCCCCATCATCTGCCTCCCCGCCCCAGCTGCCCTCTCCCCCTCCTTCGCCCCAAACAACCCGAAATCATCGCAAAACTTCACCCACTCCCGCGCCACCTCCGCCCCCTCCGCATTCACATCCTCCCCCCTCCTCAGCCTCTCCACCACCCTCCTCCTCAAATCAACCTCACTCATACTCATCGAAACATCCCCCGCCCCCTCCTCCACAACCTCCGGCATCCACTCACTTTTTTCGTTGACATTCCGTAAAACCTCTGCCATAGTCACACCCGTAAGGGGAACCCCCTTGGCATCGGATTTCAAATCCGTGAGCTGAGGAGCGTTCCCCTTCATCTTTACTGGCTGGAATCCAACCTCGTAAAGCCGCACCTGCTTCTGATCCGGCTCCTCCTTATCATTCTTCCCCCTCCTCTTCGTCGTCCCGTTAAACCACGCAAGGAACAAGCCGCCATTCACACGCAGAGGGAACCCAAAAAACTCAACCGAATTGGACCTGTCCATCAAATCCCTCCTCTTCTTCGTCTCACCCTCCCGGTGCTGCGGACTCTCGCTCCCAAGGTGAACCGCCTTGCCAATCACCTCCTCCAGCCTCTCAAAAGCCCGCGCCCCTCTCTCCGTCGTCACCTTTGCAGCACTCGTGCGCGGCGTATTAGACCCATCCGTATGCAGCGTAAACCCAGTCTCCCCAATCGGCAAAACCCTATTCGCCAAATACCTCACAAAAAACTCCCGCGCCTCGCCCATCCAATCCTTCCTCTCCCCCGTCAGCTTCACATTCAGCACCACCGGCTCCACCACATCATTTAAGTGCTCGCTCAGCCCCACCCTATCATCCACCACCCGATACCTCACCCCCTCCCGCACCGAAAACGACACCTCCCCATCATCAATCAAATCACGCAACACCTTATCCCTCTCCCCAGCCTTATACTCCACAGGCACAATCCCATTCTCACGGCACACACGCCGCACCGCCTCCTTATTCCCCACATTATCGCTAAACAGCGCATACGCCCACTCATTCATCCGCACCGCCCTCTGCGGCACCGCCTCCAGATAATCCGTCTTCTCTGCGCGCAGCTCCCTCAAAATCCGCACCGTCTCCTTGATAAAATCACTCCTCTCCTCCATCGCCTCCGACTCCTGCAGCCTAAACAAATCAACGGTCTCAAAATCCGTCCACCCCATAATCGCCTCCCGCACACTCTCCTCCGTCACCTCATCCAAATCCGCCAACGCCTCAAACACACCAATCCACTCATTATCCCCCAGCCACGTATCATACCTCTCAGAAAGCATATTCATCCACTTCCCTATATCCTCGCTCAGCACCCTCACCTCATCCTCCCCCTGCAACCTCTCCCGCTGCCCCTTCACATCCTCCATATCCTTCATCCGCCGCGCTAAATACGACCGCGCCGTCCACGTCAAATCCATCTCCCTCTCCGTCGCCTCATTCCCCCGCCTCTTCCTGCCGTACAAATAATCCGTCAAATTCTCCAGCGTCGCATCCACCTTCTCCCCCTCCTCATCATAAAAAAACGTCCTCAAATCCTCCCCATCCATCTCCGTCTCAATACTCGGCATCCTCCCCGTCCACGCATCCCGCGAATATACATCCGTCCCCTTCTTCGGATCAACCATATCCGGACGCGCCACCAGCGTCACAGATGTCCTATCATCCCCCCATCTATACGGCTTATCCAGCCGCGTCACAGCCACACTCGGCAACGGCATACCCCCCAACTCATCCGCCGCATTGATAAAATCATCCTGAGTAATCGTATGCACCGCCGCAAGATTGCGCACACTCGCCGAAAAATCCACATCCTCCGGCTTCTGCCAGTCCGGATTATCCTCCGAGTACTCACTCCACGGGTGACGATTATTGATAGCGATAATCTCGATATAATCCGGATTGAAAATAACGTAGTTGTACGTCTTATTCTCCTCTTTATTGCGCGACATCCCATCCTCGTACTTCACACCGCGTATGCCGTGCTCATCCAGCCACTCACTCGCCGCACGCGCACTCCCCAACTTCTTCGCAAGCTGCTCATACAACTCCCGTCCTTCCCTCGTCGGAACATTCCTCGCCGATACATCAAAATAAGTATCAAAATCCACATTCAACAACTCACCAAACGCCGCCGCCACATCCGGATGCTCCTCCAAAAACCTATCCAACTTCTCATCCCAATGCAACAAATTGCTATCATCCACATCCGCCCGCATCCGATAATTCACCGGGTACTTAATACCCTCCTTCACAAAAATATCATTCTCCAGCAAATACTCCGCCACAAGCGCGCGCTGCTCGTAAGCATAAACAAACTCTGCATCATTCAAATTTTTGCAAAACTCCGCATTCTTCAACGCCTTCGCCCTCACCTCCTCCAAAGCCTCTCTTGTCTGGTATTTACTCCAATGCGGCAAACTATTCAGCACACTCTTGCCTGCCCCTTTCTTCTTCAACCCCTCAACCACATCCTCCCTCGCCACATCCTGCTCCTTCCCATCCCTTCTCCTCGCAAAAACCGCCCCCTCATAAGTAAACTGCCCATGGTAAAAACTATTCGTCATGGGATTCTCCGCCCCATACAGCACACCCCACCCGTACACCGCATTCCCTTCCCCCGTCCCCACATGCTCCCTATCCGGCCTCCGATACAACGCCGGGCTCACATGCGAAAAATCCACCGACGCGCTAAAATCCGCACCCCCATCCACCAGCACCCCATTCCCCAACTCCATCACACCATCCTTCATCAAACCCCGCTCCTTCGCCTGCGTCACAGAAAATGAAACATCCCCCCTATTTTCCTGCGAAACCCTGTCAATATAATTGACATACCTCTTCGTCTCGTGTATCCTATCCATATAGGATGAAGCATCTCCCCGCCCCGTTTTTGTAACGCGGGTAGCGGGCAAAGCAGAGGCTTCATCCTTTATTTTATCCACATCCTCCACATTGGACAAATTCAGCTGATAAACGCGCTCCCCGTTCTCCATCTCCGCAACGCTTATCACCGTATAAGCATCCTTCCCCCTCCCGGGAAAAGACGCCCTCGTAAGGTAATAATGAAACCTCACAATCGCCGCCTTGCTCTCCTTCTCCTCCCTCTCCCCATTCTCCGCTGAATACAAATACACCCCACGCGCCGCAAGCTCCCGCACCTTCGCCAACGCCGCAATCACCCGCCTATCAGCAATATGCTGCTGCACCTCGCGCCGCGTCCGCCCTGAAACCGTCGCCTGCGTCCCGTCGCTAAACGTCACCGGCTCCGTCGCCAGCGCCTTCACAATCCTCTTCAACGCCCCAAGAGCCACCTTACTATCCTCCGCATAAATATCCGCCTCCGTCACCCCTTCATACTCCCCATCCTCCACCCGGCACACCACACCCTCCCCGCGCTCCACCGCGTGAAACCTCCCCGCCAACTGCTGCCCACCCTCCAAATCCATCCCCCGCGCATACACCCGCCTCCCTCGCACACTCGCGCTGAAATCCCCCTCCCCCCGCGGTTTCGTCATATTTGACGAAAAATCAAACCCGCCTTGCCCCTCCGGCGCCTCATTTGTCGCAACCTCAGCTGCGTCATTTGTCGTAAGCTCCTCCACCCGCTCAATAATCCTCTCCGCGTGCTGCGGCTCCGTCTCCCCGTCCCACATATACGCCTCCGCCTGCAAATCCGGATAACTCCCCACAAGCTCCCACCTCGCCCTCTCCTCCTCCAGCGCGCGCACAATCTCTGGCGCCCTCCTGCTCACCTCCACCCTGTTCCCACCGCGCCGCACATTCTCCCCCCTCCTCCCGCTCGCCAGCCGCTTCACCGCCTTCTGGTCCCCAATCGCATCCTTCAAACCCTTCAGCACCTTCTCAATATACCGCGCCGCATTATCCAGACTCTTCATGAAATCCTCCCCAAAATCCAGCAAACCCTGCTCCTCCCTCTGCGCCCTCTTATCCGCCGCCATCAGCTGCAAACTCCCCCCTATGTAATCCCAACTCTCCCCCCTCTTCAAAAGCGTCGCGCAGTGACTCTGCAAACTCTCCACCCTCCCCTTATCCTCCACCCCTCCTCCCCCTCAAGCCGGTTGTCAGATTCGAACTGACGACCATCCGATTACAAATCGGGAGCTCTACCACTGAGCTAAACCGGCGTGAACGCGGCGGATTCTACACAACCTCGCCGCATCTTGCAAGCTTTTTTGGCAAATAGCAAGGCAATCAAATATAATCAGGGTGCCGAAATATTCCAAGATATTTTACTGTCACTCCTTTGATACTCTCGAGAAGTCTATGCGAAAGGTGCCTCAGAAAGGAAAGGGCAACGTACTCGCAACTGTACTTGGATATCTTTATTACTCTCGTGATAAGAAGCCGTCTTTTCCTCACAAGTACGCAATATTTTGTACTTATCGCGTGCTCCCATGATGTTCAATATATATATATTCTTGACCATTGTTTGTATCCCTCATACAGACTTTACGGTATACCATTTTTGTCCAAATGTGTAGGAAACTTGCTCCTGTTTTTAAGCTTGATTTATGGGTCAAAGTACGCTTGAATGAGGGGCATATGAAAACAATTTTCTGCATAGTGATTGGTACTGTGATGGGGAGTGTTCTGCTTTCGTCCTGCGGAGAGTGCTCCTGCAAAGGAAATAGCGACTACTTGCGTGACGTTCCAGTTACACATTCTCAGCGCTTCAATTAAATATCTTAGGCGAACACAGACGGCATGTCCTTTGAAATTCGCGAGAAAACCGAGAAAAAACCGCAGAGAGCCGTTCTGATTGGCATCGGGCTGCCCGGTGAAATAGGTAGGGATAGATTCGCCTTACTCGCAGAGCTAGTGGACCTCGTCACCAATCTCGGCTATGGTATCGCAGAAAGTCGTGTGGTCTGGACCAGAGAATTGCAGGCAAAATATCTCTGCGGCATTGGTAAAGCTGAGGAAATACAATCGATCGCAGCTCAATATAATGCGGATTGTCTCGTTCTTGACAATATGCTGTCCCCATCGCAGCAACGGGAATGGGAGGAGCTTGTAGGGGTCCCCGTGAAGGATAGGGAGGAGATCATTCTCGACATTTTTGCCCAGCGTGCGCGTACTCGTGAGGCAGTGATGCAGGTGGATCTGGCACGGATGCAGTATGCTCTGCCGCGCATGGCGGGAATGTGGCAGCATTTGGACCGGCAACGCGGCGGATCTGGTGGAGGCAAGGGTGGCGGAGCAGCCGCTCGAGGGGAGGGAGAAAAACAGATCGAAGTGGACCGGCGTCTTGCCCGCGAACGCATCGAAATGATTCGCCGCGACTTAAAGCAGGTGCGTCAACAAAGGGCAACGCAGCGTAAGGAACGGATACGGCACGGTATACCGACGGCTGCCATTGTGGGGTACACAAATGCAGGTAAGTCAAGTTTACTCAACGTACTGACAAATGCAGGCGTGCTGGCCCAGGACATTCTTTTTGCAACCTTGGATACTACCAGCCGGAAGATTGAATTGCCGGATGGGCAGTCGTTAGTGCTTACAGACACTGTCGGATTCATCCGCAACTTGCCGCATCGTCTGGTGGAGGCATTCAAATCGACTCTGGAAGAGGCGGTAATGGCAGATTTGTTGGTTCACGTTGTCGACGCGAGCGATGCTGATGCTCCGCAGCACTATGCGACGACATGTGCCGTGCTGGAAGATCTGAATGTGGGTGAAAAACCTGTGATATTGGTAGGCAATAAGTTGGATCAGATCAGAGATGAAGAACGCGACGGTGTTCTTTCGCGGTTGCGCGAAGTCGCAGGAAACGCACCGTTTGTGCCGATGAGCGTCACCAGAGGAGAAGGTGTGCAGGAGTTGCTTTCTGAGTGCGTGAAGATTCTCGCTCACCGCGTGCAGATTGCTACCTACAGGATACCGCAGGCGGAAGCTCGTCTGCTGGCTATTATGCACCGTGATGGCAAGGTTGAATCCGTGGAATACGAGGGAAACAATATTGTCGTACGGGCCACCTTACCGAAAGAATTTGCAGCGAGAATAGAGTCATACCGTGAAATTTGAATCATGAAAGGAAGGTTCTCAATCATCCTTTTTCTTAGTGCGTTGAGCTGTCTGTCAGCTTGTCAGCAAGGAGGGGGCAGAGGGTTCATGAATGCGGATGCATGGGAGCTAGCCAGTCGAAACAAGAGAGTGGCACGCACATTTGAAGAGTTCATCAGTAGCGAAAACTATGGAATGTCGCGTGACATGTGGCGCGGCAACGCATTGCAGATGTATGATCCAAAGCACTCACGAGTGGAAATCTTGCTAGCCGAGCAACGCGGGCGCTTGTTCATCCACGACCAGATTGCCATGGATTTTCCCGTGTGCTCTGGCAGAGTGGGGGGACACGAGACTCCGCGTGGGCGTTTTCGCATCACCGAGAAGAAAAGGGAGCACCGTTCTACACTCTACGGAAACTGGGTGAATGCAAATGACGACGTGGTGCAAACGGATGCAACTCCGGGAAAAAAAGCTCCGGCTGGTACGCATTTCAGAGGCGCGCTCATGCCGTACTGGATGCGCTTTAACGGAGCTATTGGGATGCACGTAGGCAGTGTGTACCGCAGTGGAGCCTCCCACGGATGTGTGCGCATTCCTCCGGAGGCATGCAGTATTTTGTTTGACAAATTAGCCGTCGGTTCGCTTGTCATCGTCAAATAAATTTTTTCTATGATTTCGAGATTGTACAGTGCAGCGGTCAATGGCATCACCGGCTACGAGGTGCAGGTGGAAGTAAACGTGCAGAAAGTAGAGGACACGGGACGTTTCGTGGTGGTTGGTTTGCCGGATACCGCCGTGCGCGAGAGTGTGCAGCGTGTGACGGCTGCTTTGCAGAATAGTCATTTCTTCTGCCCTGGACAGGTTCTCGCCACAGTAAATCTCGCTCCGGCAGATGTGAAAAAACAAGGTCCTGGATTTGATTTACCCATTGCTCTCGGCCTCGAAATGGCACTGCAAAATAACTACGCCGGGCTTCCGGAGGCATTTCGACGACGAATACCAGAGGGGATAGAAGATTGGTGCATCGTAGGGGAACTTGCTTTGGACGGCACTGTGCGCGGGGTTCGTGGAGTGCTGCCTCAGGCTGTGGCAGCACGAGAAGCTGGAAAAAAATACTTGATGCTCTCACCGGAAAATGCACGAGAAGCGGCCGTAGTGGAAGGTCTGAGAGTGTGCCCTGTGGAGAATTTACAAGAAGCCTGGAACATGCTTCTGGATGGTGCGGAAAAATCCAATACAGCTGCGGTACCAGCCGACGGAGAAGAGGATGACGGGCCGGACTTCGATGAGATTAAAGGACAGCCGTACGCACGGCGAGCAATGGAGATTGCGGCAGCGGGTGGACACAACCTGTTAATGTGTGGCAGCCCGGGTAGTGGTAAGAGCATGCTGGCAGCTCGCTTGCCGAGCATATTACCGCCCATGACTCATGAAGAAGCTTTAGAAATCAGCACCATTCACTCTGTCTGCGGGTTGCTGCCAAAGACAGGGGGACTCCTCAAGCGACGTCCCTTTCGTGCGCCGCACCATACCATATCAGATGTTGGACTGATGGGTGGGGGCAGCATTATCTCGCCTGGCGAAATCACGTTGGCCCATCATGGCGTACTTTTCCTGGATGAGTTTCCGGAGTTTAGTCGCCGCACGCTCGAAACGTTGCGCCAACCATTGGAAAGTGGAGTGGTAACGATTTCCAGGGCAAGCGGATCGATGGATTTCCCTTGCCAGTTTATGCTGGTAGCAGCGATGAATCCGTGTCCCTGCGGCTACTTGGGCGATCCGAAACACGCTTGCCACTGTCGCCCGGCAGATGTGGCGCGTTACCGCAAGAAAATTTCCGGACCGTTGCTGGATCGCTTTGACATGGTCATTGAGGTTCCGCCGGTGGATCCTGCCAGTCTGCTGAGCCGTCCGGATGGGGAAAGTAGTGCTGCTATTCGCGCTCGCGTGGCTGCCGCGCGAACCCTACAGCAGCAAAGATATACCGGCACCGCTGTGCGCTGCAATGCGCGCCTCTCCAGTAAGCAACTGTACAGGTACTGCCCGCTTACTGAGAATCAGCGAGCACTGCTTTTGGCAGCGGTGGAACAGTTTGGACTCTCTGCTCGGGCGTTTGACCGAATCTTGCGAGTGACGCGTACAATAGCAGACCTAGCTGGCCGTGAGACACCCGAGGATGCTGATTTGTTGGAAGCAATTCAGTTTCGGCAGTTTGAATCTGAACTTCGCGCATAATTTTTTGATAAAATATTCCATTCACGTACGAATAAATATGTAGTACGAAAAAAAGACGATAAACTCCTTTTGTTGAGCCAAACACCCCCTCCATTATGAAGTTAGTAAACTTGTCATTCGCCTTGTCATTCTGCTTGAGTCTCTTTGCTGCCTGTTTTGAGACGGGAGATTCTGCAGCCTGTGGCTCCTCGCCGGAGAGTACATGCTTTGATTTCGATTGGTCGTTCCGCTATTTTGGGCCCATTTCCCCGGAGGAAGCATCTGAAGGAATCTATGCACCCGGCGGTTCCCAAAAGGGAAATCCTGCGACACATGCCATTGATGGCGATATGAAAACTCGTTGGTGTGCTCCCAATGGCCAACACGGGCATTCTCTCGTTCTGGAGCTGGATGGAAAGACCCCATTGAAGGAGATGAGGATTTATTGGGAGAAAGCAGATGAGCAAAAGGTGGAGGTTGAATTCTATCTTTCCGGAGGCGTGACGGAGAAGCAAATTGTGTTGATGAGAGATGAGTCAGCTCAAATCGATATGAAGGGACGAATCCCTGAAAGGGTTCGGTTGATTTTCTCCGAGTCCTCGCGTCGTGCGTGGGCGAGTGTTCGTGAGATTGAACTTGTGGGCATGGATGGCAAGCTGGTCATGCCCATTAAGAAGGAGAATCCTACTGCGCCGGCCATGCCGGAGTACGACGAGAGCGCCTTCTGCCCCGTGCAGCTGCCACACGATTGGGCGATTGGAAGCCCTTTCCTGCGCGATGAGCCGAATGAGACGGGAAAGCTCCCATGGAACGGTTACGGCTGGTATCGCAAGCATTTTGAGGTGCCGGTTGACTTTTCTCCCGAGAAAGATCGCTATTACATAGACTTCGATGGCGTGATGTCGCATCCGCAAGTGTATGTAAACGGCAAGAAGGCGGGTGAATGGGCCTACGGTTATTCTTCCTTCCGGGTGGATGTCACCCCGTTCCTTAAGCCCGGCAAGGATAACCTGGTGGCGGTGCGTGCGAGCAACAAGCCCCTGTCTACTCGCTGGTACCCCGGGGCCGGCATCTATCGACACGTCCGGTTGGAGCATGCTGCTCCCACACATATCGCCTATAACGGCATTTATGTAACCACTCCGATGATTTCCTCCGATGGCGCTACGGTTTGGATTGAGACAAGTATTGAAAATACAGGGACAACGACGACGGAATTCACTGTGGAACAGAAAATTGACGGAGAAACAGCGCAACCGGTGCATGCTACGCTGACACCTGGAGAATCGTGCACGGTAGAACAGAAACTTTTCCTCCCCAATCCGAAGCTTTGGAGCTGTGAAGAGCCAAACTTGTACTTGCTCACAACAACGCTTTCTCAAAAGGGTGCCACCGCCGAAGTACGCAACACTCGTTTTGGCGTACGGCATATTGAATGGAAGCCGGACGGCTTTTATCTTAATGGCAAACGAGTACCACTGAATGGCGTTTGTGAGCATCACGACCTTGGGGCGCTTGGTTCTGCTTTTCATCGCAAGGCATGGGAACGCAAGGTGTTTAAACTAAAGTCTATGGGTTGTAATTCCATCCGAACCTCTCACAACCCGCCTGCGCCCGAAGCACTCGACGTTTGCGATGAACAAGGAATACTTGTACTGGACGAACTCTTTGATATCTGGAAGGCGCAAAAGTATGATAAATTGAACGGTTATCATCGGGATTGGGATCAGTGGTGGAAACGGGATGTAGAGAATTTTGTGCGCCGCGATCGCAATCACCCATGCGTTATCATGTGGAGCGGTGGTAATGAAATTTCAGAGATCACCTCGGCAGGTGGCGTTGAGATTTGTCGTAACCTTCGTGATGAATTTCGCAAGTACGATACTACCCGACCGTTTACTGTCGGTGTGAATAACGTCAAAGGGGCATGGAACGGTTTTGGTGATGTGTTGGATGTCATGGGGTTCAACTATAAGCCGTGGATCTATCGCGAATACGTACAAAAGCGCCCAGACAAACCTGTTTACGGATCCGAGACCGCTTCCGGCATTGGTACACGTGGGTTTTATGTGTTCCCTCTCCGCTGGGGGGGAGGAGGGGGTACAAGTGCCTTCCAGGTGAGTGCGTACGGTGTGGCAGCCGTGGCCTGGGGTAATTGCGGAGATGTGGAGTTCAAGGCGCAGGATGATGTACCGAATATGGCGGGAGAGTACGTGTGGACAGGTTTTGATTACCTCGGTGAACCTACGCCATACAATCAGGACGCTTCGAATGTGGGGAACCTGCAGGGATTGTCCGATGCTGAAAAACAGGCAATCATGAATCAGCTTCAAACAATGGGCAATAAGGCTCCTAGCCGTAGCTCGTATTTTGGCTTGATTGATCTCGCCGGCTTCCCGAAAGATGTATTCTACCTCTACAAGAGCCGTTGGTTGCCGAATGAGCGTTTTGCACATCTCCTGCCACATTGGAATTGGAAAGGACGAGAGGGGAAAGTAACGCCGGTGATGTGTTTCAGCTCTGGTGATGAAGCCGAGTTATTTGTGAACGGTAAGAGCCAGGGTGTCTGCCACAGAGATAAGAAAAACGAGGGAGAGAAGATTCCTCAGGGCGCCCGTGATACCTCCCGCACCGCTTACCGATTTGTGTGGGAAAATGTGATCTACGAGCCTGGAGAACTCCGCGTGAAGGTGAAGAAAAAAGGTAAGCTCTGGGCAGAGGATAAGGTAGTAACCACCGGCGAGGCTGCCGCGGTGCAGTCTTCTGTGGATTGTTCCACCATTGTTGCAGATGGACATGACCTGAGTTTTATCGAGCTTGCTATAGTGGATAAGAATGGGAATGTGGTGCCGACGGATTGCCGTAAGGTGAGCTTCTCCATCGAAGGTCCGGCAACTCTCATCGGGTTTTGCAACGGTAATCCTATTGATCAGACATGCATGCAGGATCCGAATCAGGCTTTCTTCAATGGGCGCATCCTTGCCATCGTGCGTTCCAAACACGGCGAAACAGGTTCAGCAACCGTGAATATCTGTGCGGAGGATCTGCCGCCTGTTCAAGTACACGTTCAAATCGTAGCTCCGACGGAAAAATAGTTTTCCACTTCGAGTGGCGAGAATACGCCCCAAGGCAAAGGAAGTACGTCTTACCCCTTTGCGGCGGGGGTGCGTTGCTACAGATGGAGGGGAGATTTCCCTCTGTTTTTCCTTTCCCCTGCCCTCGTCTACGCTCTAAGTTAAGCGAATCAGACGTTTGTTTTAAAAAAGTTGCGTGAAGTAACAACGAAGAAGGTTATGCCAACACCAACACTCAGAGAAGCGTAGATAAGAAAGGTAGAAGTGGAGGCGGGATCTGCGACAAGCGCAGTGAGAAAGATGATAAGAAAATTACCCAGGGTGCTCGTAAGGAACCAAAAGCCGGAAACGATGCTTTTGAGGTTTTTACCGGCGGCGGTGTAAGCGTATTCAAGGCCGGTAGTGCTGACGAGAATTTCGGAGAAGGTAAGAACGAGGTAGGGGATAGATTGCCAGAGAATAGAGAGATGATAACCGGCATCAAGTAGGGACTGGATGGCGGCAACGCAAGCGTAGGAAACACCGGCAAGGATGATTCCGCAGCCCATGCGACGCAGCGGAGCTGCCCATCGACCAATGCGGGGATAGATAATCAGAGTGACGATAGGAACAAAGATCATGATGATCAATGGATTCACACTTTGCATTTCCTCGGCGCCGAAGGAGAAGTGCATTTCGGAAGAACCTGTGAAGACGAGGGGTTGCATTTTCTCACCCTGGAGTACCCAACTGGACATCGTTTGGTCGAAGAGACTCCAGAAGGGTATGATCATGAGAAACACGGTCAGTACACGTAACAACCCACGCGTTTCACTGAGTTGATCAGCATCGTAAGAGGAAGCGTTACCCACGGTCGGGAAAAGAAGAGCCCCGACTCGGCCGAAAAAATTCTGTGAGCCGAGACGTGCTGCACGGCGTGTCAGGGGGATGAAAAGGGCAACCAAACAAAGAAGCGCTGTGAGTAGAGCCACGAGAGAGGCGAGGCTCCACCCGGCACCACAAAGCTGCGCCAATTCATGCCCACCCCATGCAGCAACAAGCGCCATGATGATAATGCAAGGGAAAATAAGAAGGAAGCGCCCGATGCTCCACATCGTGTCTGCAGTGTTCTGCATAATTTGCGCGCCCCAGCGGACCTCAGCACGTTTTTTCCCAAGCAAGAGTCGCGCAGTGAGTGAGGGTACGAACTCCGGTTGCGACGGAGCGCGGTGAAGGTAAAGCTTCCTGCCCCGCCAGAAGATAAAAGTGGCGAGAGCCATAAAGATGCCAGGGATGCCGAATGCCCAGCCATAGCCCCAATTTTGTCGTACCCATGGAATCACGAGGAAAGAGAAAAAAGATCCTAAATTGATAGACCAATAGAAAGCAGCATAAAGTCTCGTCATGGTAGCAGAACTCATGCCGTCTGCCTGGTCGCCCACAAAGGCAGAAACGCAGGGTTTGATACCACCAGCGCCAAGCGCGATGATGAACAATCCCACAAATAAAATCATACGCCTAGACTCGACGCTTTGGAGACAATCGGACATCGAGAGTACGCCATGTCCCAGACAGTAGAAGAGTGAGACAAACAAAATCATCCTGTAGCGGCCGATGAAACGATCTGCTACCCAGGCGCCAAATAAGGGAAGAATGTAAATGCAGGCGTTGAAGAGGTGGCTCACAACAACTGCTTCGCTTTCACTCATTGCCAACACGCTCACCATGTAAAGGGTGAGAATGCTGCGCATGCCGTAAAAGCTGAAACGTTCGCAGGCCTCATTGCCCACGATGTATTTCGTCTGTGGGGGCAAGGTCATGAGAACAACGACGGCAGATTACATAAAGAGGTTCATTCCTCACCGGAATTCTGCACTGTGCGTACGCTCGATGACAGCTGCACATTGAAGCGAGAAAAGCCGGCATTCTGCCATTCCTGCATCATCTCAGCGCGAAGCTGATCATTCTGCATGGGTAGTTCCATGAGCTGCCGCCGCATCGTTGCTGATGGAGATTTTTCTACCGTACGGCGGCTTACGGCAGTGATACGAGCTCCATTCGGCAGGATAGCAAGTGGTGCAAGTTTTCCGCTCGGCGTGCCGATAAGGTCAGCGTCTGATACGCCAGTCGGCAGGACGGTATTAAGCTGCCCCATGGCGAGAGGACCGAAATCTTCCACAGTACCGCCTGATGTGGAGGCAATTTCGAAAGCGTTGCGCAATCCCTTCTCACCAAGATTCTTCTGTATTTGCTCATAAATTTCCTGAGCCTTGCATTTCAACGCGTTATCAGCACGCTCTTTGCGACAATCTGTGAGCGCACGATCCTTTGCTTCCTCGTAGTCCAATACAGTGGGAGGTTTTACAGCCTCAATGCGAACCAGCTTAAGTTTTCCGTCTGCAGTTGTGTAAAATCCACGAATTTGGCGGATAGCTACCAAACGATCAGCGGTGCCGTTGGCTTTAGCGGACTGGTATATTTCCGGCGTTGCGACGTTTTCCACTTCTGAGAAGGCGATAGCGGCCAACGGGACACCCTTCCCGTTATCGTTCACAGTATCTTGCAGGCGTTCTGCCAACTCCTGCTGCGTGGCAAGTTCATAGCTCTGCAGCGTCGAGCCATCCGCCTGCAAGTAGGTAAAAGGTTCGTACTGCGGATTCTTTGAGGCGCGGTCCAGAATACCATCCAACCCCTGACCATTTGCAAGGGAGAGCTCTTGCAGGATCTCATCAGCTGTTGCCAGCAAATTTTCCGTGTTACTTCCTTCTCCTGGAGTAAGGGTGTAAACAGAAATAATGCGTTGTTCATCGCTCTTGTAGTTTTCCTTATGCTGCTCCCAATAGGCTCGTAGTTCTTCCTCCGTAGGATCTGGCGCTGCAGGAATTGCCGAGGAGGGGATGAAAGCAGTGATGCCGGAAATATTCTGAGAGATGGCATCAAGGTAGGTTGTTTGTGCTTTCGTGTTAAAAGCGATGTTATCGCTTACCATCTTCTGAAGGGCATCCCAGATGATGATGTCTGCCACCACCCCGCGAAGAGCTTCCTCGTGCACGCGACTAACGTTACCGTGGCGATAGCCGGCAAGGCGCCGGTAGAGATCGAGGTTGAAAGAACCATCCTCCTTCTTGAAAGCCGGTAAAGAGCGCAAGTAAGCATCGATCTGCTCCTCGCTCGGATGCAACCCCAATCTGTCTGCCTCCGCCTGCAACATCGCACGGTTGATCGCTACGTTCACTTCCCCGTCTTTTGCTACACCATAATGCCAGGCAGCGTACACGGAACGCAGGTCATTAAGAGACTGGAAAACTTCTGGATGCTCTTGTTGCCACGCGATGGCTGCGGGTTGCTCTGCTGAATCAATAGTGCCGTTGCCATCAGTATCCAAATGCTCGGTAAGTTCTCCAGTGGCAGAAATGAGAGACGAGAGATACTGCTTCCCGTTTTCACCGAGCGCCGCGGCCTCCGGGTAGCTATAACCAACGTCATCTACTCGAATGTAGAAATCGCGAGAGAATGCGCTCCCCTTGCCACTGTAGTCCATCATCACGAGTCCTGCGCCTACAGCGACGATGACGATGAGCACCATGAGAGAGTTTTTACGAATAAATTCTAGGATAGTCATAAAAAGGAATGGATTATAAGTAGACCACGCTGGCAGCCCCTATTCTACGCCAAATTCTTTTTCTTTCAAGCCTGAACCAGGAACAAAGCAAGATTCCGCATTCGGATAAATGATGGGAGATATCAGAATCCTCACAACAGCGCGCTGCATGTCCAAAGGCATTGGTCTCGCAAGTTTTCAGCGCAGCTCCTTTCGCAACATTCTTTGCCGTCTCTGCAATGTTCAAAAAGAACATTACAGCATTCACACACAAACTCGAGAGGTCTACTTGTCGCGTTTCCTCCGGTGAGGGAAAAAGCCATTCCTGTTGCCGCCGCCACGATAGTCGTTACTCCTCGAGTGAGGGCGCTTTTTGCGCGATTCGTCGATTTCGCGGGCGCGGTAGCTGTGGTGCTCGCCGCTTTTTTCCCCGTTGTAGCGACGTTCGCGGGAACTACGGGTGTAAGATGCATACGTCGCCGGGTTTTCCTGGAACCCTTTATCTTCACGTACATTCACTTCGTACCCACAGAGACTACATACAGAAAGCCGCTCCGCGAGCATTGGTCCCACCTCCGGCGACACATCCACCAACGTGTGCTTCAAGAAGATGCGGATATCGCCTACGCTCCCTTTTGGCGCTCCGCCCTCGTTGTACAGTAACCCCGCCACATCCTTCGGACGAATACGCAGCATTTTACCTGCGTTAATGAAAAGGGTCATGCTATCCCCATGCTCATCAGGGAAATGCTTCGGACGCGCTGTGTGTGCCATGCCACGATCCGCCATATCTTCCGGAATGGCTTGCAATTCGCGTCCCAGTCTTCGGATCAGAAGCTCAAACATCGCCGAGGCTATTTGTTCCGCCGGCAACTCAATATCCCGCAGCTCATCCGGTAATTCCAGCCCTCCCGTCGTAGCAAGATCCAGCACCTCGTCCACAAGGGCTTCGCGTCGCGCTTGTTCTACCATCTCCGCTGTCATGACCTTCTCCCGTTGCATCCGTACGCCAGTAAAACGTTCAATGCGACCAAGAAGAGAAAAGTCGCGCCGACCAATAAATGTAACAGCTTTTCCCTTATGTCCGGCACGAGCTGTGCGACCAATACGGTGTACATAATCCTCCGGCTCACGCGGCAGCTCGAAGTTCACAACGATGTCTACATCCTCAATATCCAACCCTCGTGCCGCTACATCTGTCGCCACAAGTACGTTCAGATTTCCTCGACGGTAAGAAGCCAAAACTCGTTCGCGGAGCGCCTGCGGCATATCTCCATGCAGGCGGTCCACCGAGTACCCGCGCGAGAGCAAGCCGTCCACGATATCATCTACCACTCGCTTTGTGTTTGCAAACACAAGTCCGCGTTTCATACGCCCCATCTCGATTAGGCGGCTAAGCACCTCAATGCGCGAGGAGAAGAGCACCTCGTACACACTCTGCTCGCAGGTTGGCACCGTGAGCTCTGGGCGATGAATGGTGATCTCTATTGGATCCCGCGAGATACGATCAACGAGTGAGCGGATAACAGGCGACATCGTGGCGGAAAAGAACAGAGTCTGCCGTTCCGTCGGCAGTAGTGCCACAATACGGTCAATTTCTTCTGCAAACCCCATATCAAGCATCTCATCCGCCTCGTCCAGAATGAGCATACAGATGCCATCCGTACGCAATTCTCCTTTCTCGATGAGATCCAGAACCCGACCAGGTGTACCCGCCACAAAAGGAACTCCGCGATGCAGGGCTGCCAGCTGCGGTGCGTACGACGTGCCTCCGTAGATAGCCGCCGCCGAAATGTTGTCCAGGAAGATTGCCAGCTTATCCACCTCTTTACTGATTTGCACAGCAAGTTCCCGCGTGGGTGCCAGGCAAAGAATTTGCACCTGTGCTGCGTTGACGTCGATTTTTTCTAATGCCGGAATGGTGAAAGCTAGTGTTTTGCCAGATCCCGTATGAGATCTGCCCACGATATCCGCTCCCGCCAGTGCTGGCGGTATAGCCTGTTCCTGAATCGGAGACGGCGTCTCAAATCCAAGTATATCGATCGCCTCCAATATCTCAGGGCATATTCCTAGCTCAGCAAATGTCATAAACGCCGCAAAGGATGCCCTATCTCACTCCCAATGTCAAGCACCAATACTTGTCAGAAATAGATTACTTTCGGTCACGAAAAAAGAGCAAGGCAACACCGTCTGAATCTCTCCTCGCAGGAAAGGAAGAAGAGACTCACGACTCCTGCGAAAAACTGCGGTAGACCCGCCAATTAACAAAAAGGAGCCAGCCAATGATGAGGGAGGTAAAGATCATCATCTGCATAAGCGTCCAGAAGAGTATCAATGAGGCAGTAATTACGCCTGCAAAACTTGCCTGCTTAGCATTGTTGAGCAACAATGTGAGCGCCTTCCCACCATCCAGTGGCAGAATGGGCAAAAGGTTAAAGAGGCTCCAAATCACACTGATTGTGGTAAAAATGAAGAATCCTTGCCAAAGGCGGAGTGATGGATCGAGCGTCGTGATGCCTTCCAGGAATGGCTGAATCGTCGGAATCAGGACGTCCTGAGCTTGCGGAACGAGCGCACTGAATGGGAGGAGCAACGAAGAAAGAATCCCGCCAATGATATCGCCGGACAGTAGACCGAAGAATGCCCCGACAACTGCTGCTGCTGCCAGTGCAGCCCCTGCTCCCGACAGCACGATGAGGAGTTCCTGGCGTCGGGAAATGTGGTGCTTCTCCTCTGTTCTCGTTACTCCGCCAAGATTCCCGAGTTCAACCCCCAGGACACGTAAACCGAATGCTTTTGCGCAGAAGGCATGTCCATACTCGTGTACAAGCAGGCTCAAAACTCCCAAAACCATGAAAGCCAACGGATAACTAAGGTCAGTTGAAGTACTCCCCGCGCTACCGAGAATTAGTAGTACAATCCAGATCGTCGGTCGAATAGTCGTTGGGATGCCGGCGAAGGAAAACGAAAGCGTGAAGCGTGAAGAATCGACCATGCCCTCTTTTTCTACAGGAAAAATCTTTTTAGTTCAATACCTATTTTGAAAACACAATTTCCAAAGTCACGCAGAAACCTTGATATTCTCGATTTAGGCGGAGGAAGCGTCTCCCCGAAAAATTTCGTTCTCGCGGGCGTGGGTTTCAAAGGCTGGAGCTTGAAATTGGGAATTCCATTTCGACTTCAGGTGATGACAAGTACGTACAGTCCCTTCGTACGACGGCAGTCGTCCCATTGGGAGAGAAGGAGCATCGCTACATAAGCTGACGCAAAAGTTGCATGACCATGCAGCCTGTTTCACCGAGGGAATCAGGACTGATACGCTCCATATTGTCTGCTTTCGTATGCCACCACGTGGAGCGGTGGAACACAGCAATGAGATTCAGGGTACGTACGCCAGCCCCGGCGAAAGGACGATGATCGTCCAGCATGCTGCCGGGAAAAATTGTCCAGTTATTTTCAGAGAACCCAAGGGTGCGCACAGCACTAAGGTAGTGTTCCATCATGTCCTCCGCGGTGTCCAGTAACGGAACAGCAACGGTTTTCCCTGCTCCCCCAACCATATCAAGATTAATAAGGTAACGCGGGAGACATTCCGCTCGACGCTGCACCTCGTGGTGCGAGCCGAAGAGCCCATCCTGTGGGGTGATGTGAGGGCCAAAAGATTCTTCCCCGTCGAAAAACACGAGCTCAATACGCTGGGCGAGGGTTGGCTGCAGTGTGAGTACTCGCGCCAGCTCTAGGAGTACCGCTGCACCACTGGCGCCGTCATCTGCTCCTAGAATGGCATTTTCACCGCTACCTTTAGTGTCAATGTGACAGCTAAGGATAAGTTCGCGCGGGGTACTGGATCCACCAAACGTGGCGCAAACATTCTGCATGCGCCGTTGAGGGAATGCAGACGGTGAAAACGGAATCGACTGGACGTGCCATCCCAACTCGGTGAGGTGTGTGGCAATTATTTCCACCTGCCTCTGGTAGGCAGAGGAGCCCGTTGGACGCGGCCCGAGTGCACAGAGTGTTGCGCAATGTTGATAAGCCCGAACACCCGAAAAGTCCTCGATGTGAGAACCTTTTTGTTGTTCGATGGTCGGAGATTGCGAGGGGGCAACGCAAGACGCAGTCTCTTCGCGACCGCAAGAACTCAGAAGGCAACACATCACCGCTGCGACAAAAGGCAGCCATGGGGAAACACGGCTCATAGACGAGCGGTGATACCAAAAATTTCCAGCAGACGTTTGAGCTCTGTCTGCCTGGCAAAAGCAATTTCAATCACCCCGCCACGTTTGCCTTTCGGTGTGATTCTGACACGCGTTGAGAGGTTCCCGGAAAGCTCCCTGCAAATTTCCTCGTATGGTACTCCCTCTTCGGCCTGGGTGACAGTTTGGATGGATTCTTCTTCCCCCTGCTCCTCTGCTAACAGATTGTGTACGTATTTTTCGGTTTGGCGTACGGTTAGTGAACGTTGCACCACTCGATCTGCAGCTTCTTTTTGTTGATTATCGTCATGCAACTGCAATAGTACTTTCGCGTGCCCGACAGTGATCTTTTCCGCTTCCAGCAACTCGCGCACAGCGGGGCAGAGATCAAGCAAACGCATGGTATTGGCCACCACTGCGCGGGATTTCCCCACATGCTGCGCAATGACTTCCTGTTTCATATGGAAACGTGTTTTGAGCAGGCGGTATTGTTCGGCTTCTTCGAGGGGGGAAAGATCCTCGCGCTGCAAATTCTCAATGAGGGTAATTTCCGCCACCTCCTGGTCGGTAGCTTCCAGCACGACGACCTTTACTTCCTTGTGCCCCAGAGAGGCAACAGCACGCAAACGCCGTTCACCAGCGATAAGTTCGAAATGCCCGTTCACACGGCGTACCACCAGAGGTTGCACCAATCCCCGCTCACGGATTGAAGCTGCAAGTTCGTCGATTTGCTCCTGATTAAAAATTCGGCGGGGCTGGAAGGGTGAAGAGTGAATTTCCGCCACACGGGCAAGGATAATTCGCTTGTCATCCGCCGCTATGTTTGAGGGTTTATTTTGTTGCAGCAGAGCGTTGAGTCCAGTTCCTATTACTTGGCGCGCCATGGAGCGCATTCTACCCAACTATGCGGCGAAAAGCAAACGAATTTTATTTCTTGTTATCGGAAAAAAGCTTCGCTTGTCTCAATATTGTGCGGGAATCCTGTAATACGCTCGTGCTCATCCTCGTGGTTTCTCTCCGCAGTAGACGACTCGCAAAGGGATAGATGAGATGCCTGCGCGGTAAAGGCAGTCCATCTCTGAGCAGAATATTCCCCAAGCTGCCACATCCGTGGTGGAGATACAGCCTTCTGAGCCTTTTCTTTCGGCAAAATGCAGCATGAGATACGTGCGTCCCGTGCCGGGTGGGTCCGGCACGCGAAAACCGCGCAATTTTCCCGTACGCTCCGTGCCAAGTGTCGTTTCTTCTGCCAGAGCCGGAAAGGCAGTGTCCGGATAATCCTCTGGCGCATAGGCTCCCCAAGTGGTGTCTGATGGGTAGTCACCGCGCTTGAAAAAGGGACTCTGTCGACTCATCCAGCCGCCTGTCTGCACGCTGAATTCCAGCAGGAGACGGTCGCTATCCGCCTCACGGAGACTCAACCGTCCGGTGAAAATGCGCCCCGCCGCGCAGACAGAATTTCTCTGCTCTCCCGCGTGTGTCCCTTGGGAATCTATACCGTAAAAGAGGACCTCAATTCTGACTGCCTTTTCCATAAATGGGTAGAGCGGCGTTAAGTTGTTCAACCGAGCGCACGAACAGCTGCAGCCACACAGTGCGGACACGGTACTCCGTGGGCGGCTTTGAGTTGCGCGCAAGTGGAAGCTCCCAGGGTCTTTGTGAAAATGGTTCGCAATTCCTCTTCGCGCTCCGGGGAGATCGAGACGGCCGCGTAAAGTGCGCCACATGTGCCACCTGGAGCCTTTCCTGCATTGCAATTTTTCATTGCATCCACGAGATCTTCACGTCCCATAGCAGCGCAGACGGTCTGAGCGCAGTTAAGATGACGCGGGGGCTGACGAAAGATAGAGATGGCATATTCTTCTCGTGTCATAGCATTGGTGTTCACATTGTCACTTTTACGGATTTGAGGTAGGTCTCCGGGAAGAAATCAAAAGGCATGGGGACGCTGCTCAATGTAGCGGCAGGTCCTGCTCCGGTTGCCACGATCGTCCGGAAGGTCTCTGGAGTGAGACGGCGACTGTTGGTGGTGCAAAGCATGCTGCCGCCGGTGGAGAGACATTGCGTCGCGAGCGCCACGAGATCAGAATAATCCTTCTCTGCGCGCCAGATGCCTCCGGTGCGTGAGTCTCGTGAAAAGGTCGGTGGATCCATGACGATACAGTCAAAAAGTCGCCCTTGTTGTGCGAAGCGACGCAGCCAGTGCAGAGCATCACCGCGGCAGAAATAATGAGCCGATGGGTTGATGCCGTTGATTCTCATGTTCTCTTTACAGCGGTTCAGGCAATTTGCTGCCAGGTCCAGGGTAGTGGTGGTAGCTCCCCCCAGCGCGGCGCATACAGAAAAAGCGCCGGTGTAGGCAAAAAGGTTCAGCACTGTCATGCCTTCTTGGCAGTTGCGACGCAGGTCAAGGCGGTTATTGCGCTGGTCGATGAAGAGCCCCTGTGAATAGCCGCTTCCCATGTCCATCATAAAGCGAACTCCATTCTCACAGATACTGAATTGCAGGGGATGCCGGGGTTTTCGCAGTGGTTGCGGTGAGTGCTTTTCGCCTTTTTCGAGATGCTTGATGAAGATGTCCGCCTCCTGAGCGCACAGCCATTCTTCTGCCTCCCTGGGCAGCTCTGCGTTGCGAAGAGAGACGAGATACCGTCCGGCAAGTGAGTCAATCGCCACTCCGGACCACAACACATCCTCAGCCAACAGGCGATAGGCATTCGTCTCCGAACCTAACTTTTGCTCTTTCCCTTCCCGCATCCTGTCGAGTTCTACCCTCATGATCTCGAACGGAGTAACTATGCTAATGCTTCGTTTCCACGTTCCGCCTGTCGACGCAGGCATCAGCTTTCCGAAGGATAGTTTCCGCCATGGTGGTAAGAGCGTTGGCGCGGGTGCTGGCCAGGTGCTCCTTCAGACCTGTTGTATCAAGTCGTTTCAGGTCGGCATCGAGCACCTCCTGTGGGGTAAGTCCGGAGAGCAGGCGGATGAAGACAGCTATGAGCCCCTTGGTAATGAGCGAATCGCTGTCTGCATGAATCATGAAGCGTCCCTCCCGTAGCTCGGTTCCGACCCAAACCCGACTCTGGCAGCCGCGAATGAGGTTTTCTTCCTTTCGGTACTGCTCCGGCAACGGTGGCAACTGTTTACCAAGTGAGATGATGTACTCGTAACGCTCCGTCCATTCGTCAAAAACAGCGAGTTCGTCCAGCAACTCCTCAATACGTTCGTCGTACCTCATGCGCGTGAAAGGATGGAAAGGACAGCTTTTTGTGCGTGTAGGCGATTTTCTGCCTCGCGGAAAATTACTGAGCTGTGGGCTTCAAGCACGTCTTCAGTGATTTCGTAGCCTCGGTAGGCAGGCAGGCAGTGGAATACGCTATGTCCTGTTGCCGCTGCGCTGAGCAGTTCCCTGTTCACTTGGTAGGGGAAGAAGGCTTTTTCCTTAGAGCCTTTTTGATCTTCCTGCCCCATGGAAATCCATGTGTCGGTGTTGATGAGCATTGCGCCACGTACAGCTTCTTCGGCGTCAGTAGTGCAGATGACGTTGGGGGCGTCAAGTCGAGCGAGAATTTCTTCGCTGGGCAAGGCTTGTTGAGGACCAGCAAGCGCCAGGGTGAAGCCAAGTCGCTTCGCGGCCCACATCCACGAACGTCCCATATTGTTATCCACATCTCCCAAAAAAGCAATCTTCATATCCTTCCATGCCCCTCGCCCGTAAATTTCTTCCAGCGTCAGCAAATCCGCCAAAATCTGGCATGGATGCTCCGAATCCGTGAGCGCATTGATGGTCGGTATCCCGGAATACGTCGAAAAATCTTCCACATCCTGCTGAGCATACGTTCGAATCACAGCTCCGTGCAGCATGCGCCCAAGCACGCGGGCGGTATCCTTGATCGGCTCACCCCGTCCCAATTGCATATCGCGGGTGGACAAAAACAAGGCGCGTCCGCCTAATTCTCCGATGCCCACTTCGAACGAGACGCGCGTACGCGTAGACGACTTAGAAAAAATGAGTCCCCAACTCTGTCCCGCCAGAGGTTGTTCCTGCAGTTTTCCACGCAGAGCTTTAAGCCTATGTCCCAGATCCAGCAGCTCTGTAATCTCTTCCTTGCTCAGGGTTTCAATAGATAGTAGGTTCTTCATGGAAAGCGTAGAGTATACCATATCTCACCTTTTTGTAAAGCGCCACAAGAAAAGTGGAGCTGACCGGATGATGAATCTGCAAAGATAAACTGAGGAAATATGACGTACGGAGAAGAAGGAAGAATCAGTCGTTCTCAGCGTTTTCAATCAAACGTAAGGGGATGTCTGAAAGCGGATATTCCGGAACATGAATCAATTCCACGCCGTACATTCTCGCAATGGCGGGAGCTTCTGATTTCTTGTAGTCCAATCCGTAATAGATCGTCCTGACCCCGTGGGCACACAAAGCCTGCATGCACGAGGTGCACGGCATTGTGGTGCAGGCTACGATACGAGCCTCCCCGCGTTTGAAAAGACTGCACAAATTGATTTCAGCATGCAGCATGTATTTTTGCCGTTCATCGCGAGAATCCCAGAATCCGGAAGGGGCAGTAAATTTAGGGAAAAGACCGTTATACGCGGTGCCGATAACGCGATTGTCAGCATCCAACGCGGCGGCGCCCACTTTGCGGTAGGGATCTTCGGAACGAAGGGCCGCTACATGCGCCAGAGCCATTACATACTGTGGTATCGTGAGCCGTGCCATTTTCGTGGTGGAGAGAAAATCAATCCAGCGGAATTTCATCTTCAACCATCTCCTCCAGAGTCTGGCGACGCCTGATGAGCTGCATCTGCGATCCGTCCACAAGCACCTCCGCTGCCAGAGGACGCGAGTTGTAGGTGGAAGACATAGAGAAGCCGTAGGCGCCGGCACTCATCTCAGCGAGCAGCTCGCCGGGCTTCACATCCGGCAGACTGCGGTCCTGCGCCTGAAAGTCGCCGGATTCGCAGATAGGACCGACAATATCCGCTACGATGGAATCATCCGCCGCGTGCTCTCGCACGGGCCATATCTCATGATATCCTTCGTAGAGAGCAGGACGAATGATGTCATTCATGCCGGCATCGATAATCTTGAAGGTCTTCCTTTCGCCTTTTTTCTCGTAAAGGCAACGAGTAAGCATTACCGCTGCATTGCCCACCAAACGGCGTCCTGGTTCCAGAAGAATACGCAGACCTAACGGCTTAAGCAGGGGAATGAGCGCTTCTGCATAGCTCTTCAGCGTGATTTGCTCCGAATGATTTTGCCACCACTCCGGCGAGCCGGAAGCCAAACAGCCATCGTAGACGATTCCCACGCCTCCGCCAATACTCCAGAATTCAATGTCGTAGGCAGCCTTGAGTTTCTGCACCAGAGGAATGAGTTTTCTGACTGCCTTCACGAAGGGAGCGGTTTCGGTGATTTGTGAACCGATGTGCATTTGTATCCCGAGCAGTTTCAAGTGAGGCATCTCTGCTGCCACTGTTGAATACAGAGTCTCGATGCGTGCAGCATCGACGCCAAATTTATTTTCCTGAGTACCGGTAGTAATGTACTTGTGCGTATGGGCGTCAACGTTCGGATTCACGCGCACGGCTACCGGCGCCACAGTGCCCATCTCGGTAGCGATGCGGTCGATTTCCCGCAATTCACCTTCGCTTTCGCAAATAAAGCAGTAGATGCCGCAGGAAAGAGCGTAACGAATTTCCGCCTCGCTCTTACCCACTCCGGCATAGGTACACTGCGAGGGGTTTCCACCGGCGCGAATGACTCGCCAAAGCTCGCCGCCGGAGACAATGTCAAATCCCACCCCCCGCTGCGCCATAAGTTTCAGGATTGCGCCATTGCTGCATGCTTTCACGGCAAAAGCTACATGCGCATCGATGGGTGCGAAAGCAAGTTGCAGCTCCTCAAGGTCGGCAAGTATGGTATTTTTGCTGTACACGAAAGTTGGCGTGCCAAAAGCGGCAGCCACTTCCTGCAGGTCAATCTGCTCACAATGGAGGGATCCGTTTTGATAGGCGAAGCGATGCATAGGCTCAGTGATTCAATGTTTCAGATGAAGGAACGTCTCCGGGTCTGTCGTCGATAATCGTGGCTACCCAGTGGAGATCCACGGAATTTTCGAGAGCTAACTTGGTAAGCACAGTGAAAGGAACTGCTAGCAGCATGCCAATGGGACCCCACACCCACCCCCAGATAAGAACCGAAAAGAGTACTACTGTCGTTGCTATTCCGAATTGCTTCCCAAGAAAAAGCGGCTCGATGCCGTTGCCAATGGCAAAGTTGATCGCTAAGTACCCGCCCGTCACAACTAACATCCCTCCCCAATCCTTCAGCACCAATGCAAGAAGAATAGGAGGAATAGCTGCCACGATGGAACCGACAGTCGGAATGTAGTTGAGCACGCATGCTACAAATCCCCACAAGAATGCGAATGGTACCTGCATGACGTGACATAGTCCCCATGCCAGAAGCCCCGTACTGACGCTCGCCAATGTTTTTATAATGAGGTATTTCTGCATTCCTCGAAGTGCATCAATGACTTTTCCCTTGCCTTGAATGCTGTTGGGGAGACGTTCAAAATTGCGATAAAAGAGAGGGGCCTCGCCCAATATGAAGGTCATGAGGATGAGTACCACCGTGGTGATCGACATGAAAGAAAGCACCCGCCCGGTGAGGGACTGAGAAAGGGAAATGAGCTGCTGAGGATTGATCAGCTGGAGTGGTGAATCCAACAGGGTGCGCGCATATTCCCCAACTCCGAGTTGATCCATCCATTGCAGGAAAGCGGCGTATTTTGTCATAATATGTTGCAGGAAATCCCCCTGCAACGTGCTTTTCACATCTGCCGCCAGAAATTTAATCAGGCTGATCAATCCGTAAATCACTCCCATGTCGAAAACAACAGTGCACGTCACGGCCAGCCAATGCGGGAGACGAATGTAACGGCGCAGAGCGTCCGTGATAGGATAGCTGATAATGGCAAGAAAGGTCGCAAGAACGATTGGGATGGTGAAATCACTGGTATACTTCAGCCCGAAGAGCACAATAAATGCAGCTGCGGCAGTGAACAATGCCCGTGCTCCTTCGCCTGTGGCGAAACCCTGGCATTCACTGAGCGGGTGTTGTGTGGGTTCCTGCGGTTGCATCGCACGGATTCTATTCTTTTCTGCCCCGTATTTCAAGACGGAAAACTGCCCCGCTTTCGAAAATCAAAAGTTGCTTGCGTGATGCGGTGGGCGGGCGTATAATGCTCTCTGTTATGATGAGAAAGTATGCAGATGAGCTTGTGCGCTACGGTGAAATGGGAATTTCCCTTGATTTTTCAAAGATTGATGTTCCCGTACCTCTGAGGACGCGGCTTGCTCCTGCAGTGGAGCAGGCATTTGCCGATATGGCAGCTCTGGAGGGCGGTGCCATCTCCAATCCGGATGAGAATCGCATGGTGGGACATTACTGGTTGCGCAACAGCTCTCTCGCTCCTACACCGGAGCTCAAGGCGAAAGTCGATGAGCCTTATATTGCCATGAAAGCCTTTGCGGCGGACGTGCTCAGCGGGCGAACCCTTGCTCCGAGTGGGGAAACTTTCAGCGATTGCCTCGTCATCGGTATCGGTGGCTCAGCCCTTGGACCTGAGCTTGTCGCGGATGCCCTGCCGGCGCACGGACTGAGGATGCACTTTCTGGACAACACGGACCCCGATGGCATGCAGCGTGTCCTGGTAAACCTGCCTGTTTCGCGAACATTGGTAGTAGTGATTTCTAAGAGCGGCGGCACTCCGGAAACGCGCAACGGTATGGTTTGTGCGCAGGAGTTTTTCCGCGCGGCTGGTTTCACGTTCGCCCGCCACGCCGTAGCAATCACCGGAGTTGGTTCTCATCTGGACAAGGTAGCGGCAGAAGAGGGGTGGATTACCCGCTTCCCCATGGAGGATTGGGTGGGTGGTCGCACCTCTGAGACCTCCATCGTGGGTCTGCTTCCGGCGGCGTTGCAGGGGGCGGACACAGACGCTCTGCTGCGCGGTGCAGCGGAGATGGATGCACGCACTCGCAAGCCGGATGCTGCCGCAAATGCCGCCATGCGCCTGGCTCTTGCGTGGTATGCGGCTGGCGAAGGACACGGTAAGCGAGATATGGTTGTTTTGCCCTACAAAGACAGCCTTGTGCTTTTCTCCAAGTATCTGCAACAGCTCATTATGGAATCCCTCGGTAAGGAGCTGGATCTGGATGGTAATGTCGTCAATCAGGGTATTTCGGTGTATGGCAATAAGGGATCTACTGATCAGCACGCTTACGTACAGCAGCTGCGCGACGGCCTCAGCAATTTCTTCGTCACCTTTATTGAGGTACGCCGGTGTGCGTCCGACTCCGTAGAGGTTGAGCCCGGCTTCACCGCAGGGGATTATTTGCAGGGCTTCCTGCGTGGTACCCGCAAAGCGTTGGCTGAAAACGGGCGCCCTAGTATTACCATCTCCATCCCGCAGGTAGATGCCTTTTATCTTGGCGCGCTTATTGCTCTCTTTGAGCGTACCGTAGGTTTTTACGCCTCTCTTGTGCACATCAATGCGTATCATCAGCCCGGGGTTCAGGCCGGAAAGAAGGCCGCCGGCGCTTTCCTCAAACTGCTGGCGCAGGTGCGCGGCGCTCTGGGGGATGAGGCCGCCACTGCTGCACAGCTTGCAGAAAGTTTACAGACAGACGAAGAGGATACCTACCATGCGCTTGTGCATCTGGCGGAGTCCGGCAAAGCGCGGTGGACCCAGGCAGCCGCGGCAGATCAGGATACCTTCTGCGCGGTGCGTTGAAGCTCTTTTTTAACGAGGCACGCTCCATGATGCTTCGAAACGTTTTTCTGCAATTTTTGAGTCTTGGGGTGTGTATCCTCTTGCTTGGCGGTATATTTTACGGCTTTGAAAATCTGTTTTTTGCGCCGCGAAGGGCACCGCTCTGTGTGCAACAAAATCTGCCGAAGGATCATATCTGTCCACAGGAACTGGTGGACCACTGGCGAGATCCCCGTGATCCTTCCCGCTACAAAGTCGTGTGGGTAGACGCGCGGAGTGAGAGTGACTATGAACTCAACCACCTTTTACGTCAGGGAGATCGCATTTTCCCCATCCGGCCCGGCACAGATCTGCCACGTTTGTTGGATGCTGCCATTGAACGCCTCATCCAGGCAGAGCAAAATAACGAATGCATCGTCGTTTTCTGCACAGCTTCCTGCACTTCCTCGGAAGAAGTGGCCAACGAGTTACGCCACACCGACCTCATTACTGCTCCCATATTTGTGCTGGAAGGTGGCTGGAGCGCCCTGCAGAAGATGCCCTACCTCCAGGATTAGCCAACCGTATGAACGACACCGCCGTCCATATGCCCTTCCCTTCGGCATAGCAAATACGTTAGTTTCATGTAGTAAGTGGTTGATTTTATTGTGATCGCAATGCCGCAAAAGTATCACCTTACTCTATTAGTTAATCCGAGGTGGTATAATTTGAACAGTTGAAAGGGAGAGCCTTTTCCCCGTTTTAAGCGACCCTTCGGTGACTTTATTGTTGAGGCATTGCGGGGGCATTGTCTGCGTCGTGTTGCATTTAATTTTGCAATCCACAAACACCACGCAAGCCGAAGATTTCGCTTGCCCCATGTTAAAAAGACTGATAAGATGCCCGAGGTTCTGTAACAAATAGCCATGCATCACATCGCCGTTACCCCCCCCCGTTTCTGTTATTAGCTTATTGTAAGCGTTTTATAGATTTTTCTCTCACCTGCGTCCTGTTTTGTCTTGGCGTGGTGAGCGGGCAGGAAAAAGAAGCGGCAATGCCCGCAGCGCAGCAGGGGGTGGAGCTGCTCTTCCCGTCAGGCACGGGGAAGCACGCGAAAGGCGCCAAGCTCAGCAAGGAAGAAAAACTTGCCAATGCCCTGCTCAAGAAACTGAAAGCCATCGAAAAGGGAGGGAACGTCAATGCCGCAGACAAGCGCGGACAGACCGCCCTCATGCACGCCGCGGCGGCGAATAACCGCCTCGCCGTCTGCTGGCTCATAGCCAAAGGAGCGAATGCCACCATCAAGAGCTTAAAGGGAGAAAAAGCGGCGGAGTTAACAAAGGACAAAAGCCTGCAGGCTTTCCTAGAAGCATGCAGCGTGGACAGACGTTCGCTCTCAGACAAAGAAAAGAAGGAGCTGCAAGATGCCGGATTCACAAAGGAAAATACTTACGGAACAGAAAATGTAGACAGGGACGAGGGAGAAGAACTCAAACTGGCTACACAACTTCTCAGACTCGGCTGCAAAGAAGAGAATCTTCATCATTTCGGATACCCTTCATCGGATCCATTATATGCAACCTTGTTCTCACGACATGGGTATGAACTCAACAAGGCAGGAGAGGAAATGGATTGGCAAAAGCCCGAAGTGTTGCGGCTTCTGCTGGCGCTGGGAATCAAAATGGGCAAGGGTGACGCGTTGTCGCAAGCGAAGGTTGCCATGCTACTGGACGATGCGCAAACCTTGCATAAAATAGTAGAAGAGCACCCTGACTGTGCGACAAATCGTGGTTTGGCGAGCAAAATCATTGCCTATCTCGGCGCGCCGGAGACGCTTCAGGTACTCATTGATGCGGGACTTGACCCAAAGGTCTCATGGGATTACGTTTACAAAAATTCGACAGAGAGTTTCATTCAAATCTTGCTTTATGGAAGGCGCCGCAGCGCAGCAGGAATCCGAGCGCTGGCGGCCGCAGGAGCGCCCCTTCCCATACTTAGTGAACATAAGAATTTGCTTAGCCGTGATTTGGAGGATAACGAATACGATCCTGAAATGGTCGATGCTCTCATTGAAGCTGGGGTAGATGTCAATGCCGTAGGAAGTGGTCAAAAAACGCAACGTGGTACATACAGTGGCGTTCCTCCGCTCATCGCAGCAATAAGAAAAGGAAACGGCGGAGAAAAAGCGGTAAAGCAGCTGATGGACAAAGGGGCAAAAGTAGACTCGCGAATGCTGGCCCCGGGAACAAGAGACGACGGCCGAACTGCTCTGCAGTTTGCTCTTATCTGGGGGGAAACCTCTGTGGCACGCCTTCTCATCGAAAGAGGTGCCGATGTCAATGCCAAGGATTCATCCGGGATAGATGTTATTCACTGCGCTTTGCATAGCTCTTACACTCCTGAAAACGGAGAAAAGGGAGAAGCTGATTTCTTATCTGTGGTAGAACGCCTGCTCAAGGCGGGGGCAGACGTGCCCAAGAACATCCTCGCTGAGGGGGGGGTGAGATCGGGAATGTCTCCTGGCGGGCGGGAGAAGCTGGCCCTTATGCTGCTTGACGCCGGCGCCGATCCATTGGCAAAAGATAAAGATGGATGGACCAGCCTCATGAGCAACGGCATTTTGGGGCCCAAGATTGCTAAGCGCCTGCTGGATGCCGGAGTGGATCCGACCGTGAAATGCGGAGAGAAAGAGGACTCCAAGGTCTCCGCCATGAGTCGCGCTATGAAGGAAGGAGCGGTGGAGGTCGTGAAGCTGCTCAAGGAAAAGGGAATCGACCCCGGAGAACTTTGGGTCGTGGATCCGGAGGAAATCGAACCGCTGCTCGAGCTCGGCGCCCGCATTCCGGAAGACATGACAGATCGTCTCATGTCCGATTTCAAATGGGTAGGTCATTTCCAGTATCCCGCCAGGTCCTGTGAGGACTATGTCAAGATCATCCAAATCCTCAAGCAGCACGGTTTCAAACCTGAGCTGATGGCGTGGGCAAAAAAAGACCACAGTAACGAGAGCTATATCGGGAGCGAAGCTGATTTTTTTCGTGCGTTTTTCAAAACGGGTTCGAATCCGAATGAAACGGACGAAAACGGCAACTCTCTCCTCGCCAACTTTGCTTCCTCTACAGAATCTGCATGGAGGGTTGCCAACGTGCTGTCCGCTTTTATTGAAGCAGGAGTCGATGTGAATAAGCCAATCAACCGGAATGGGCAGACCCCGCTTTTCTACGCAAGGGATGCGGAAACGATTGCCCAGCTCCTCCGCGCCGGCGCCGATGCACGCGTGTGCGATGCTAAGGGAAGAACGCCTCTCTTTCCTTGCCACTTTAGCCGAGACGTTGATGCAGAGCGTCTTCTCATGCAACGAGGCGTCCGCATCAACGCACAGGACAACGAGGGCAACACGGTCCTCATGATGGCCGTGACAGGGAGTAGTAGCAGCGTTCAAGCTCTCCTGGACGCCGGGGCGGACCCGAACATCAAGAATAAAGCGGGTAAGACCGCCTTGCAGATCGCTCAGGAGAATGTGAGTAAATACTACCGGAATGAAATTGTGAAGTCCCTCAAGAAGCACGGCGCTAAGGAGGAAAAGGTCGACCCCAACGCGAAAGATAAGGAGGGACGCACGGCGCTGATGCAGGCTGCTCTCGACCCCGACGGTCTCGACCGCCTCAAGGAATGCATCGCCCAAAAAGGGGATGTGAACGCACGCGACAACAAAGGATGTACTGCCCTGCGCCTGCTCTTTGGGCAGGATGGCGATATCAACAGTCGCGTGTCGGAACTTCTCAACGCCAAAGCCGATGTCAATCTCGGCGATTCCAACGACTTCACCCCACTCATGGTCGCCGCCTGCTACAAAGATACCGCCAAGCGCCGCTTCCGCGTGCAGCGTCTCATCAATGCCAAGGTTAATGTCAATGCTGCAGGAAAAGCGGGGAACACGGCTGCCATGCACCTGCTGCTCCACTATGATGACCCGGACACGCTGCGCATGCTGTTGGACGCCGGAGCGAAGCCGGACCACAAAAACGGCGAAGGCAAGACCATGCTCGACATAGCTTCGGAGAACCACCGCAACGCCTGCATCAAGCTGTTGAACGAGCGTTTCCCCGCTTCCTCCCCCGGCCACAAGTGATGGCCCATTATCGGAGGCGCATTACTCGTTCTCCTCATCGGCTGCGTTGGTCTCCGCCCACGCCGCAGAAAATAAGAGACGCAAATCTTGTTTGATCTTGCTTTTCCTTCTGTAACAGATATACTGCGCATAGTTTCACACGTTTCCTTCATGAATATGCACATCGCCGCTACCCCCCCCCGTTTTTGTTATTGGCTTATTGTAAGTGTTTTATAATTCTTGTCCTGACAAGCATACTGATACTCGCCGGGGCGACGGGAGCGAAGGAAGAGGCGACAAAGCAGGACGCGCTGCAGCAGGGGGTGGAGCTGCTCTTTCCAATCGGCACGGGAAAGCAGGAGAAAGGGGTAAAGCTCAGCAAGGAGCAAAAGAAAGCGGCATCCCTGCTCAAGAAGCTGAAAGCCATCGAAAAGGGCGGCAACGTAAATGCTGTGGACAAGTTCGGGCAGACCGCCCTCATGTATGCCGCGGCACAGGACAACCAACTCGCCATCTGCTGGCTTATTGCCAAAGGCGCGGATGTAACACTCAAAAGCGAAAAGGGGAAGAAGGCGGAAGATTTGCTGAACCAATACCGCGAGAGACAAGGAAAAGAATACGAATCAAATTGGAGCGGCGCCCTACTCCACGCGTGTGAAGCGAAGCCACTGACCTCGGAGGAAAAGCAACGCATCGGAAGTCCGGACGCGGCAGCTATTATTGCCGCGTTCCGAGGCTCTTTTCCCTATGACAAGAGCTTCCCCAAAGCGGTTCAAATGTTACAAAGCGTCGACTCACTGAAGAATGTGCCATTGAACATCACTCCCCAAGGCCAAGCAGGAGCGGTTTCATGCATGATAGCGTTGATGGTACGGAAAGGAGTGAACCTGAAAACGGACGTGGCAGCCAACAGCCCACTTCTGGATGGGAAAATCTATGCTGATGAAAGAGACAATCTGCGGCTCGCCATCAGCCTGGGACTTGACCCAAGGCCGCAGGAAATGGAACCGAAGAGTCTCATGCGCTACGCGTTGCTGATGAATAATAACGAACTACTCAAGCAGTGCATCGAAAAGAATCCAGAGTTGGCAAATGATGAGCAATTGCTCGACTTCCCCTTTTCGGCAAAGACGGCATCCATGCTGCTCAAGATGGGCAAGCTCGACCTCACGAATCAAACGACTGTGGAGAAAGTGACCCATCAAACCCTGTATGCCGGGGATGCGGAGAAACTGCGCATTTTGCTCAAAGCGGGGCTGAATATTGACAAGAACAAAATGCTCCAGGAGGCAATAACGAGTCATGTTCGTGACTGCGCCGGAGTCATTCCGGCTCTTCTCGAAGCCGGGGCTGACCCGAACATGACAAGCTACGGCGAACCCGTCCTCTTCCTCGCTGCACGTGAGAATCTGATGGTCGCCTGCGAGCAACTCCTCGATAAGGGGGCGCGGCTGAAAGATGAAGACGGAAACAGCCTCCTGCATGCCATAGCCCTCTCTCAATTTCGCACGAAAGACAAAAAAGATATCGAGCTGTACGCGAAGCTCGTGAAACGCTGCATCGACGCCGGTATCGACGTGAATTCGCCCTATACAAACGACAAGCGGGTGAACCCCGAACCACCGCTGAACTACATCCTGGGGCTGAGAGACGTACAAATGGCCAGCCCTGACAAGCTCAGCCCGGAAGCAGGCAAAGCGGCGCTCACCGTCGTGCAGATGCTCTTGAAAGCAGGAGCAAAAGTGAGCGAAGACGCTCTGACGTCTCTTGACTGTGTGCATTACCCGGTTGACGTCGCCGAAGAGCTGGCTCTCCTCCTGATCGACCACGGTGCGAACGCGAACGATGAGCGCTCGCTGATTCACTGCGGTGGACTGGGCAAACGTATTGCCCGGCGCCTTCTGGACGCAGGCCTTAAGGTGGAAGGAAAAGACTTCCCGCTCAACTCACTGCCCATGACCGCTGAAGCGGCTGAGGTATTCATTCAAGCCGGAGCCCGTGTACCGAAGGATATTTTCACCAAGATGCTGGAGTGGACCGATGGGACGGGCATCTACAACACCCCCGACGTGGAAGAACTGAAAAAACTCGTTCACGTCTTTGCGGATGCCGGCGCCGACCTTCAACACGCCCTCATCCAGAAATATAAAGGCATGAGCTATCAGGGGCACTACGTTCTCAAGGTGCTTCTCGAGAGTGGGGCAGACCCTAACGCAACCGATGAACAGGGCAACAGCGCCCTCATGCTCTTTATCGCCTCTACTACTGTAGAAGACGTCGCCGCCTTCCTCGATGCCGGGGCGGACGTGTCACACAAAAACAAAGCCGGCAAATCCGTCCTACAACTTGCAAAAGAAAAGAAGCAGGGAGATGAGATCATCAAACTCCTCAAGGAGCACGGCGCTAAGGAGGAAGAGGTCGACCCCAATGCGAAGGATAAAGAGGGACGCACCCCGCTGATACGGGCTGCTCTCGACCCCGACGGTCTCGACCGCCTCAAGGAATGCATCGCCCAAAAAGGGGATGTGAACGCACGGGACAACAAAGGATGTACTGCCCTGCGCCTGCTCTTTGGGCAGGATGGCGATATCAACAGTCGCGTGTCGGAACTCCTCAACGCCAAAGCCGATGTCAATCTCGGCGATTCCAACGGCTTCACCCCTCTCATGACTGCCGCCTGCTACAAAGATGCCGCCAAGCGTCGCTTCCGCGTGCAGCGTCTCATCAATGCCAGGGCCAATGTCAATGCCGCAGCAAAAATGGGGAATACGGCTGCCATGCACCTGCTGCTCCACTATGATGACCCGGACACGCTGCGCATGCTGCTGGACGCCGGAGCGAAGCCGGATCACAAAAACGGCGAAGGCAAGACCATGCTCGACATAGCTTCGGAGAACCACCGCAACGCCTGCATCAAACTGTTGAACGAGCGTTTCCCCGCCTCCTCCCCCGGCCATCAGTGATGGTACTCATCAAGTCCACTCTCTGATCAAGGCAAACGCATTTGAGAGAAGTGAAGCAACAGAGAACATCGTGTCATGTACCATGTACCGATGGACCATGTACCATGTTGGAATTTAGCGTGCTACGCACGAAGCTGCGAAGCGAGAGCAAGCCGAATTTCTGAACCGATGCGGTTTGGAGACCGGAAAGGCTTTGAGATGGACCATGGACCCTTTCATGTACCATGTGAGAAATTTGGCGATCTCTGCTCGCGAAGCTGCGAAGCAGGAGCTAAGGCGATTTTTTGAACCGACGCGCTTTTGGGAGCGGAAAGGTTTTGAGATGTACCATGTACCGATGGACCATGGACCATGTTGGAATTTAGCGCGCTACGCGCGAAGCTGCGAAGCGAGAGCAAGCCGAATTTCTGAATCAACGCAGTTTTGTGCCCGGAAGAGTTTTGGATAAGCTGAGCCGTCTTGCAGCCCTGATGATGCAAAAAAACTACGCAACGCGCGCATTATCAATACATGGTACACTATTAATCCGAGATGGTATAATCTGAAGAGTTGAGAGGGAAATCTTCAACAGGACTCCTCGGACATAACGAGCGGATCCTCAAAAGAGGCTCCATGCGGAAACGTTCATCACGGTACTCTATTTCAGTCCAAACAATAATCTCCTCGCTCTCTCTTCCCTCGTTCGGTACACTCTTTTTTGTCCGATTGCCTCATTCCTATAAGTCTGAAAAAAGGATGGTCTTTCCCCAAAAATATGCTAGAATGGGGCGCATCCGCATGGGGAAAAACGAGAAGCAAAAAAAGAAGGTCGCAGATAAGCCCATGGCATGGGAGCTTGTCGGCCCCTTGCTTCGCAAATATGTGCTGCGCGATCTGTGGATTCTCATACCGGCTGTTTTTGCCGGTGCAGTTGCGGCGTCGGCCGGAGGTTTTGGTTTGCCATATATCATCAGGACTGCCTTCCCCATCGTGTTTGGGGAGCAGGAGCTACCGCCTGCCGTGGAAGAGTGGGCGCGTGGTATATTTCAGCCGGAGAACATGAGATTGGTCAAACTCTGGCTGGCTGCTTTGGTTATCCCCCTCCTCATGATTTTACGAGGAGTTGGAACCTATGTGAATTCGTACTTGCTCGTCATCGTTGGCACAAGGATGCTGAAACGCATGTGGAGGGATGTTTTTGCGCGCATCCAATCGCTCTCATTTTCATTTTTCGACAGTCACAAGCGAGGCGAGCTTATGACGGTAATCATTCAGTTCACGCAGAATATTCAGGGGCAGATGGTCACCATCATGAACGACCTGGTGATCCAACCACTGACTCTCGTGTTTGCCGCCGGGTACCTGGTGTACTCGTCGTTGACGAGCCGTGAGAGCGCCATTTTCCTGGGGAATCTGGTGGCAGTCGCTATGGTGGTGCCATTGGTGCGCTTTGTGGGACGCCAGATGGTGAGACGTATGCAGCAGGCCTTGGCTGGAGCGCAGCAAATTACTGCTGTGGTGGAAGAAACTCTCTCAGCGCAACGCGAAGTACGCGCCTTCAACATGGAGGAAAATCGCACAAGCGAACTCAGCCGCCTCATCTCTTTCTATAACATCCGAATTTTGCGCATGGCGGCGTGGAGTTTGTCCCTGCCATCCATGGTGGAGATTCTCAGTGCATTCGCTCTTTCGTATTCTCTGTACCAGGGATGTGGGGGCGGATTGACAATGGAACAGTTTGCTTCTATTGCGACGGCTTTTTATTTCTGCTACGACCCGGTCAAGAGGATAGGCTCGGTTATAAACCAGGCACAGATTACGACGACGATGATTGATGGGCTCAATCGCATTCTGTACGCAAAAGATGAAACGCCGGAGCCTGCGCAGCCCAAGCCGCTTCCCTCTCCTGTGCGGGGTGAGGTGGATTTCGACCATGTGAATTTTGCCTACCTCAAGGGCAAACCTGTATTGCATGATGTGCAGGTACACGTGCCCGCAGGGCAAATTGTGGCGCTTGTCGGCCCAAGTGGTTCAGGCAAAACGACATTCATTAATCTTATCTGCCGATTTTACGATGTATCCTCCGGCGCTGTCCGTATTGATGGTGTCGATGTGCGGGATATTGCCTCCAAAGATCTCATTGCTCAAATAGGTCTGGTCTCTCAGTTTTCTGCGCTTTTTCACGATAGCATCATGGAAAACATACGCATCGGACGTCCCGATGCTTCTGATGCGGAAGTAATGGCCGCCGGCGCATCAGCGCGTGTGAGTGAGTTTGCGGAGGAAATGCCGAAAGGATACCGCTACGAACTATCAGAAAGCGGAGGAGGGCTTTCCGGGGGGCAGCGCCAGCGCGTTTCAATTGCTCGCGCTTTTCTGAAGAATGCACCAATCCTCATTCTGGATGAGGCGACTTCTGCGCTGGATATGAAGAGTGAAGCGCTCATCCAGGAATCTTTGGAAGAACTTGCCCGAGGTCACACGACCTTTATTATTGCGCACCGCTTCAGCACCATTCGCATGGCGCAGCGCATCCTCGTCTTCGAAGAAGGGAGGATTATCGCAGATGGCTCACACGCCAAGCTCTATGCACAGTGCGCCCTCTACCGAAGTCTCTACGATGAACAGGTAAGATCTGCCACCGGGCGGGGAAAGGAGGGGACGCCATGATGAAACAGGCTATCAAGCGCATCTTGTTCTTTGTGCGACTCTTTCTTGTGCCGCATATTCGCTTGTTCGGTTTAGCGTTACTATCCGGGCTGCTTGTTTCGGTTACCAGTGGATTAGGTATCCCATTGATGGTAAAGTACGTATTTCCTGTGGTATTCTACACGCCCAACCAGAGTGGCGAGATGCCTAAGTTGTTTGAATACATCCCGTGGCTGAGGGAGATGCAGCTCGAAAATCCGAAGGTAGTCTTGCTTGTCGCTTGTGCGGTAATGCCGGTTACTTTTCTCATTCGTGGATTCGCAATGTGGGTTAATGGGATGGTCGTAAGTTTACTTGGGGTACGCATATCAACCACGCTGCGCATAGAAGTATTTCGAAAGGTACTGCAACTGCCCATCTCTTTTATGGAGCGTCGCGAGAAGGGCGACGTCATCAGTCGCGTTATTTCTGATACAGGGGCTGTGCAGCAAGTTCTTACCCGCGTAGCGGACGACCTCTTCAAGCAGCCCATCACCTGTCTTGTGGCCGTTGTAACATTTCTTTGGATGATGCTACAGAATGGGCAAACCGGTTTGTTCCTTCTTAATGCCCTGTTGATTCTTCTCGCCTTTCTCCCCATTTACCAATTTGGCAAACGCATTTCTGTGAAAGCCCACCGGGCGCTCACCGGTCTTGGCAGACTCAATACCGTGGTTCAGCAGAATCTTGAAACCATGCGGGAAGTACGTGCCTACTCCATGGAACAGCGACAGATCCAGGAATTCACTCGCACCACCGAGGAGTACTGCCGCAACTCCATCAAGCTTGTCAAGTACCAGCGCGCCGTCATTCCTTTCATGGAGGTGGCTACCTCCATTGCGCTTGTTGCACTACTCGTCCGCGGCTATGAGTGTGGAATGAGTCTCAACGATTTCCTCGCTATGGCGGCCGTTCTCTTCTTCCTTTTTGATTCCATGAAGAAAGCAGGCAACGCCTTCAATCGCCTCAATGAAGGACAAGGGGCTCTGCGTCGCCTGGAGGAGATTCTCGTTGAACCCAACACCATGCCGGATCCCGCATCTCCCCGGGCCTTTTCTGAGCCGGTTCGCGGCGATATTGAGTTTCGCGATGTTTCTTTCGCTTATGATCCCGGTCAGCCGGTTCTGGAACACATCAATGTCCATATTCCCGCTGGTCAGGTGGTTGGTCTTGTTGGTTCCAGCGGCGCCGGCAAGACGACATTTGCCGCCCTTATTCCCCGTTTTTACGATGCAAGCGATGGAGCCATTCTCGTGGATGGTCTGGACGTGCGTAACGTGCGTGTGCACGATTTGCGCGATCACATCGCCCTCGTCGGACAACAGGCTCTTCTTTTCTCCGGCACCATCCGGGAGAATATCAGCGTGGGACGTCCCGACGCCACGGATGAGGAGATTTGCGCCGCTGCTGAAGCAGCAGCTCTCAACTCCTTCCTCGATTCTCAGAAGAAGGGACTGGACACAGAAGTCGGCGAAGGCGGTAGTTCACTATCCGGTGGACAGCGCCAGCGTGTTGCTCTCGCCCGCGCTTTTGTGAAAGATGCCCCCATTCTGGTACTGGATGAGGCCACCGCTTCCCTTGATGCCGAGAGCGAGCGTGACATTCAACACGAACTTGAAAAGATCTCAGCTGGGCGAACTACCCTCATTGTGGCTCATCGCTTTAGTACTCTCCGCCACGCGCAACGCATCCTCCTCTTCGAACACGGGCGTATCGTTGGCGATGGCACCCACGAGCAACTTTATGCTAACAGCCCGCTTTACAAGGAACTCTACGACCGTCAAGGGATCGAGTGAACGATGAAATCAAAAGGCTCACTCGTTGTATATCCTCAAGGTTGCGTTACTCCTCCGGCGTAAATGCGAAAACGCATGTGAACAGGACATGGTATGGCCGGATGCATGCAGTGCAGCACAAGGCGCACAAGGTTGCTTGTCGGGTGCAGCAGATAGGTGCTGGATGTCATACCGCTAGATTCATCGAAATCGGCATTCAGGACACTGCTTTGGCACTGTGAGCCATCCTCATTGCAAAAAGACACACTGCGCAGCAGAGGTACCAATTCGTATTCCTGACGAAAGACAACCACCTTGGAATTATCTTTCTCCTCATTGAGTGGCAGTGGTGTACGGAAAAGAACATTTCCCCATACACGAATAGTTCCGGGCAGATGGGGATCAAAAGGCTCCGTGACCAGGTCGTATGACGAGTGGCTCATCGGCAGCAGAACACTTGAATCAAATTCAATCCACCCACCTTGAGGACGGGCATAAAAATCGTACACGAGTATTCGGCAGCGTTCCATGCAGGATTCCACAGAGCGTAGTATGCCAATGAGAGGTCGACCTGCAGCATCCACTCCGATGAGCGGAGAACGTTCAACAGGGGAGGCTGTGGGTTCTGCCAGGAAGGACCCCTGCGGCGCCCGGACGTGGATGCGCAAGGTGAAACACGCTTTACTCGCCGGACATTCATAGAAGCTTTCGGCGCTGTGCACAAGCACTTCCACTCCTTGCTCGACGAGGCTTCCCCACACCGGGCAGAGCATGGTACAGAGGAAGAAAAGAAGCCGACTCATGAATTCGTCGATACGTGTGGTGCAAAAGCTTGTCGCCGGCCCCCGATGGGCTCGCCCAGCATGGCGCGACATTTCAACGGCACGCGCACGGTGTGTTGACCGCGGCAGATTTCTACCTCCACGCACTCAAATGGCAGAGCATTCCACAGCACAATAGAGGTGCTGTTCTCTCCGCCGGGCAAAGAGTCGTGGCGAACTTCGAGATCCTGGGTATACGAATTGTGCTCAGAGGAACCCAACTCCACTTGCCAAACACGGCTGACTCGCAACACGCTGATGCCGGCGGGACAACGCAGGGTCATGCCGGCGCGGCGCAGAAAGCCGTCTGACTCCCGATTTTCCGCCGTGGCATTGGAAGTATCAGGAATACATTGAACGGACTGATCCGTACCGGGTATCGCCAGGGCGCCCTGATGCAGCATACTCACCTCCTGCTGAGGTAAACGCAAAGTTTGCCGCGCGATTTGCACCTGCAGGAGTTCATCCACCTTCAGGTAATCCACTCTGGAGGGAAGAGGAAAAAGGAAATGAGCAATGCAGGAATGGGGACGATCCGATCGTCTTTCCCATGCGCAGGGCGCGCTAGTGTGGCGGTTGCCGGACTGGTCGATTCCATGGATTCGCTGCGTGCGTGATCCTGCCTCGTTCACCTGCCAATCCTGCTCCCCGGGACGCAATTCTACCTGTAGTTCCATGCGACATCCGCTACCATCGTGCGGTGAGGAATAAATGCAACGCACCCCTGTGAGCACCGCTTGTATTTCGGGCTCAGCAGAACACGCTCCTATCATCACAATCCCCAGTATGACGCATGCCTTCCTCATGTCGATCTTCTCCCATTTCTCCGGAATATATACTAAACCTTACTGAATATCAAGCAGAAAAGACAATATATCGAGGCAAACGCATTCCCAATGTGTTTGCTCATGGACATTTGAATGAGTGGATTGACTCTTGGTCGAGAGTCTGCGATAATGGGCGACGAGAGTTTGGGCATGAAGTTAGCACGATTGAACGAGAGGCCGGAGGTGTTTTATTCCCTGCAGGGAGAAGGACCTAGTGCGGGGAGCCCGGCGATGTTCATAAGACTTGCCGGTTGCAATTTGCGTTGTGTGTGGTGCGATACCAAACATGCCCAAACGGGTGGAATTGAATGTACGCCTCAGGAAGTGGCAGATATCCTTGCGCGTCAGCCAGGGTGGGACCGTCTTGTGGTGACAGGAGGCGAGCCGCTGGTGCAGACGAGGGAATTGGAGGAACTCTTTTTCCTTTTGCCGGAGAGAGTAAAGATAGAAGTGGAAACTAATGGAACCATAGCGCCGGCCCCTGCACTCATAGAGCGAGTAACGGAGTGGAACGTATCACCCAAATTGCCGCACGCGGGAAACGCACGAAAGATGCCGATGCTCGAGGCCTTTCGACCTCTACCGAACGTGTGGTACAAATTCGTGGTACGGGGAGAGGAGGACTGGGCAGAAGTGGAAAAGCTACAGCTGCCGCGGACTCAAATCATGCTCATGCCATGTGCAGCAAATCGCGAAAAATATCGTTCGTTATTACCTGAAATTGCGCAGATGTGCATACGGCATGGGGTGAGACTTTCCCCACGTCTACACGTAGAACTCTGGGACATGAAACCAGGCTGCTGAAACAAAAAGATAAAGACACCCGACCAGGATCCGTTCAGGTCCTTGAGGCTCTGAGGTGGCGGAGCATCTCCTGCGCCACAAGCAATTCCAGCCAGCAGAAGATCCAGGCGCAAAGGCTCATCCATAAACCATGGCGATACCACAACACCGCGAGAAACAAGATACCTGTGATACCAGCAAGCAGTAATGTGCTACGCAGCAGCCAGGGCAACTCACCGGGGAGGCGCGGCAACAGCAGAAGCATAGCCAGGCATCCTAATGAGAGAGCAGAGAGACCGACTGACGTGTACTGCAATGGGTTCACTCGCAGTACCTTTGCTTCAATGGGGCGTTCTTCCGCTGAGTAGCTAATACGTTCCCGAGCCAACAGCAGAGAAAGGGTCGCAGCGAGCCGGGGTCCCCGTTTTTCAACTGCCATGGTAGCAGCGCTCGGGCGGGTGATAATTGCACAACGTGGGAGGACTGACTCGGCAGGGGTAGCAGATGCCACATCCTTGGGAGTAGAGAGCGCAGCGGAGAGAGGAAGAATCTCTGCGTGTGCAGAACCGAGCGGTGTGCGTCCCATCGTATCCAGGGGGAGCATACGCCGTCCAATTTGTAGCCCTTTACCAGGTCGAACTCTGATATCATCTTGAGATAACCCAAGAGCATCCATCGCCAGTTGCAATGGGAGGGTAGGAAAAACACGATCATTCCAACGCACTAATAAAGGTAGGGAGAGACCGCGCTCCTGAGCCTGTTCGTGTGAGAATAACTCGTCGCGCACGTAGTCGGGAACAGGGTGAAAGGGATTTTGCTCCTCGCCCGGTAGGGCGCCGAAAGCCGTGCAGGTATTGGCTATTGGCAAGTGGGAAATGTCTCCTTCAATATTTGTGTGAGGAAGAGCGAGAGGAAGGATATCTTTCGGGATAGGAAGTGAGTGAGTGGAATCCGTCGTCTGCAATCCCAGCCGAAGATGGCGAATTTCCTTGAGACTGTGACGAAACATTTTACGAACAGTGGGATCGGCAGCATCGGCCCATACCGGTGCAGCCGAGATGCCGATTATCTGCACACCTCGTTGCGTGGTAAGGCAATGCAGGATAGTGGACAGCTCTCGCAGGAAACAGGAATCACCGGTCACATCGGAATCCGTCGAATTCTCCCAAAGGATGCTATACACGGTGGGATAAGCCAGACTACGGTGGGGAAGAAGCACGCGCTGCGTGGGGGGCTCTTCATTTTGGAAGAGTAGCACGACTCCTGCCTGCGGAGAACGGACGAAAAGGTTGTAGAGAACCGTATCTGCCCCACGCAGGAATCGCGCGCAGACACAGGCCGTTGCGGCGAAGCAGAGCAGCCATCCTAAGATAACGGCGATATAATTGAACGAACGCATGCTGCAAAGGGAGCGGCAAATGATGAGGAAGCGATATGAGAACAATGTTCCAACAGAATTTTTTCACCTGTTGGAATAAACTGCAAGTAGCGCATTTTCTTCTTATTGTGAGCTATGTTAGCATAAGCGCCCATAGCCTGCAAAATTCTTTGGATGGCGCACAACTCTACAAGCTCTCTGTTCAGGGGAAGGAAATGCGGCACACTTAGCCTGTGATCTAACAATTCGGCACGAAGCTGCACACTGAGATCCATGTATGGATCGTAAAGCAACGATGCAATGTCATATTCCGGAAGCCCGAGCCTCATTCCTTGGAAATCAACAAAATAAGCTTCACCCTTACGCAAAAGGATATTTTCGCCCTGGCAATCACGATGGATGGGGTGACGCGGCTGAGAGGAGAGAAAAGAGACGACTTCTTTGCGAGAAGGAGCATCAAGAAAGCGTTGTGCGAGATCAGGGCGATTGAGGTGCTGTCCAAGAAAGTACCTGGCGAAATACTCGTGCTCCCAATTGTAGATCGTTTCATCAAATGCCGGCTGTAGAGGCCATGTCGGCTGCGCGCGATGTAGAGCATCTAAGTGGTACAATACATTTTCGTAAGCACGATACAGGATTCTATCTCCTTTCTTACGCAAACTCAGCAGAGTTTGATTGCCAAGATCCTCCACCGCACATATACCACATCCTTCTCCCAACTCACGATAGGCGTACAAGTGCGGTACAGGAACACCAGCTTTCAGAAGCCCTCGGAGAGCTGGTACAAAGGAGGCATTATCCTCACGATCGTTGGTCCAGTAGATGCAGATAACACCAGAACCGGCCGTGTTGCGGCACCGCACGATCCAACGTCCACTCGCACCCTGACTGATGCATTGCAATTGCTCCGGCGATACCGCCGTCCCCACGTCATGCTGCAGGAAATCAGTGATGATGCATGCAATGCTTTTGGCATCGGCCATGGAGAAGCGTATGACGTGGGATATGAACGAAAAGCAACTGCCTATGAACTGGAGACCCCCGGGATGCGTGGCTGTTTTTCGAACACCACCGCTAAACAGGGGGTCAAAAAACATCCGTTCCTCCAGACTGGAGGAGCGGATGGTGGTAGATGGCAACAGGGTCAGAACTGACCGCGGCGAGAATAGTAGTATTTACTTTGGAAACCAAGTTCCTCCGGAAACTCCGAGAAACCGGACCAAGTGTTGTACTCCTGCAAACCGCTGCGACCGCAGCTCCCCTGATAAGGCGGGCGGTAGGTGCACTTGTAGGTGGGAGCCCAGAAAGTGACCAGCTCATAGAAGCCGTAGCCCATGCGGGTGAAAGTACGGGAGAAGCCCTCGACGATACCGACGGAGTAGCCGGCGTAATCGCCATCACGCTCACCCCAGCGGATCATTGAAACAGGCAACTCCTCAATACCCCAGAGAATGTTACCCACGGCACGACCGAGTTTACGCGTGGCCGTATATTCGGAAGCAGGCGGCGCCTGGATATCGGCATACACGGTGCCTACCATCGCCAAAAGCAAAGCTGAGAGAAGTGTGCGCTTCATGGTATAGAAAGCATTAGCACAATGTGACGTCCCTTGCAAGCAAAATTTTCCTATTTCCCTACGAATTTCGTGAAAAATTATGCTCCAGACGCCGAACTCCCGTAAAAATGGTGCAGAAAGAAGATGTTTTTCTCGGCGAAAAGTTGCTCAGCCACCACGGTGGCCCTATGGATGCAGAGCTTTTCCCAGCTCATCGCTTCCGCACGTTCTCCCCCCGGCGTCACAACAACGGCAACGCAACGTGCAGTTTTGCGTGAGGTACAGAGTAATGTTGCAAATCATGGGAGCCCCGCATCCAACTCACGACGGTGTCTATCTTATTTTCCTATAGGAGCAATGCCGCCGAATATGATGGGTTCGCGCTGTTGCTGTTGGCAGGAGGAGAGTGCAATGGCTGCGCCGAGGGTTACCACGGCTGCAAGCGCCGGGTAGAGAAGCGCCTTTTTTTCTGTTTCCGGAAAGATTTTCATGGAGATGGCGAGTGGAATTCCTGCTATCGGCGAGGAATAGCAACGCGCCCCGGATCCGGATTCACAACGGGGGCAGGGATTTTGTCTGGCGACGCTGCGGGCTGGGAGGGAACAGAGGGCAGATTATGCCTGGGCACGGAGACAACTCGCGGGGAAGGATTTACAGCGTGGTGCCCGGTTACGGCAGGCGGTGGCATCACGGGGCCGGGGGCAAGCACGCGATGATGGTGCGGCACGGGTTCTCCACAAGAGGAGAGGACAAAAATAGCTGCCGTCGCCAGCAGAGGGAGTGTCGTTTGGTTTGTATTATTCATGACTTGGGGCAGTGGATTGTTTTTTTCGGCGTGGACTTTTGAATTCTGAGAGGCCTCTTTGCCCTTCGCGTTCAGTTCAGGGGGATATCGATTTGGCGTTCATCAAGGGAAAGGTAGCAGGCAGGATCAGAGCCGTACCAATGACCATTTGCAATAGCAGCGCGGGTGCGATAACCGCCGCCGCAGAGGGGAAAAAGCCTGCACGTTGCGCAGGGACCGGAAAGCTTTTGCTGGCGCTCAGCAGGATCGTCACTGCCGCGCAGCTCGTGAAGCTGGTCTGCAGCCGCAGATTGGTCGGCGGCCTCCCAAATTCGGGAGAAAGGAGTGTCCTTGACATTGCCCAGGGTAAGCTGCTGCCAAAATTGGTCAGGGTGGATGCGACCCTGAGTATCGATATTGGCAATGCCCCGACCGGAGCTGTTGGCGCCCCCGCCGTTCCATGTGAGCAGGCGCAATGTCTGCCGCGCGAGAGGATTCTTTTCTTTCAGCTGACGAAGGAGCAGATAAACGCCATCAGCCGGTTGGGTGACAGTGAGTAGCTCCCGACTGCTCCCGGCGGCGTGCCACTTTTCAACCCGAGCAATGAGCATGTCGAGCGCAGCACGCGATTCTTCCGGATGCAGTGCCGCCACATCTACGCCACGTCCCATGGGCACGAGGTGGTAAAAGCAGACGCGCGGGATATTCTCACGCTCGATATAATCGAGAATCTGCGGCATGCTCTGCACGTTGTTGCGGGTGAGGGTGAGGCGAAGCCCTGTTTTTTGCCCTACTTCTTCGCAAAGCCGAAACCCGCGGATAGCGGCATCAAAGGCTCCCGGGACGCCGCGGAATTGATCGTGCACGGAGCCGATGCCATCCAGTGAGATGCCCACGTATGCGACACCGACCTCCTTGAAGAGGCGCGCCCATTCCGGGGTGATGCGGGTGCCGTTGGTCGAGATAGTGATCTTCAGACCTCGGGAGGATGCCCTCTTCAGCAGCTCCGGCAGGTGCGGATGCAGCAGGGGTTCTCCGCCGGAGAGAAGCAGGGCGCTTGCGCCGTAGTCCGCAAGGTCATCAATTACCGCGCAGCATTGTTCAAGAGTGAGTTCTCCCGGGTAGATTTCTGCATGAGAATCGGCATAACAGTGCACGCAGCGCAGGTTGCAGGTGCGGGTGATGTTCCACACCACAATGGGTTTGCGCTTGCGGGCGGTGGATGGTGCGCAGGTTCCGGCGCAGGAAACACCGTAGCGGAGGTGGTCAGCGGGTTGCTGGGTGCCTGTCCAGAGGCGTGTGATGTTGATCATAGGTGCTCAGGAAGATGGGGTGCGCATAGCGATTGGGGCGTAGCAGCAGAGGGGTTCCGCAGCGAACATATCGCCGGTCATCTCGTAAGCCCTCGCACGGGAACCGCCACAGATGTGACGGAACTCACAGCAGCCGCACTTACCGCCGAGTGCATCATCGTCACGCAGCTTTTGCATTATTGGATGCTCGCGATAGGTTTTGATGAGGTCCGCGTGCCGCACATTGCCAAGGCTGATCTGCAGGAAGCCACTGGGCTGCATTTCCCCGGTGTGGGAGATGAAGAAAACGCCCTTTCCGTCGCGCGTAGGGATGAGGTGACGCGGCGCAGGAGCTTTACCTTCTGCCGCTTCTCGCAGCAAAGCGCGTCGGAAGTGGTGTCCCTCCGTGGTTTTGATGACGAAGGGGAGATTTCCCTTGCGGAGTTCAAGCACGCGCTGCCAGACAGTTTCTAGCTGTTCGGCGGTAGGGAGCTCCTCCATTGTAGCGCGTCCTGTGGGCACGAGAACGAAGAGGCTCCAGACATCCGGGAGGATGCGCTGCATGAGTGCCTCAAAGAGGGGTAGCTCTCGGATGGTGCTCCTGGAAAGGGTGGTGTTCACCTGCAGCATGAGACCTGCCTCCTTAGCGCGCCGAGCGGCTTCCAAGGTGCGGTCAAAGGTGTGAGGCACGCCACGAAAGCGGTCATGCGTCTCCGCTGTGGCGCCGTCCAGACTCAGGCTCAGACTGCTCACGCCTGCAGTGCGCATTTCTTCCCAATTCGTCCGCAGCAGCAGGGGAGTTGCCGCCGGACTCAGCGCCACACGCAAACCGGAACCGGCCGTACGCCGAACGATATCCAACAAATCTTCGCGCATCATGGGGTCACCACCGGTGAGCACAAGCATCTGCGGATGCAACTGCGCGATTTGGTCGGCCAGCTTCATGGCTTCCGCATGCGTCAATTCATCCGGAGCAGGTTTTTTCTGCGCCTCTGCGCGGCAATGGCGGCACGCCAGTGCGCAGGCACGCGTTACTTCCCAGAAGAGGATGAAGGGGCGTTCGCTGTAATCGGCGGGGTTCAAGGTGCTGCCATTGTACACTACGCCGTGCAAAAAGCAAGCAAGGCGCGATCTAAAAAGCAGACGATGATCTATTCAAATTTGCTGATGAACAGAGAAGAGATGAAAGAAAAAGAATCGGCGTAATTTGAAAAAAGAGGCAACGGATACCAGGCAAACCTCCGTACCCGGCCTGGATGCTCCATGGGCTCAGTTGCCGTTGAGAGCGTAACGTGGGGCTTGCAATGTGGGAAGGTTATGTTAAAATAGCCCCTGGTACGAACCTATTTAACAGATCCATGGCAATTAAACTGTTTATCCCCGGACCGACCGTCGTGTCGGATGCAATTTTGTCTGCGTTAAGTACCCCGATGATCAGCCACCGTTCGAAAGCGGCGTCAGAGCTCCAGAAACGCATCTCAGATAATCTGCAGAAGGTGCTGTTTACGCAGAATCGCATATTACTCTCGACTTCTTCGGGCTCAGGATTGATGGAGGGAGCCATTCGTTCCTGCACGGCGAAGCGTGCGGCAGTGTTTTCCATCGGCGCGTTTGGCGACAAATGGTTCAAGATGGCCAAGACCAATGGTGTGCCGGCCGACAAATTCTCCAGCACCATGGGTGAACCGACCACCCCGGAGATGGTGGATGAAGCGCTGTCCACCGGCAAGTATGACCTCATCACGGTCACCCACAATGAAACCTCATCCGGCGTGCAGAACCCTGTGGAAGAAATCGCCGAGGTGATGAAGAAGTACCCGGATGTGGTGTGGTGCGTAGACGCCGTTTCCTCCGCCGTGGGATCGAAGATAGAGACGGACAAGCTGGGCATTGACGTATTGATCACCTCCACGCAGAAAGCGCTGGCATTGCCGCCGGGTCTGGCGATCGCCGCGGTGAGTCGCAAGGCGTATGACCGCACGGAGAAGGTGGAAAACCGCGGTTTGTACTTCGACTTACGCAACCTCTGGGACTTCATCGACAAGAAGAACTACCAGTATACGTCCACGCCGTGCCTGCCGCTGATGTTTGCGCTGGATGCGCAGCTCAAGCACATTATCGATGAAGAGGGCATTGAAGCCCGCTTTGCACGCCATGAAAAGATGGCTGAGTTTACCCGCGCTTGGGCGGATGAATACTTCCGCGTGTACCCGAATCGCAAGCATCTCTCCAAGACTCTCACTGTCATTGATGCCCATCCCAAAGGCAAGAATGAGCTCATCTCCGTGGGTGAGTTGAACAAGGCGCTTGCCGAGCGCAGCATGCAGATCGGCAACGGCTACGGCGATCTGAAGGATAAAACATTCCGCATCGCGCACATGGGCGAGCTCACCATGGACGACATGAAGGAGGTCACCTCCGCTATCGTGGAAATCCTGCACCTCGCCTGATTCCTCCCAACGGACACCCCTGCCCCAAGCCATGACACCGCAATTCGTGCTGCCCTATCAAGTGATGTACTACGACACGGATTGCGGGGGCGTGGTGCACAATCTTGCCTACTTGCGCTGGGTGGAGGAATGCCGCACCAAGATGTCCACCGCTATCGGCATTGACTGGGCACGCATGGCGAAGGAGGAAAACCGCCACTGCGTGCTGGTGAGCCACGAGGTGCATTACCATTCCCCCGCCTTCCTGGCGGATGATGTTCGCGTGGTCGGCTGTGTGGAAAGCGTGGAGAAATCTTCCATTTACTTCCTCTTTGAAGTACGGCGCGCAGAGAACGACAAACTCTGCGTCACCGTACGCCAACGTCTCGCCGTGGTGCAGATGCCTCAGGGGCGTCCCTGCCGCATCCCCGCCGAGTGGCATTCCCTCGCCGACTCCTCCCAAAGCGCGGAATCTCTGCTCAAATCGTAGACGCTGCGTCGGCGGAGGCTGTGTCCCCCTTCGGCGCGTTTATGCCGCCGATGAGCAATACCATCTCGCCCTTCATCGGCTGCTTTGCGAATTGCTCCGCGAGTTCAGCGGCCGTGCCGCGGTGAAATTCTTCGTGTACCTTGGTGAGCTCGCGCGCCACGCAAACCTGTGCCCCAGGCTGCGCCTCTGCCAGCTCCTTCAATGTAGTCGCCATGCGGTAGGGCGACTCGTAAAATATGCTCGTGTAGGGCTGCGCCGCCGCCGCCGCGAGAACCCTCTGCCTCTTCCCTTTTTTCACCGGGAGAAACCCACCGAAGAAAAACGAATCACTCGGCAGAGCGGAACCCACCAGTGCCGTCACGACTGCGGATGGCCCCGGCAGAACTGTGTAGCTGATGCCGCGACGCTGCAGCTCGGTGACGAGTCGGTAGCCGGGATCACTCACGCCGGGCATGCCCGCATCAGACACCACAGCGAAGCGTTCGCCCGCCTCCGCGCGTTCTGCCACTTGAACCGCGCGTTCCCGTTCGTTGTGCTCGTGCAAACTGAGCAGTGGTTTGCGGATGCCGTAATGTGCCAGCAGAGGCGCCGTGTGGCGGGTGTCCTCACAACAGATCGTATCTACCTCTCCCAGCACGTCAAGAGCTCGCCTCGTGATGTCTTCACGGTTGCCGATGGGCAGAGCCACAAAACTCACAGCATGCGAAATCATGGAATCGTCATGCGTTGCACAATTTTTTCCGCTACCTGACGCGTGGCGTAAGAGAGAGCGCTATCACGGGCCGTTTGCACATTGCCCGTCTCATCATTGAAGTAGCTTCCCTCCGCGCTCACGTTACCGGAAAGAAGAACTTTGCCCGTGCTGTTCTGCACAACAAAGTAGTGAGCCATTACGGTGAGTCCTATTTCCGTGCTCAGGTAAGTGTTGCGTGAATCTGTGCGCAGCCCCCTGGCTTCAACGGATGTAATCTCTCCGGAAATAGTAATATCAGCATGTTTGGAGGAGAGAAAGCGGAAAGAACCATCACGCTGAAGTTCCTCCCCCAGGGCGGTGGTAAGTTGCATAGCAACATCCGGATAGAGCGAGTGATTCGCAAACATTGAGATACTCGCGCTTTTCATATTAGCCAGGGAACGGTTGCGAACGCCTCCTAAGTGATAGCCGCAGGATGCCAGAACAAGCGCCATAAGTAAAACGCTTGCGAAAAGACAGGGAATGGATAGCGGGCGGTACATAATATCATCTCTTTATCGCTGCCGCCTGCTGCGCCGCCAACAGCGCATGTGCCCTCACAAGAAGCTCCTGCGCTTGTTTGCCCGCCTCCGGATTCACGCTTCGCCGCCGCACGACATCCTCCAGACAAAAGATGGCGGACTGATATTCGCGAGCACGTTCCAGATAGTAGCGTCCGACCTGCAACTCCTGCTCCAGCAGCAGACGCTGCATTTCCCGCACGCCGGCTTTGGCCTCCCCTGTCTTCTGATGATTCGGGAAGAGAAGAGAAAATTCTTCGTACGCTTCTTGCGCGCGATCCAGGTTCACCATGTTGTTGTCCCCGCGCGTGTGGCTGCTTGCCCAAAGACGCGCCATCATGAGCTGTGCCGCCGGGGCGTAAGGACTGTCTGGATGCTGTTCAACCAAATCTTTGTACACGTAACAGGCCTCCTCGTATCGCCTTTGCCGCACGAGATAGTCACCCAGGACGCTGGATGCCGTGTCGGACATGTCAGCATACGGCGCATTTTTGATGATGGTTTGTAGCCATTCAATAATTTTGGAAGACTCCATGGGTACATCCCACAACCAGAGCACTTTGCCTTTCAACCGTCCGGCGGCAGCGTCCGTCGCGATGGATAGCTGACGGTTGAGAGCCTTGGCATATAGTTCGCTGCCTTGGTAACGTTGCACGATTTTGTCATATTGCTTGAAGGCGCTTCGAGGATCATTCCGTCGCTCTTCAATTTCTCCAAGAAGCAGGCGTGCGTGCGGTGCGCAAGGTGCGATCGCGTGATACTCAACGATTTCGTCCAGTGCCTTCTCAGCAGCAGAAAGTTTTCCTGCGGCTACCAGTTCACGCGCTTTGGACAAAAGCGCTTCCGCCTTGGCATCCTGAGCCGTAACCTGCCCTGCCGGCAGTAGGTCGGATGTCTGACTGCACATCGGAAGTAAGAGGCTGCTGCCCATCGCCAGCAGTGCAATTATCGTCTTTCTCATACAACTCAAGATTAGCATAGACACATTCCGTTGGCAAGAACAAGACGATGAACGGATGATGAATGACAAAGTATGGAGAAGACTTGCATAGACGATAAAAGAGAGGAGGACGCGGCGGGGCATCCTCCTCTTCACAAAAGCATCGATACTTTTTAATGAGATTCCCTTATTTGGCATCAGTGGGCATCCCGGCGGCCTTGAGCTGCTCAATCATTTCAGGCGTAAGCTGCATGGTTCCGGGCTTGGGCTCTTCAGCCTTTTCAATGCCGTGCAATTTGAATTTGAAGATGAGCAGAGCATTTGGTCCGAGCTGTGCCGGAGCCTGCTCTCCGTACCCAAGCTCCGCTGGTACATACACCTCCCACTCCTCTCCGGTCGGCATCAGACTCAGCGCCTCCGCCACACCCGGTATCACTCCTCTCAGCTGGAAAGGAACTGGCGTCTCTGCTTTGTCAAATACCGTGCCATCCGCCAGTCGCCCCTCGTAGGTGACCATCAGTCGGGCATCTTTTCCATGCTTCTTCTCATCGTACTTCTCCCCACCTTCAGCAGGAGTGAGCACCTTATATTGCAAGCCACTCTTGGTGGTCTGCACGCCCTCTTTCTTGGCATTTTCAGAAAGGAAGGCCTTAGCTGCTGCCAGATTCTTTTCCGCAAGTTCTTTCTGGCGCGCTTCCAGCTTGTCGGAGAATGCCAGCATACAGGCTCGCAGCATTTCACGATCCATTCCGTTCATCTCTGCGCTTACTTTACCTTTCAAGCCGTCTGCAAGCGCGCTCACAAAGACCTGCGGATCGATGTCTTCGATGTGCAACGGACCAACTCCGGAAAGTTGCATGCCGGTATCATAACCCAAGTAGTAAGAGACTACCTTGAGAATCTGCTCCTGAGACGGAACAGGGAGTTGCTGAGGAGCTGCTGCCGGGGCGGCAGAGGGAGCCGACGGAGCGGCGGCATCCTGCGCAAAGGCTAGCGGCGTAAGCGTGCAGAGGCACGCGAGGGATTGCAATGTTATGTATTTTTTCATGGTGTGTTTATGCGTTATCAAAATTCAAATTTTACGTGAGGAAGCGTTTTCCTTTCCCAAACGGACAGGGCTGTCTTATAAAATTTTTTCAACTTATCTAGATCCTTGATTTGAAATTCAATGGAATGAGAATACGTACCTTCTGGAAATTTGACCGCCGGAGTGTCCGCGTCATCCTTCTGCGCAGATGCCTCCCTTGTTATCCTTTGCCGCGTCATGGAAGCGAGTTGTCCCGGGTTGTCCACCGGACTGATTTCCTGGGCAGGGTGAATGTAATAGAATCGGATAGTGTTGTTGCCTAGCGTGTCAATGGTAACCTGAGAAATGAGATTGTCGCCATTGAGACGGTAGTTGTGCATTGCAATGGCGGTAATCGTGTTGACATTGACGACGACGCTGTCATCCTTGGAGACGATGACGGACAAGAGGGACAGGCGAGGCTCCTGAACGGTGACGCTCTGAGCAGAGCTAAGGGACGCCGTCGCAACAGCGACCATCAGGAGAACAAGAGTGGTTATTTTGCGCATAGATGATGTTCTTTCCCTTCTACGCTAACACTCCTTGCAAGTCAAGCCTATTCCGCGACTTACTGAGACATATCTAATGTTAGATATGTCAGTATGTTCTCTTTGCCGGAGCGGACAAACCAGCCACTTCACATCACAGATGGCAGGCGCAAACACCGAAGTTTCACTTCTCGCATTGAGATCACATACGGTGTTCTCCTAACTCTTCACACTTCCGTCGTACTCATATACGAACGTTCTTATTGCCAGGAACGAATATTGGAAACGTTGTCTTCATTGTTTCCCTTGTTATCCTTGCAATTGCCGAGGGCGTCGGCGCCAAGGGAATAGATGTCAAAATCCGGGTTGATTCCCTCGCCTGGCTCTTTGGTCTCAACATCCTTCATCTCATAGCCAAGTCGATAGCGGTAAATTCCTCCCCACGGGTCGAGTATCACAAAAGACTTTTTTTTCTTCTTTTTCCCGGTCGGCTTGACAGATTTTTTGATAGCGGGAATGCCATTAATAACCTCGCTCATGTTTTTGATATCCTCAATCGTGGTGAGCCCTTCGCAATACGGCGCGAGACGTTCACCAGTCGCCTTGTCGATATCCGGTTCCCCATCGCCGTCCGCATCACAGCTCAACGTAGTGTATAAAACATGCGAACTCCACTCATTACCGTTGCCTCCCGGCAGTACATCACCATAGTCGGTGCGGTACGCATTCATCCCAGTTTCCAGCTGCGACACCTGTATCTCAGCTGTTTTGTTCATCTCTCGGTTGTTAATCATCCCGGCGGCCTGCCAGGTCATGGCTCCCAGCACAGCAAGTATCGCTATGACCACAAAGACCTCAATGAGGGTAAATCCAGGCAAGGAAGAACCAGGTGTACGGCGTAGTTTCATGTAAGTATAAATTTTAGCTGGAGAAATCGTGCGCAAGTATCAAACCACGCTTGACTTCAAGGGTACGCAACGTGTGGACTAAACATTCTTGATAATTTCCATCATGGGCATGAACATGGCAAGCACAATACTACCGACGATCACAGCAAGGCCCACGATCATTAAGGGCTCCAACATAGCCGTAAGAGCGGTGACGGAGTTGTCCACTTCCTCATCGTAAACGTCCGCCACACGCATGAGCATGTCCGGCAAACGTCCTGTTTCCTCACCCACATCTACCATGGAGAGAACCATGGGTGGGAAGATATTGCTGGTGGTCATGGGAGTGACGATGGATTCACCCTCACGTACGGCGTCATGTACTTTGGAAACAGCATCCGCCACGATAATGTTGCCGGCCGTGTCGCGGGTAATGTTGAGAGCCTGCAGAATAGGTACGCCGGAGGAAACGAGAGTACCGAAAGTGCGGGAGAAACGCGCAACAGCATTGACCTGGTTGAGGTGTCCGAGTTTTGGCAATTTCAGCATCATGGCATCCACTACGCGTCCCCCCTTCGGGGTGCGACGCCAGAGAGTGGTGAAGATAATAGCGCCCACAATGAGAGCAATAGCAAGGAGGGCATTCGGCACAAAGGGAATGACATCCGTGGCCATGCAGTTGTCCGAGAAGTTGAAGACAAACTGCGAGAACGCAGGAAGTTCCATATTCTGTCCCTCAAACATCTGCTTGAACTTGGGCACAATGACGAGCATGAGGAAAACGAGAATGCCAAGAGCAATGACCATGATGATTACAGGATAAACCATGGCGGACACAATCTTGCCGCGAAGCTTACCCGCTTTTTCCTGGTACTCAGCAAGACGCTTGAGCACAACCTCCAGCACACCGCCTATCTCACCAGCCTTTACCATGTTCACGAAAAGACGGTTAAAGAGCTTTGGAAAGGTGGAAAGGGCGTCTGAGAAAGTAGAGCCTCCTTGCACAGCATCTGCCAGTGAGCTAATGGTGGCCCTCAGATTGGGATTCGGCTCCTGCTTGGTGAGAACTTGCAGACTCTGCAGGAGCGGAAGGCCGGCATCAATCAGCGTAGCAAGCTGGCGCGTGAATATCATGAGTTCCTTCTGGTTGACTCCGGTCCCTGCCTTACCCTGCCCCTGCTTTTTCTTGCCTTTTGGTTTCTTATTGGAAGCATCCTGAGATTTCTCTGCTTGAGCCGGGGAAGAAGCTGCGTCCGCTTCCACGCACTCGCGCACGAGTAAGCCTTGCGCGCGCACCATCTCCATGGCCGCTATCTTATTGTCGGCTGAGACAATCCCGGTTTTTTCTGCGCCGTTCTGGTCGAGCGCGGTATATTTGAAGTTAGGCATAAGAAGAATAAGATGAGTTAAAGGGTACGAAAGCTAAAGTCTCCTGGTTATTTCTAACAGCTCTTCATTAGTGAAATCAGGTGTATCTGAGAACTTCTTCGATGGTAGTGTTGCCCTCGAAGATGTTCTGAATGCCATCCTCACGCAAGGTGTGCATGCCGAGCTCAATGGCTTTTTGCTTGAGTGTGACTGAGGGAACGTTTTTGGTGATAAGCTCTTTGATGGGGTCTGAGCAATGCAGCAACTCGTGGATTCCTTTCCGCCCCTTGTAGCCGGTGTTGCCGCATTTATCGCAGCGCGAGCCGGTAAAGAATTGTTGGGAGGCGATGAGATCCGGACTGATGCCAAGCTGGTTCAGAAGACTCGATGATGGCGTGTAGGCAATCTTGCAGTAGGGACAGATTGTACGCACAAGCCTCTGTGCCAATACTCCAAGCATTGTAGCTGCCAGCAGGAAGGGCTGCACCCCCATGTCGATGAATCGTGTGACAGCGCCTGCGGCATCGTTTGTGTGGAGAGTTGAAAGCACCAGGTGCCCTGTCAACGCTGCCTGCACGGCGATCTGCGCGGTGTCGGTGTCTCGAATTTCCCCCACGAGAATACGGTCGGGATCTTGACGCAGAAAAGCGCGCAGCACCCTGGGGAATGTGACTCCAATGCCTTCGTTAATGGGAATTTGAACAATGCCGTCGATGTCATACTCCACAGGATCTTCCGCGGTAAGTATTTTTGTATCTTCCGTGTTGATGGCACGCAGGGCAGCGTAGAGCGTCGTCGTCTTACCCGAGCCTGTGGGACCTGTGACCACAAAGATGCCGTTTGGCATGTTTACGGTATCGAGGATATATTCGTGCAGCGAGGGGGAGAGATTGAGGTTGTTGAGATCAAGACTCACACTATTGCGATCCAATACGCGCATCACCACCGATTCGCCGTGCTGTGTCGGCAGAGAGTTAACACGCATATCCACGCTGTTCTCCCCCACGCGCATCATAATACGCCCATCCTGCGGCACACGATGCTCCGCAATATCCATACCGGCCATCACTTTCACGCGCGAGATGATGGGGGATGCGAGATGGATAGGCGGCGGAGCCATTTCGTACAAGGCGCCGTCTACACGGTAACGAATCTTGAATTCGTGTTCAAAAGGCTCTAAATGAATATCGGAAGCCTTTTCCTTGATGGCCTGAGTAATAACGAGGTTGACAAATTTAATGATGGGTGCGGCGCTGGCTTCCTCGGTCCCATCGACACTATTGATGCTCATGGAAGCGAGGTCTTGCATAAGGTCGCCCATGGCGGCTTCTGCTCCTCCATAGTATTCCGCAATACGTGCGCGCACCTCGTAATCCGCCGCCACATACAGATAAATATCCTTACCGGTGAGAATACGTAAGTCATCAATGGTTTGAGGATTCAGCGGATCCTCCAGGCAAACGTAAAGCCCTTCGCCCTCCCGGTAGGCAACGGGAAGAGCGCCGTGCATGCGAGCCTGTGCCGCAGGAATCATTGCTAAAACCTCCGGCGCAGGCGTAAAATCTTTCAGTGAAATGTAGGTGGCGCCTATCTCTGTGGCAATAACGCTCCAGAAATCCTCCGGGGAGGGGATGACGCCGAAATCCATGAGCATTTCCCAGACCTCCTTGCCGCTATTTGCGATTTCCTCCAGGATATCCTTGGAAAGCGCGCGGTCAATAAGTCCGGCGTTGATGAAAACCTCGAGTGCTTGCTGGTTGTCCATGACGCTGCGAAGGGGATGTATGGGGGTTATGTGGGAAAAGGATTAACTGGCGTCGCCGGTGGTAACATGGATGACTTCATCTGCCGAGGTCCGCCCGGCAAGAACTTTGCGAATGCCGTCTTCCCGAAGGGTACGCATTCCGAGCTCACGAGCCCGTTTGCGCAGCTGAGCAGAGGAGAGATCGGAGTTGATCAACTCACGTACGTCATCACTCACCTCAAAAATCTCAAAGATGCCCATACGACCCTTCATGCCCTTGCCCCGGCACTTTTCACAGCCGCCCGGGCGCGGCACTTTTACAGGACGATCCTGTTCTATACCGAGCATCTGAGCCTGTTTTGCGGTAAGCGAGCCGTCAATCTTGCAGTTGCCGCACAAGCAACGGCAGAGGCGCTGCGCCATCACAGCTCGTACCGCGGAAGCAATGAGGAAGCGATCCACCCCCATGTCTTCAAGGCGTGCCACGGAGGAGGGCGCATCGTTCGTATGCAGGGTGGAGAGCACCAGGTGACCGGTCATGGCAGCCTGGATGGCGATGGCAGCAGTCTCGCCATCGCGAATCTCACCGATCATGATGATGTTCGGCGCCTGGCGGAGCATGGCTCGCAGAGCCGCGGCAAAGGTCATGCCAATGTCACTGCGGATCATAACCTGGTTGATGCCCGGCAGTTCATATTCCACAGGATCTTCTGCAGTGATGATCTTCTTGTCCGGGCGGTTCAGGTGGTTCAGGCAGGCGTAGAGCGTTGTCGTCTTGCCGGATCCGGTGGGCCCGGTCACAAGTATCACCCCATCCGGCAAGGTAACGAGGCGATCAAAGGTGGCTTCATCATCCGAGAGGAATCCAAGCTGCGGAAGTCCCAGAGCCAGCGCAGATTTATCCAGGATACGCATGACAACTGATTCCCCGTGGTTAGAAGGAACAGTGCTAACACGCAGATCAATATGACCGCCGTTTTTCAGATCGAGCTCAATTCGACCATCCTGGGGCACACGTTTCTCCGCAATGCTCATGGTGTTGCTCATCACCTTGATGCGCGCCACAATGGAGCCCAGAAGTTTCTTCGGATGGCTTGCAACTTCCACCAGGCGGCCATCCACCCGGCAGCGGACACGAACCCGATCCTCCATCGGCTCGATGTGAATATCGGATGCTCGCATCGCGTGCGCCTCATTAAACATCTCGTCAACGAGAGTCACGATAGGAGATTCGTCCCCGTTTTTTGACGCCTTCTTCTCCGGGTAATACTTGTCAATCGCCTTTGCAAGCGTATCCTCCGCCGCCACAAAGAAGGAAACGTCGCGTCCCAAAAACTGCGGCAGGCTATCGAGGGTCTCCATGGCGAAAGGATCGGCAATGGCTACCTGCAATGAGAGCCCGTCATCTCCGATGGGGAGGAAGTTGACGCGTCTCGCCAACTCGCCGTTCACCTGCGCCAGAATCCCGGGATCGACTTCAAAGGCATTCAAATCGACGAATTCAAGTCCGGAACTGTTAGCGGCGACTTGGGCGATGTAGTCCCGCGAGAGTAGACCTTCCTGCACGACCTTGTCGATTACACTCTCTGTCGGTCCAATCTCTGCCCGGATATTCTCCGGGACGGATGGATCCAGAGCTCCGGCTTCTACAAGGAGCTCTAAAAGATATTGTTCGTTGGAGTACACGGGTAAAGAGGATTGTTGGATAGACTAGCCACACGCGCACACAGGTCAAACTGTCTCCCTGCGCATTCTGCATTCTACTCAAAATGAAAAAGCGAGTCAATCAATTTCCACGAGTAAGGGAAGAAATTTGAGAGAAGAAAGTAAAAAACATTCTTTGCGAACTCTTTTGTTGCGTTTTCCCCCGCTGAGGTGTAGCATACTGGGTATAGCTTTACTTATTCCCCTATGGCCACACCCTTGCTCAAAAAGACGTCGACGGCCGCTCCTTCAGTGCGTCTGAAGGCATCCGGAACTGTCCCCTCCTCTGCTCCCCGTTTGAAAAATGTCAATGGACAGGCTATTGCCGCAAAGAAGACTGCTCCTCTCGCTAGGAGCAAACATCAGGACGCAAAACCGGCAGACCCTGCGCCGGTAGAGACCGTTGTCGCTGCTCCGGCTCCCTCCTCCGTCCCTGAGCCCGCACAGGAACCGGCTGAGGCAACTCCACCGCCGGCCGTGGAACAGACCCCTGCTCCCCAGCCGGAAGCAGCGTCCGTTTCAGAGCCACCCTCGCCTTCTGAAGATGCCGCGTCAGCAGCCGCGCAGGCTGAGTATGAGAGACAAATGGCCGAGTATAATCGACAGATGGAGGAGTATAACCGACAAATGGAGGAATACAACAGGCAGGTGGCTGAGCTTCAACATCAACAGGCTGCGGCAGCACAAGCTGGCTCTCAGCCTGCTCCGGTGGCGTCTGTACCCGCAGCGGCGCCTGCAGCAGCCCTGAAACCTGTGGCAGTGAAGCCGGGGGTGGTAAAGACAGGAGGGTTGAAGAGAGGGTTGACTAAGGCGGCGAAACCGGCGGTAAAGAAGTCCTCCACCCCGGAATCGAATGTGCAGGAAGCGCCGGAAGAAGAAACGCCGGAGACGGATGTCTCGGCATCGGTAGGGGGAGCTTCCGCAGTGGATAATGCCTACTTGGAGCAACTGCGAAAAGCTGCAGAAAAGCCTTCAATCTGGAAACGCAAGGGATTTTGGGTTGCAACAGTGGCTTTTGTGGCCTTCGCCTCTGTGTGCGGGGTGAAAGTGATGCAGGAGAAAGCCATTCAGGCGAGAGCAGAACAGCGTAATGCTCGCATCTTAGCGCTGCTGAAACGGGCTCAGCAGATTAACATGAGCGGCGTGGAAAGTCTGGCGGACGCTAAGAAGAAGAATGTGGATGTGCACTGTAGCCTGCAGGATGCCTCGTTCCTCATGGATGTTGTGGTGAACCCAAACATGAAGGATGAAAAAGGGAAGCCCATGTTGGGGGGCAATCCGGATGGGGTGGCTCAGCTGGCCTGCCTTCTTCTTGGCATCACCGCCGAAGAGAATGCCGAGTCAGCTAAGATGATATTTGATCGCCTCGAAAAGGAGGTGAAGCAAATCAAGCCGTCCCTCTATCGCTGGCTGATTCAGCGTCTTGCAGTGGCGGATATCAAGGATGTTAACGGAAAATTGCTGCATCTCACTGAGGTCGTCTCCAAGTTGCCGGCGAAAGGTTTTGCGCGACGCGACGAGGTGCTCTCCTACATCTGGGAAACGATGGGGCTGCGCATCACGGAGAAGGATATACCGATAATCACCGACCTGCTCAAAGACCCGGAGATGAACTCCACGCTTGCAACGACTCTTGCCAGGTGTTTGAGTAACGTGATAGATTTGATGGACGATCCCGGAAAGAAGAAGGAGCTGGGTGATAAGATATTTGATTTGATTCCTGAATCCCGTCGGGCTGCGATGGCGTCGGCCCTTGGTCGCGCTTGCTCGCCAAAAGCCCTCGCCTATTACAAGCAGATGGCTCAAGATCCTGCAAAGTGGCGTAACATCTTTGATTTCTTCGCGAACTATCAGGATGACAGTGTGGTGGAATTTCTCACGAAGGAACTTAGGCCAAAAGCTGCCGGCGATGCGAAGAAGGAAAAACAGGTGCAGGCGATACTTGAAGCCGTGCTCTGCCAGAATCGCGATCGAAAACCGGCGGAGGCTCAAAAACTTATCGAAATGATCTACGACAAGCTCAACACCGATACCGCAGAATGGGGTGAGGTGAACGCAAAGACAGACAAGGATTCCGCAGAATTCGTCGGTGAGGATTCTCCTCAATATGCAAAGCTGATGAAGAAGCGGGAGGACATTGAAGCAGCTCGCAAGCAAAAGCTGTCATTTGTTCGCGCCATGAGGGGAATGTTTGATTGGCCATGGGTAGTGCAAGCTCTGAAGAAGCTTGGCAAGGATGAGCAGGATGGTGAGATTTCTGGAGAAATTTCCCGCACTCTTGAGCAACTTGCCACCAATCGTGAAAATGACAAGGCTCTCCGCGAGAAATACAGAGAGCGCACGGGGCAATGACGTATACTTACCTCTCCCTGAATAACAACAGCCGCGGTCAAGGAACTTGATCGCGGCTGTTTCTTGGGGAAAAGCGTACACGTGGCGCGGCGTGCCGCGCTTTGCGTGTCAGCGCAGTGTGTGGCGGAACACGTCGTCCGGCTTGAGCGATGCGATGAACTGCACGAGCAGCTCAATCGTGTTCACCACGTCCGATAGTTCTGCCGTTTCCACAGGACTATGCATATAACGCAGGGGCAGAGAAAGATTCGTAGCGGGGACTCCGCCTCGCGAGCGGAAAATGGAGTCAGTGTTTGTTCCCGTTGTGCGGCCGGATGTTTCGCGCTGCAGGGGGATATTCTTCTCCTCCGCAATATTTTCAAGCCGTGAATTGATCGAAGGATGGCAGGCTGGCCCTATGCAGAGGCAGGGCCCCATCCCAAGTTTTACCTCGCCATAGCGCGTGGCTGACAATCCCGGAGTGTCGGTGGCATGGGTGACATCCAGGCATATGGCAGCATCCGGATTCAATCGGTAGGTAACCATTTCTGCGCCGATGCAGCCGACCTCCTCCTGCACGCTGTTGGCAAAGACAATATTCCAGGAGGGGCGAATCTTGCGCTCGTGCAGCGTGCGAGCCACTTCAGCAGTGATGAAACCGCAGAGTCTGTCGTCCAGCGCGCGGCAGACGAGACGAGAATTAAGCATGAGAGGCTCATCGCAATACACGGCGCGGTCGCCTACGCGCAGTCCCATCTCTTCCACCTCCTTGCGCGAGCTGCAGCCGAAATCCACGTAGAGTTCCCAGAGCTTGGGAGCCTTTTCGAGATCCTCGCGAATATGGATGGCGGTGTTACCGATGACACCCAGTACTTCCCCCTTCCTTCCGAAGAAACGGAGACGGCGTCCGCGGGCTATGGCGACATCGCTGCCGCCAAGTCGCTCCACATACGCGAAGCCATCGTCGGTGATATAGCGGATAGAGAAGCCGATTTCATCGGCGTGGGCATCCAGCATGAGGGTGGGAGCGTCTTTTCTCCTGCTCTTCAGCGTGGCCCACGTTGAGCCGTAGGCGTCGCATTCCTGACTCGTTGTGTATGGCGCGATGTAGGATGCCCAGAGGCGCTGCGCCTGTATCTCCATCCCGGTAGGTGATGGGGTGCGCAGGAGCTCGTGCAGAAATTGAATAGATTGATCAGTCATTCTTTTCATATTTTGGTTCAGATGTTTTTGTAAGCGATATCACGGCGGCGTTGCAGACCATCAAAGCTGATTTTGCCTGCTTCGCGATGGGCAACTGTACGAGCGTCGTCCAGGGTGTTACCGGTTGCGACGACGGCCAGCACACGCCCCCCTGCTGTCTGCCAAGTGCCCCCTGCCCTCTTGGTGCCGCAATGGAAAATGTGGGCTTCGGCGTTTTCCAATCCGGAGATAGTATCACCGCTGTGGGAGGAGGCCGGATAGCCGGCGGAGGCAAGGATGCAGCAGACGCTCCAATCCTCCGAAAAGGTGATGAGCTCGGGCTTGAAGTCTCCCTTGGCGCCGGAGAAACAGAAGCTCGCCAGATCCCCTCGCAGCAGGGGCATCACTGCCTCGCATTCCGGATCGCCGAAGCGGCAGTTGTACTCAATCACCTTCGGTCCGTCCGGTGTGAGCATCAGCCCGAAATACAGGAATCCTCGGTATGGTAGTCCGTCTTTGGTAAGACCTTCCACCGTCGGCGCCACAATGGTTCTATCGATCTCCTCCAGCGTAGCGGCGTCCGCAAGCCGGCGCGATGCCACTGCCCCCATCCCCCCGGTGTTCGGTCCTTTGTCACCGTCCTTGAGCCTCTTGTAATCGCGCGCCGGGCAGAGAATAAGGTAGCGCCCATCGCAGACTGCGGCAAAGATGGAGATCTCCGGTCCGGTGAGGTATTCTTCCACAAGAAGTCTGCCTTCTCCAAAACGCTTTTGAACAAAAATTTCGGAAAGAAACGCTTCCGCACTCGCCTCATCCGGGCACACTGCCACACCCTTGCCGGCGGCCAGTCCGTCGAACTTCAGCACGGTGGGGTATCGCCCGCCGATAGCCGTTCGAGCCTCCTCCGCAGTACTCACTGCCCGAGCTCGACCAGTCGGTATGCCGTGGCGCATCAAAAATTGCTTGGCAAATTCTTTGGATGCTTCCAGTTGTGCGCTCTCTTTGCGCGGCCCCCAGCAGGGAATGCCTGCCTCCGCACAAAGATTAGCCAATCCTTCATCTTTCACAAGGTAGCTCTCCTCCCCTGCAATGCAAAGATCGATCTCCTGCGCCTTCATCCAGTCAATCAGTTCGTGCAGGCCCTTGACGGGGATGGGTTGAGCAACCTGAAAAATGGCATCGCTGCCGGGAAACGAGAAGAGCTGCGGTTGGACGGGAGAAGCTGCAAGTGTTTCGATGAGAGCGTGCTCGCGTCCGCCTTTTCCGATGACGGCAATTTTCATATCGCTGCTCATGGTAGCAGACTCCCACCCGTCTTGCAATCCCTTTTGTGCGCGACGAGGGCAAACGCATTTGAGAGAAGTGAAGCAACAGAGAACATCGTATCATGTACCAATGGACCATGTAGCAGAGCGGTGGCCACGGCTCTGCATAGCCAAGAACCTTTCGACCGCAATAACGCTCATGTTTTAGCCCTCCACCTCAGCTAAAGCTTCGCAGCTTCGCGAGCAAAGCTCGCCAAATTTTTTACATGGTACATGAAAGGGTCCATGGTACATTTCAAAACCTTTCCTGACACAAAAAGCGCGTCGCTTCAGAAATTCGCTTGGGCTTATGCTTCGCAACTCCGCGAGCGGAACTCGCCAAATTTCCTACATGGTCCACGGTCCATGGTACATGAAAGGGTCCATAGGCAAACGCATTTCAAATACGCTTGCCCTGGCCAGTGTCCTCTTGTCTGTTTCCCTGGATGAGAGAGTCTCTCCCTGCCCCGTATGCGCCATGCGCACACGGTATCGACAATGCACAAGCAGCAACCGCATTCGCTCACGCGATTACTGTGCTGTGGTGATGGTGAGTGTATGGAAGCCTAAGCCGAGACGTCGTTTATCCTTATTGACGCCGAGATCAACGGGAGCTTTCGCTCCGTCTATTTTGATTTCGATATCCAAGGGTTTCTTCATTTTCAGTACGTTGACCGGAACGACAAATTCCGTCTTGGGATAGGGTACTTTATATTTAAATGTCCACGTCCCTACCTTTCTGCCATTTGCAAAAACATCAGCCGTCACAAGTGGATTCCCTGCCGGGACAAAAGCATGTGTCTCCCTGAACGTAAACTTTAGTGGTTTATTCTGCGGTACATCGAGTCGAAGCGTAACAACGTCTCCATCCGACCAACGCCCCCAGGACTCTGCAAAAGAGAGGCCGGATGTTTCAATCGGCAGCGTTTTATTGGCAAAGTTGTAAGTTCGGGCGAAAAGCAATGGCTGGACGGTTATCTGTGAGAGTGTGACCGGTTTTTCTGTCTTTAGCGTGACGAGGAAGCGGTATTTTCCATCCGTATCTTTCCCCGGTAAGACGGTCTCGAATTGTCGTTTATCGATAGCGATTTCTTTGCCGTTCACAACGAGTTTCCCGCCGATTTGAGAAGCAGTGAACTTGAGCTTTACGTCGTTCTTATCCACGTTGGGGATCACGATGCGGGACTTGTCCGTCGAAACAAAATTGCCTCGCTCATCCCGTAGCCAATCGTGCATGAAATGTGTCGGCATTTTTTTGAGGATTGTATCAATGTTCTGGAACATCGACGCATGGGGATCATTCCAACTTGTTCCCTGATTAACAAAAAGATAAACGTCCTTATCATGGAAAAAGGCAGGGACTTCCTCTTCCTTCATCAAGCGGTTGCTAATTTGTAAAATACGACGTGGGTTCACGTATTTATTGCGGATTGCTGTTGCTATGAACGACCCCGTATAGGAATCCCCGAGGAGAACGAAATTTTTTTCAATGGGTCTTTTTGGCGGCGCAAGCGTCACTTGGGGGAAGCGTTCATCGGGCAGATACGTGATGAACGTGTTCATTAAATTCGCAATATCACGCTCGCCGAAAGGTGCCTGATTACCCATGGTTATTTGTTGAATGCCAAGCGCCTCCAACCCCAACTTTTTGAGGATCTCCTGCGTCACGCGGGCAGCCCCGTATGCTGCCCAGTGTGTTCCGGTGCGCGAGTAAGGCTCATAGCCCTCTTTCTTTGCCATCTCCTTCATCATCGGCACGGTGTTGATATAGGAGATGTTGAGACGCTTTAAAAGATTTTCCCAGAACTGGTAAACGTCAAACTTCTTGTGGGCAAAAAACTTAAACCGCATTGGAATTTCATCTTCATACACATCAGCCTTTGTCGACCCCAACACAAACAACACCTGTCGATTATCAGCCTGCAACGTATGCACCAACTTCTGCAATTTGGGCGCCAGAAGAGCTTCATTTTGTCGGCTGGGTGCGTTGTAAAGTAGTGCAATGTAGGGTTTCCCGATTAAATTCTTGCTGCCAGTTTCAATGAGCGTTCCACTATATCCGGCATGGATTTTGTTCAAATTAGCTAAATCATAGAGGGTGTTTTTTGTTTTGAGCGCCAATTTTCGGAATCCGAAATGCGAGGCCCACCACTTTTCAAAATTCTGCTGAAAAGCACGATCCTTCCAGGATTTCTCCTGCAGACTTGGTAGTCCCGTGATAGGTTCGACGCCATTTAACACGGTCTTATCCTTCACCCCGAGCATGTAGGTCATCGGTAATGCCAACAGAAGGGCAATGGCAAGGATGAATAATTTTTGATGCCAATTCTTCATAACTTAAAATCTGAAATAAATAAACGGCGAGAATGTAGATGTGATCGCAAACACGTACGCCACGATGAAAAGAACCAGCATGACAACGACATCAAGCTTTGTCCCTTCATATTTGGTGTACCAGCGAGCAAGCAGCGGCGTGGACAGGATGCAGCCGATGATGAAGATCATCGCATTGCTGTAAGTCAAAAACTCTGTCGCCTTATAGAAACTGTTCAGTGGAGCGTTTGAATCGCCAAACATGGTCTTGACGTATTGCCAGGCATAGCCCAACGTATCGGAACGAAAGATCACAAAACCGATAATGAAAACCAAGATGGCATACAGATGCCGGACAAGGTTGCCGAGAGGACTCTTACTCTCTCTACTCCATCCCGTTAGTATCTCTACAAAGACAAAAAAGCCGTTGTAAAGCCCATACACGATGAAGCTCCACCCGGCGCCATGCCAAAATCCGATTATAAACCATGTCACTAGGAGTGCGACAGCCGTCAGGAAAATGTTTGTTCTCTTGCGCCCAATCTTGCCAGAGAGCACTGCATAGGTTTTCGAAAGTGATAAAGCGCGTGATAAAGGCAAAAACAAGTAATCCCTGAACCAGCTCCCCATTGATATATGCCACCGACGCCAATACTCGGAGATGGATTTTGAGATGTACGGGTAATTAAAATTTTCCAGAAATTTGAAATTGAACACCCTGCCCAGGCCGATAGCCATGTCGGAGTAACCGGAGAAATCGTAGTAGATTTGCAGGGTATATGCCAGCGCGCCAACCCAGGCAAACAGGGTAGGAATTTCCTTGACCGGCGAGTTGAAAACCGTGTCGGCGACGAATGCCATCTGATCGGCAATCAACACCTTCTTGGCGAGGCCAATCACGAAGCGTCGCAGCCCTTGGTAAACTTGCTCGTAACGGACTGACCGGTTTTGTATATCCTTCTCAATGGTCTCGTACCGCACGATCGGTCCCGCCACCAATTGCGGGAAGAGGGACACGTAAGTTGCCAAGGAAGCGAGGTTCCTCTGGGCGGCAACCTGCCCGCGGTACACGTCAATCAGGTAAGAGAGAATCTGAAAGACGTAGAAGGAAATGCCTATCGGCAAGGCGATTTTCGGAATAACAGATATTGGGGGGGGGGAATAACAAAGGTTGATATTCTCCAGCAAGAACATCCAGTACTTGTAGTAAATGAGCGCCGACAGGTTGGATAGGATACCGAATGTTAAAATCCACTTGGAATACTTCGGGAACTTCTCGATCCCAAGCCCTACAACATAGCTAAGGATGATTAACGCCACCATCACGATGACAGCCTTAGGTTCCCCCCAGGCGTAGAAGATCAGACTTGCGGTCAGCAACACTGCGTTGCGCATCTTCTCCTGCGCCAGGAAGTAAATCCCCAGCACGATTGGGAGAAACATCGTCAGGAAGAGGACTGATGAAAAAACCATGCTTATTTTGTGTGTGAGAGTCAGGTCTCGGTATCTTATAGCGGATCAACCGGTATTTGTAGATCCTGCTGAAATGATATTTCTACTGTCTCAGTGTTCTCCTACCCTATTTTCTGCAGGATAAGGTCCACCATTTCGCCGACATTGTGCAGGTTCACAACCTCTTTCATGGCAAAGCGGAAGCCGAATTCCTGCTCGATGGCGGCAATGAGACCGATGTGTGCCAGGGAGTCCCACCCTTCCACATCATCAGCCGTGGTCTCATCAGTCAGTTCAATTTCATCCAGATCAAGGTTCTCCTTGAATATCTCCGTCAGTTTGGCGTATATTTCGTCTCTGTTCATCTCAGTGTTCGATGGTTATGATTGATTGTAGGTTCTTGTAGTTCTTCGTATCCAGATTCCACACGGTATCGTCCCCGCGTGTTTCCGCAAGTGTGAATCCGAAAGTGCGGTAGAGATCAGCAACCATGCCGTTCTTGGCGGTGCGGTAATAGTAGCCGCGGATTTGGGTAATCCCTTGTTCCTTGGCGCGGCGTACGAGTTCGTCCATCATCGCTTGCTCCATCCCCCGTTTCAGAACCCGGCAGCTCATGAGGAACAGCTCGATATGGAGGGCGTCTTTCTCCTGACGTCCGATCATGACGCTCACCACCCCATTATCCCCGAACTTATCCGTGAGTTTGCCGTAGAGAGTGATACAGTTCGGATCGGCCGCAACGGCTTCAATCTCCGCCCAGGTGTACCGCTTCGTGGTGAGGTTAAACTGGTTGGACTTGTTGGTGAGCTGGGCAATACGCGCCATGTACACCGCCGAGAATGGCTTGATCTCCGCCTTCATGTCCAGCGAGCGCAGGTAATCCTCATAATTCCCGAAGCTCTGCGCCGCCTGTACGCGTTGCGCATTCGCCTTGTACATCTGCGTGCGGGCGAGGTCATCCTGCGAGAAGGAAGTTACCTCGAAAAAGCCCGCACGGTCGATCTCACGGATGTAGTTCTCGGGGCAGCTGATGGGCGCCACACAGGCATGAGGCACCTGCGTCTGCACGATCTCGCGCTCCGCCGGGTTGTCATCCACAAACACCAAACTTTCCGGCAGCAGGTTGAGCTCCTGTGCAATTTCCACCATGTTCTGGCTCTTCGGGTTCCAGTTCGCCTTGATTGTGATAAAGTCCTCCTGCCGCAGCACACCTTCCGGATGAGCGAGCCCCGCCAACGCATTCTCTCGGTCATTTTTTGAGTTGATGTTCAGCAGCACGCCGAGCCCCTGATGCGCCTTCAGGTACTGCTGGAACTCCTGGTAGGCCTGTGCGGCGGCGGTCTCTGAGCCTATCTCCAGGTTCTGCACACCGTCATCCCCAACGACACCTCCCCACAATGTGTTGTCCATGTCCAGCACAAAGCCCTTCTTGTTCTTCCCGTAGAGAGACTTGATAATACGAGCTACACTGTGCGCCAGGAAGGGAATAGCCTCGATGCGGCAGCAGTACTTGTACAGGTACCACGCGGACAAATCATGCCAGCGGGATAGCCCATAATCTGCCGCTACGTAGTTGAGGTCGTGGATGTGTAAGTTCTCGTGGCTCTGGGCGTACTCGTAAAATGCCGCATTGAGCCGCTGGATGTAGTTGGTAAGCCCATGGATGTCCGACGCATCCTTGTTGCCCAGCAGACGGTAAAAGGGGCATTCAAAGTTGTTCTGAATGATAGTGCATCCCAGTTCCTCCAAGCATTTTTCCCATATCTCCTGGAAACGCCTTATCTCCGCCTCATACTTCTTCTCCACCTCTTCCCGAGTATCCCGGACGTCAGGGGTGTGGAGGATATTGCGGTAGGAAGTGTGGAACCAGACAATATCCGGATGGAAATTCTTAAGTTCCTCATTATTGAACATGACCTCCTCGTAGTACTGGTTGTACTCACATTCGTAGAACTCCGCTTCAATACCGTTATAGAGCAAGCAGAGGTTGAGGATTTCTCGGATATCATGCGTTGTGGAGCCACCGAGAATAGCGATTTTCTTCTGTACTCGCTTCTCGCCGGTTTCTAGCAAAAGCTTACGTATCGTGTTGCGTTTCCGTAGCACGAGCCCCGGATCCGTTGGGTATTGCAGCTGATTGAGTAGGTCATTCATCGTTTGATTCTTTTTCGAATTGTTGCATATCAGGAAATAAGATATCCTCAGCGACTGCCGCCTCCACAGGCAGCAGCACCTGGGTCTGCGCGGTATGGATGCGTGGGAATCTCGGCATGTACACACGCATCCCTTTCTTTTTGTCCGCATTCATTGCCCGTCCCCAACATTCCATCGCTTCCTTCGCCATCGCATACTCCACCATGTCCTTGGGAAGCTCATCGATCGCTATTGATGATGGAACAAAAACACCCTTTAGTCCATGAGGTTTCAGTTCATCAATCAACTTATTCAATGCAAATATATAGCAGTTACAAAATCGCTCAAACTTTCCTTGGTTGAGCGTCTTTATGACTGAGCTTATTTTCGGTGTCGCGAAATAATAAAGGTGTGTAGGAGCAAAGGCTCGTATATTCTCCAGCGAATCAGCTGCGGGCTGTGCAACATCTAGCTGCACGGCTTCCGCCGTGCAACCGTAGTCCCGGAGCTCATCGAGAAGACTGATTATGTTATCAAGGGACTTATTATAGGTAACTAATACCCCATTTGACCGACCGATTGCGAGCAACCTCGCGCACTGCATACCGATGCCACGGCTGGCGCCGACCACGAGAGCGCGCTGGCGGGAAAAATCCCCTATTAGTTTTTTCTTGAGTAGCACAGGGATGGGGTTGTACTGGATGACGGGAGGACGGAAAAAGGCACTCAGTTCACCTTGCACAAAGTCCGATTCGACTTTGACGGAGCATTCCCCAAAAAGCGATTGCAACGGTGTCCCTGTACAAGATATCACTTCTCCCTTTCGATCATGGTGAGAGAATTGCAGATTGAACCCGCGAAATAAAGAATCCTGCCCGGGATAGCGCATGCCGATGATACGAGTTGATGCAAGCAGGACGCCGAGATTGAGCGCGTGGATCATCCGCTCGGCAGCGGGGAAGAGTTCGCGGCACAGATCGGTATTATACCCTGTCTTTTCCTCCCATGTCACCGGGACGTCCCTATCGGGAGAGGTTGGCTTTTGCATCCATTCCGCCTCTTCTGGGGGAACTCCCGTTGACTTTACCATCTCGTACTGAAGACTAACTTTGGAGAAAATCCCTGCCCCCTCCCTCACACTCATCCTTGCTCCTGCTGCCGACGGCGACACATCAATCTCAAAGTTTTCCCCTACGGACAGAGGACGTCGGAACTCTGCCTTGATACCCGTAATGAACACGGGGTGCTGCACCTGCCTCGCGAACTCCTCCAGGCAAAGCATCACCTGCTGCACGCCGTACACGATCTGCCCTCCGAACATGGTTTGACGAGCATACTGCTCATCCACGTGCACGGGGTTATAATCACCAGATAAGCGGGCAAATTTTTGTATTTCTCGATTTTGTATAATCATACTAGAATCTGAAATAAATGAACGGATTGTAGGTGGATGCGGCGATGGAGGCAGCCGACAGAATGAAGAGCGCGAGCAACCAAAGGTTCACCGCTGCTATCCGCAGCTGGTTCCTCCCCTCCACTTCCAGCATCTTGCGACACAGCGGTGCCGAGCAGATCGCACCTACGATAAGAGCGATGATTTCGATACGGTCCACGTAGTAGATGAGGTGGTACATGGTCTCCCCTCTCTCCGCGCCGAACATGGTCAAAAGGTAATGCCAGGCGTAATTCATGGTGTCCGAGCGGAAGATGACGAACCCGAGGACGACGACAAACATGGTATAGAAATGTTGCATAGCTCTTCCGACAAAGCTTTTTCGGTCACGATTCCACCCGGTCAGCGTTTCAAGAAAGATGAAGAACCCGTTGTAAAGACCGTACACGACGAAGCTCCATCCTGCGCCATGCCAAAATCCGATTAAAAACCACGTCACTAGGAGTGCGATGGCAGTCAGGAGAATGTTGATTTTCCTACGCCCAAGCCTGCGAGATAGTTTGCCGTAGGTCTTCGAAAGTGACAAGGCTCGCTGGAGGGGCAAAAACAGGTAGTCCCTGAACCAACTTCCCATTGATATGTGCCACCGTCTCCAATATTCGGAGACTGATTTCGAGATGTAGGGGTAGGTGAAGTTCTCTAGGAATTTGAACCCGAAGATGGAGCCGAGACCGATAGCCATGTCCGAATACCCGCTAAAGTCGTAGTAGATCTGGAAGGTGTAGCAGATCGCTCCCAGCCAGGTGGTCATGCAGTCCAGTTGGTCGATCGGTTGAGTGAAGACTTTGTCTGCTACGGCTCCCAGGGTATTGGCGAGGAGAACCTTCTTGGCGAGTCCTACGATGAAGCGTTTCACTCCGTAGGCGACCTTCTCAAAGTCAACCGTGCGATTCTCGATTTGATCGGCTACGTCATGATACTTGACGATAGGTCCCGCCACCAACTGCGGGAAGAGGGTGATGTAGAGCGCGAGTTTGTAGATGTTTTTCTGCGGCTCGACTTCCTCCCGATAGACGTCCACCACGTAGCTGATGGCCTGGAAGGTGTAGAAGGAGATGCCAATGGGCATGATCACCTTGATGAAGTCGATATGATCGCCAAAAAGCTCATTGATATTTTCAACAAAGAAGTTGAAGTATTTGAAGTAGAACAAGAAGCTTAAATCCCCCAGAATGGTGAGCAATAATAGCGTCTTTTTACACTTGTATTTTGAAATCAGAATAGCGCCCACGTAGTTGATGATGATGGTGAGCAGCATCACCGCCACATACCGCGGCTCGCCCCAGGCGTAGAAGAAGATGCTCGCCAGCAGTAGGACATAATCCTTCAGCTCTTTCCTCACCAAAAGGTGCAGGAGGCACACGATCGGCAGGAACAAAAATAGAAATACGGTCGATGAGAATAACATGATTTATTTGGTTGAAATGAGGTCGCACATTCGGGGCAAAGAGCCTGAGGGGATTGAAAGCACAAGAATTTCTGGCTTAAAGGTGAGAATGTCGTTCCTGTACAACTTGAGAATCTTCCAGAGGTCTGAGTCTTTTGCCTGTCCCATATTCACCCGAATATATTTGGTCTCAACGGCAGAATAAGGTAGGAATTGAATAAAACTGTCATTCATTGATGAGCCAACTAACATTACCCTATGCTTCCCTTCCGGGTAAGCAAAATTCTTTGTAAATCGCCCAACTTGAACGACCATCTTGTCAGCATTTTTGTGGTCATAGTAATTATAAAGCACTCGGTTAGAAGGATCATCGCTGAAATTGAAAAGTGAATGAGTAAGTCCAAGCCGGTATAGTCGGAACCACTCATCTCGGATGAGCCGATTCCGTGATTTTCGGCAATCACTGAGGGAAACGACTGGCATATCGGGAAAATTCCTATTCACTTCCTTCATCAATTCCCGATAACTAACAAACGCCCCCCAGTCCGTCCAGTGGTGAGTCCACTTGAAATACACAAAATCTTGTTTGGATGCGTTACGAAGCGCCTCGCATGGGTATATCCAAGGAATATGATGTTTCCGTACCTTACTCCTGATGATTTCCTGTACTTGGGAGGTTCGAGCAAACGTCTTTTCATCAAAGCCGTATTTTTCCGAGAGAAATTCCTTGTATACAGTCTCCTTGCTAGGAGACTCCATAACATAAAGTTTAATTTGATTTTTCTGACAAAAATCATTCAATTTGACTACATTCTGCACGATAGATTCAATAACTACAGGATCCCTGTTTATTCTCGCTTCTAAAGGAAGAGAAAAAAACCACCCCCCTTCTTTGAAATAAATTCCCTTCTTCGCACGAATAATGTAGGATAGCATGTTTCTGATAACATCATGTAATTTGATGAGGACAGTTCGTCCACAAAAATGGTCGTTAAGCCATTCTCCATACCCCCCCCCTGTATCTTTATTCCCCCTCCAAACTTCTTTCCATGTCGGTTTCACGGCAAGCTTTCGACCTTCCCTTGTTGATAACGTTGCATCCGAAATATAAATTGTAGGAATGAATAAAAAAGCAAAGAAAGTACTGATGAGCATCGTATCACTGGGTCCTATACGCCCCCAATATTTAATCATGAGGAAAAGTAAACGATAAATTGAGAAAAAAACCAAGAGATTCCCAGCAATGAGGAACCACAAGTTTCCAGATTTCAGGAATTTGAAATCGTGAATCGAAAAATAATGCCGACGAATCTCCGCTTCAATGTGATAGACTCCGCCTTTTTTTACGGGAATTTGTTGAGCAAAAACCTTGGTTAACGAAAAGGTCTTAGTTCCTTTGAAAATAACTTTGCCATTAATTTTCAAATCTTTCCAATCTGTCAGCACCGAGTAGAGTTGTCCATATTCATCACGCACCTCTGGTCCCGTAAATACCATGCTAATCTTCCCATCTTGCAATGCTTGAAGTTGAAGAGAAAATTTCTGCCACCTCCCTCTTGTCCTCACAACTAAAGTTGCGTATCGAGCATCCCCATTGCCCCCATACGTATGCGAACAGGTAATGGGGGCAGGGCAAGCCTGAAAAAGAAACGGCTCAGCGCCAGTGATCATGCCTTGATAGCCAAGAACAAGTCGAGACTCTTTGTTGAAAAGAGTTCTCACAAAGCCACCATAATCGTATTCTGTCCATAACGGCAGGCTTAGGATGTTGACCAAAAGAGTCAGTATAATTGCAAGAGTTATCTTTTTCATAGGCGTTTATTGTTCATAAATGTAAGGATACTGCGCCGTAGTTTGCGTTTACAGACATCCCTTCCTCCACAAAATTACCTGTAAGACTACGAAAGGCGTACCTCTCGCCACACTGATTCACACGGATGAGGATATCTAATGCCCTCTGCGCATTAACTCCCCTCTTGCACAAAGACGCGAAGATGTGATAAAACTCCCCCTTGATGTCAGTAAAAAAGACCCCGGGATCATCCGTCCCCAATGCAACAAGTGGCGTCACCTCTCCACCATCGGAATCTGCTTTGAGCCACCTCAGTGAATGATGCTGTCCCATCTCCCTGTACTGTCCAATCCGCAAATTACTCGTGGGGAGAGTCTCCACCACGATTGATTTTTCCACGAGCTTGCGCATCGCCAATCGCTGCAGCAGCTCCAAAATCTCATCAGAGAAATAATCTGCGGGAATCTCGATACGCGCCTGACTCCTTTCCCATATTTCTTTGCTGCTTTGCCACATGAGCAGCATCTCCATCACCTCCGGAGCTTCTCGGCAAAAAGCTCGATAAGCCTCCCCTTCTTCAATCTGATTGAGGCGGAAGATATTGGGCAATTTCCGTATCTCTTCCACGGCTTGAGCAAATTCGAAATGAGCGTCAGGATTGTAGTTATTCTTCTCCATTATGCTTACAGCCCGATGGAACATATCCATCAAAACGAGTGGATCCAAATGACGCAAATCAAATACCTTTTTTAAGAAGTGAGAGGAAACGTGTTGTTTCTGAAAAATGGCATAGCCATGCTGGCAAATATCGTCAATCAGCCGCTGTATGACATCATCCATTTGCCTTTGCCCCTGAAGAAGATTCCAGGCATAAAGAAGATCAAGCAACCAATCGCCCCGCTTAAGAGTGATTTGTATGGGCATCGTCTCCCTCCACAATGTGGGATCCACACCCAACGCTGTGGCGTGTCCGATTCGGTCTCCGCTGCGCAATTGCAAAAAATCAACGGCTTCACACACAACACGGATACCGCTGACAAGATGACAGAAATCTTCTCCCACATGGTAGGTGGCATGTAGAAGATTCAAATCATAACGAGCCTTACGATAAGTCGGCGCAAATACATCGGGTGGCGTCTCCAACTCGTCCGCCGCCGCATCAATGCCGCGGACCCATCGCCGGAGTTTAGGATAGCCTTCAAATAATTCTTTGAGCAGATTGAGCAGTCTCTCATACTCGTCACGATTTTGCTTATAACGTAGTGATACCCTCTTATTTTCAAAATCCGGCTTCCATGGCTTTTTAATGAGATGAACAACGATTGCAGGTTGTATCGTCCGATGGTGGATATATTGCAGTTTATCCTCCAATTCGTTTAACACCTCATCCATTGCTTCTGCATATCTCTCTTCTGCCTCTACATCCTGCCAGCCATGCAAATATTTTCCGCAACGATGACGGTACTGCTCCTCGGGAGACAGGTCTTTTTCATCCAAATTCTCCCACACATATTCCAAATATCCCCACAGAATAAGAAGGAGCTTGCGTTGAAACTTTATCTTATCATCAGCAGGTGATATCCGCAGCTCCACGTAATGAGCAACGCTATTCGTCCCCCCGCCATGCATGCGTTGAAAGATTCCTCTGAAATAGAACGGCTGGGAAACGACATACTTCTGCACCGAGGAGTATCGCTGAAATTGCTTGAAGCCATACGAGTTCTCCCTCTGCACGCAGAACATATAATACTCATTCATCAACAGCAAATAAAAGAAAAAGGCTTTCTCGATATGTTTATTCGGCTCCTTCATTTGCTTCCTAAGGAGCTGCATCATCCACTTCATTTCCGCTGTTGTGTCGGGAAGATTTTCACCTCTTGCCGTATCCGTTTTTCTCGGTTCTCCCAATCGACTTGATACGTGACTTTCATCCCACTCAATAGGCGGAAGAAAACTCAGCGTTGCTAATAATCCATCCGCCTCAAGCTCTTCCAACTTTTCACGTTCCCCTACTTCTCTCTTTTTCCATGGTACCTTCCTGTCCCTCGCATAATTGATCAAGATGTATCTGAGTCTTTTAGCAATCTCCATGTGATGTTCCATGACTCGTGGAGTCAAATCCACATGTACCAGACGATACAGCATGGGCACTTCAACATTTCGGCGGTACTCATGTTCTTGCTCCAGCCATTCCTCTTCCGTGTGATCCAGCGCCTCAAGCCAGCAATCCTCGGCATAAGCACACATATTGGCATGGACGTGCACATCGTTCAATCCCTGCTGAGCAATGTAACTCTCGACCCCTGCATCGTACGGATAAAGCTGCCTATACTTTCGTTCTGTCAACGAAGGCAACTGGGTGTAGCGCTCTTCCAGTTTCACATACGCCCAAGCCAATATGGGCAAGGGAGACATCCGGCTGAGCATATTCTGCCACCAGCCAAACTTGTCCAGCTTGATGTGCAGTTCATGATGCCGTATCTCAATGTATTCATCAACGAGACATTCAAGTGACGCCAAAACGTAATGAGAATTGCTTTTCCCATCCCCAGGATCAGCATATTGCCAGCCACACCTGTTTACTTTGTCTTTCTGTTGTATGTAATTATACTCAAACTCCTTCCACCGGTTCTGAAAGACATGATCCGGGCGCGTGCTGTTCCACCGATGGAAATCCAGCTGAACCAATTCCTGAAGTTTGTCGCGGTTCCCCTCGATGAGACTCGCGCTAAATGGCTCCCTCAACAGCTTCATGAGCAAGTTTTCATTGGCTAAAATGTATGCCGGTATGGTAGATACTTTTGCCATGAATGAAATGAGAGGTTACAAATATTATAAAACTTAGGAAATGAAACACTTAACATCTAAGTAACTCATTTTGGCTTTGATGTTTTTTTCGGCTCCTTAATTAAAATTTCATTTAGATTAAAATATTTTGTTAGCGGGAAATCATATATCATTTCCAAGTAGGATGAAACAATCGGAGTGGTTTGTGGATATAATTTCATATATCCCACAAATATCTCCATAACTGCATTAAAAATTCGTATATATTGGGGAGAATCAACTTTTCGGGGTTTCGATTTTGTCTGGACACCCCCCTTCTTTTCTTTCTGTTGAACTGCTGTATTGCTTATACTTTGTATGTAATGATATATATTAGACCACAAGTTCCCCATTATCTGTGGAGTGATACTATCAAGAAGTAACGATGAGTTTTCCCGTGCTTTTCTTAATTTTTTACACCACTCGACAATATCGTTCATAAGGGAGTCAGTCTCATGATTGATAGCTCCACGATAACCTTTTACGTTTTCTTTAGGTGACTCCCTTAACAGAATTGTTCTTTCAATCAATAAAATCGTTGGACTATCTTCTTTCTCGGGTGCCGTTAATTGCCATTCTGGGCGACGACATGATCTAATAGGAAAGTACTCCCCTGTCAAATCAAGAAGCTCCTGTTTAGCTTTTTGATCCTGTTTTTTTTCTTCTTTTTTCGAAGTAAAGTGCATATCAGTACCATATACCTCATCACAAATTTCAACGCAGTGCAAAATATACGCAAGGTAGCCGTATATAGAAATGTAATAGCTATTGTCGCGTCCATCTGACCGATTCATGCTAACGATGAGAGCTATAGTGCGACGGAATTTTTCTCGATTCGCCGGAGCGTTGTTCATATATCCACCCATCTTTTTTAGGATTTTTGGATCTTGGATATGAAGCACGCCCGAATGGACATTATATCCATCCGGATCATAGCACCAAATCATATTAGCTTTTCTAGCCCAACGTGAAGCACTCAGCCTATCTCCGATGTGAAGGTATTTTTCAAAACTTCTTCTGAAATCTTCTTGTGATGTCAACACAAAATTCTTTTTCAACTCCACCTCTGCTGCCTTGAATTGTTCTAAAGCTTTCCCATATAAAGTGATTGTTACGGGTCCATATAACAGATATGATAAGAAGTCTTTGAAATCTTTAACATGCCTCTTAAAGTTTGTAGCCAAAATAAAAGCGAGATATCTATATTTCGAATTTCTCTGGATATCATCAGAAAGATAAAATCCATGTTCTAAATCACCTGTATCTTGGCAAAGACGCAGAAGCAACGCATAATAGGCTCGTCCATCATCTAATCCCAATTCCTCATACTTATAAGACAGGGATAGATCTGGCATCTGATCGCGTAATGAATGATTTAGAATAGTTCGTACGAGATATTTTATTTCCTCTCTACTCCGCTTTGACTCATCAAGATTTCCAGATTTACTTTTAACCAATTTATCCAAAATTTCTTCTCGAAACCAATAATCAAGGATTTGCAAAATATTACGGAGAGGCAGTGACATGAAAATCTCAACATTATGCATCACCTCGTTGTCGACTATTGTTAAATGAAACTTTTTGTCATCATCGTTATCTCCATCAATATACCGACTATTTTCTGACTCATTATTACCTAAAACAATTTGAAATATTCTTTTTAATTGTTCTTCGAGAAGTTCTTTAACAAAACCTTCCTTATCTCCAACTTTATATCGAAGTTTGATTATTACTGAGTTGTTTTGATGCGTTAAAGTATAAAGATCCACCAACTCAAATTGTTGCTTTATGGGAAAAAGCTTGACAAAATACTGTTCAGCATGCAGCCTTATTGCTTTCATCCTTTCTTCCCATCCTTGTTTATCTTCCCTATGATATCCAATGTTGTATTCCTTGAAAAATTTCTCACGGACATGTTCAAGATTATTCTCACGATCCCCCGCCATGAGAACAATGAGATACTCATTAGACAAATACAGACGTAAATTTTCAAGAACATTGCAGCATTGTTTAGTTCGAATATCGACATCGTCAATCACAAGAACGAAAGCGTCAACTTGCTCCAACTCGCATAGAAGCTTCATGCTCTCTTTGAAATTCTTTCGGATATTGCTATTCATCTCCGGATCCTCACTACTTAGAGCAGAAGCTCTGTACTCACTCATATTACTCAAAGCCTTGCGTTCACAAGAAAAACGAACAATGGCTTTATCAAGCTTATCCAGTTTGTCTTCACAGAAACGATAGCGATTTGAGTTATACTCCCTTTGCCTATGAGGCTCTCGAGCCAACTTCCTCATCTTTGTTTTAAGGGCAGCTATTACTGTAATGAATAGGTCTTCGGTGATACCAGAGGATTCAGAAGGATCATACCATGGTAAAAATCCAATACTTTTGGGGAACTCTTTATGCAAGTTCGCTACAAGATGTTTTAAAAATGTGGTCTTGCCACTCCCCCGTTCACCATCAATAAAATAATTAAGTGAATACGAAGGAACCTCTCTCAATCCATCAATAATTTGCTCTGGTCTTTCTTCCTCTCTCTTCTGCTTTGCCCTCGATAGCTCCTCGTGTATTAGTTTAGTTAGATTTTTGAGAAGCCGCTTGCGAATTATACCAGAGAAATTCTTGCTCACTGAACTAGAAGTCAAATCTTCACAGTCTAAAATGACTACGTTTTCGTTTTCTTGGCTTTCGGTTCTCATAGTTTTGTAAGTAAGTTGTATAGTTGATAAATTTTAGTGTTTAATTGTTACGATATTTAAAAGATGAATTACGGCTTGTGCTTCATATTTTCAAGCAATTCAAGAATTTCTTCCGGCGAGTTAGCGTAGCCTAGTACATTCTGAAATCCGAACCCGTAATTGACACCGAGGAATTGGACTCCTGCGGCCTGAGCGGCTTGTTTGTCGCCCTCAGTGTCGCCAATCATCACCACGGAGAAAGGATCAGAAATTTCCAGCTCCTCTAAACATTTCTTGATGAGATCGGCCTTTGTCAACTTGTTTTCATTATCCGCACCGATGATAGGATCACAGTAGTCAACTAATCCGAAGTGTTTGCAAATCTCCGTCGCATAATCTTGGCGTTTATTCGTAGCTATCGCCTGCTGGATGCCTGCCTTATCCAAGCTTGAGAGAACCTCCTCCACGCCGGGGTACAAAGACGCCTTAAAGAGGTCGTGCGACTTATAACGTTCGCGGAAGATTTCTGCAGCACGTTGAGCCTCTTCCTTATTCAGACCGAAATGAGTCATGAAAATTGTCTGCGGCGTGGGCCCGATGAATGACTCTAGCTCCTCATCCGTCTTGGAGGATAAGTAGCACTGTTCGATAGCGTAGCGGTATGCCGCTGTTAAACCCTCTTGCGTGTTCAGCAGCGTGCCGTCAACATCCCAAATAACTGCTTTAATTTTCATAGCGCGACGCAGTTACAAATTGAATGCGGATGGGAAACTTATGCAGCATCTCTGCCATGATGTCATTACGGCGATCCTTCTCTTCTCCCAGTCGCGCATTGTTGATCATCTCCGGAGCGTAATAGTTGTCATTATCCGAAGCGAAGCCGTCCAGACCCGCGAAGTTCACCGAATTGACGCCGATCTTCATCAACACCTTCAGGAGCATCAATGCCACATTGTCTGCCATATCCGAGTTGTTCAGATACGACCCATAATTTAACTTGGGCACGTCGTTCGTCCGGATATTGGAAGTTACAATAACATTGCTCAAGTCGCTTTGCTCGGAAAAGCGTCGGGCATTACTGATAAATACCTTATCCACCCGGATATTTGCCGGGCGGAAGTTGATGCTAATGATATACGGCTGTTCTTTGGCAATATAGTCTGTAATTTTCTGCGCCTCCTTGACAATGCTCTTGCCGGGAGCCAGGATTAAAATAGGTCTATCCTGTACAGCACGACGCAATTCATCTAACAGAGCATTGTCATTAACTTCATTTTTCTGGTACTTCAGGTACAGGTCTTGGATGAGTTCCTTATCATAATTGGAGCGTTTGTCATCGGGAATCATCGCGAGAATTTCACTGATGCTTTCCACAGAAATCGACGCCTTATCCATCAGAAAAGAGGAGTAATTCGGATGGCACCTCATCGATGCTGCCAGGTAATACGGAACGTTGTATCCCCACGGCATCTTTGCGTAGATTTTATCAATCTGTTCATCAATGATCTTGAGGATGGGAACCAGATTATAAGTTTTCTCAAAATTGTCATTCAGGTACTGCAACAGCAGCTCCGTACACAGATTACCCGCTCCCCTCCCCATGCCCCGAACAGAAGCATCGATGATCAATTCTCGATCTGCGTGCTCTTCAACCAACACCTGAGCACTGGAGAAAGAAAGCTGCAGGTTGTTATGCGAGTGGAAACAAATGCCCACTTCCGGCGCCAGGTTGTAATCCATGAGCCTGAAGATATGCAAGAGCTGTTTCACGCTCATGAGACCAAGGGTGTCAACGATCGAAACACCATAGGCCTTCATCTCATTGACACAATCGACGATGTACAACAATTCCCTGTCCGAATAACTATATGTATGAGTTGGATTCACGAATGTTTTAAATCCCCTCTTGTTGACCTCCTTGCAGAAATCCAGAGCTTCTTTATACTGCTCCGGCTTGAAGATGACACGTACCCCGTCGATCATGCCCTCTTCTCTCTCGGGAATCTCAGCTGCATCGTATTGCCCATACGTAATCATTCCCAAAAACTGAGTCTTCGTCTGCGGAATCACGAAGGGACTTAATTCACTTACCCTGTTAAATAAGGTCTTATGAACATCATACTGACAATGCTTTAAGAAACCCAATTCAACGTAATCCACTCCGCTTTGAACCAGATTTTTGACAATGCTCTTAATAGGCTCATAACCAAAAATCCAATCGTTAATATAGCCCCCGTCTCTCAGGGTGCAATCTAACACTGTAATGCTTCTCTTCATCCTTTGATTGTGTGTTATTCACCCCCATGGGGTTCACTCGAATCAGTCCTGTTGTACAAAAACTCTGCGAAAGCGAAATCTTGTTGATCATCGATATCAACAGCCTTGTGCTTGGGAAGAGTGAGCATATAGGGTCTATGTCCGAAGAAATAGGACCACTTCACCATATCTTCGCGTGATGCTACATAAAATCCATTAACAATCACTTTCCAATCCGGGAGTTGCTGTGAGGGCACATGCCCCAGACCTGCTTTGTAATTTACAGGACCCCTACCATCCCATAAGTATTCCTTGAACGATTTCACGGATATAACGCTGTCATATTCTCCACTCAAGACCTCCTCCTCGTAGGTTCGTATAGCCCCCGCAAAGTCATTTTCATCACACAAAGGACATACGCAGGGAGCCCAAATAACATTCTCCCCCCTTGCCCCGTGCTCCGCACAATAGGAAACGACTTCTCCAAATGATTTCGTTTTTTCATCCGCGTATTCTATGGGGCGTTTGTGAATAGAAACACCTTCTTCACAAGCCATCTGAAGCATCTCGGAGCTGTCCGATGAAACTACGATCTCTCCAATCATAGGAACTTTTTTGAGTTGACGGATTTTGTGAATGAGTAAATTAGATTTTCCGAAAGGAAGGATGTTCTTGTTAGGTAACCGTTTTGAACCTGCCCGGACGGGTATGATAGCGCTGTATTTCATCCTCTTTATGCAGCTGAAATGTCTGCAGGAGAGGATGAGAAATAGCTTCTATTGCTTACCCCCCCCCACCCGCATATTGTTGATAATTAGCTTATTATACATAATCTCAGCAATTTCGAAATCTGTAGGTGTATCAATATCCATGGATTCTCTCTGGCTGATTGCGAAAAAATATGGCGTTTGACCTATAATGTCCTTGCACCGTACCATCGTCTCACGAGGCAAAATATGCACAACGTGGTTGAGCAACACGAAGTTTTCCGGCAAGTCCTGCGAGCGAGGCTTACGATTACGATCATAGTTGGCAGCCTTCCCGTCAATCCACAAAAATTCTTTCAGCGGAGAAACGCTCACCAGAGAATCATGCTTGTGTAAGGTCAGGAATTTCTGAATAGCCAACGAATACGTTTTGTCTTCAACAAGAGGAGCCGTACAATTCGTCGCGACTACAATGTCGGCCTCCATATTTTGTGCCATATTTTCGTAGAATTCATTGGGAGACACTTCGCTCGTTGCAAAGTATTCAGCGCGCTTGACGGTTTCTGCACCCAGGCGTTGAGCCATCTGAAGCATTTCCTCTGAATTGGAATTGACGACTACGCCGTCCAGCTCAGGAATGCGCAGCATCTGCCTGATTTTTATCTCCAGCAAAGAACTGCCCGCAAATGGGGCGATATTCTTATTCTTGACCCGTACGGAACCGGAGCGTACCGGAATGAGAGCCTTGATTTTCATTTGTCGATGATTAAAATTGTTTCAACCGTGCTGAATATCTTTGGAACCGTCTTCATTTTCTACACCTTCATCGTAAAGTGAGATAAGCTGCGTGTCATCCGTGAACAAGAAACTGTGGGAAACGTTCGGAGGGATAATGAAGAAATCACCCGTTTTTATCGGATAACTTTCTTTTTCGTGTGTCCGTGTATTCTCCAGCGAAAGATCGAAATGACCCGAGATCACGAAAAAAGCCTCTTTGTTCCGTTGATGCCAGTGGTTGCCACGAAATGCCCCTGCGACAGAACTGATATAATTAACTTGTTTCCATCCGTCATGCACCAGCTGTTTCAGGCATCCTCTCGCGTCTTCAAATTGAAAGTCGGGCTGAATAAATTCGATTAACATGTTATGCCTCCTTTATTATTGTTAGTTTCCTACCACAACGCATAAAAACGAGACGAAAGACACGATGGAGATAATAACACTCAGTACAAACATAGATATTTTCAAACCATAAATCCGATTCTGAGATATCTTTGTGAGTTCTCGTCCCGTTAAACCGTAGATTTTAAATCCGCATTTTTCTTCCAACATACTAACATGATGCTCCCAATACGTCTGTCGATATTTCGAACTGCATGCGGTAAGTAACCATGCAAGAGAAGAGGTCAGACCAATGAACGCAAAGTTTTTTTTCATTTGTGGATCATCCACCATGTACAATGCCATCCCTAATACAACCGTAATGCAGAAAAACATCATAAAATACTTATGCAAAGCATTTGCCTCGGCAATTCGATTCGTATCAGCTTTCAAGTAAGCGGCATTAATACGTTCTGTCGATGGGTTCTCCATGCCGAAAACCCTGACAAGATATTCCTTGAGCGCCTTTCTCCGTCTGAGGAGTTGTGTATATCGTATTGTCTTTTTATCGTACTGCTTTCGCATGATGCACGATTGCTTGATGTTTCCGAACGCGATATGGGACAACAATCGGATACATTGATATTTAATGAAATGAATCTTGGGAACGCGGCAATATTGCCCTAATTCTGATGATATTTTTTGGATATCCGAATTATCCGGATAGTCCATGTAAAGACACAAATTTCTCCTTGACTCCTTTGGGTCAAAATACATTTTCTTCCAAACGTGATTCCTCTCAGAACATCCTAGAAAGGTATTTATTCTCTTTACGGTCTCCTCATAATGCTCGATGCAATCGTCAAATCTCAGAACCAGTACATTTTTCTTCTGGCAATGAATCCACGGTGCAATATGATGCTTAAAATAGGCAATGAATTTATCCACGGTCTCAAAATCGGGGTGCACTGGTTCATCCATGCTCTTACTCTGCGAAAGAGCCTGAATATATTGATTTCTAGGATCCCTATAGACCACAATAAATTTTTGTTCATCGTCCAAAAAAGACATCGCATCCTCAAAGGGAACTCGAACCGTCAAATTAAAAAATACTCTGAATTCTTTTCCGACAAATGAATGAAGCCAAGCAGAAAGGTGTCGCTGAACAATGGTACAGAAGCTGGCGCGGACCTTGTCTGATGTCTTATAAAAGATTTTAGGGGTATCTCCTTCTATGACAACAAATGGAAAATTCTTGAATTCTTCAGAATATTCCGATGGAAATCTGAAAGTTGGGTCGTCCAGATAAAGCGCCAGTTCCTCCGAGCAACAAGTCAACTCTGCGAACAGCTTATTCATTTGGATAACAAAAGCATCATTATGGACAATGGATACTTCGTAACCATGAACATCTACACGGTTGTAAAAGTAATACATCTGCCCGATAAAATGTTTCAAGGCACCATCATTCCAAATGAGGTCATGACTTTGTATTTCTCGATGCAGATTTGATATGCGTCCGACAAAGCGCATTTCTGCAGAGCGTTCAATGTCAAAATTTTCAAATTCCGAAAGGTAGTCCCATATAACGCCAGACCCTGAATTGGTAAATCCTTGTGTTGCGACTGGTATACTCCGTTTTTGATGCTCATTAGGAGCTGTATCCGACCAACTGATCCCAATGCAAACGGGTTCCTTCTGATCCCCCTTGTTTATTTTTAATTTCAGGACAAGTTCAAGTGAGCCGTTGACACTTTGTTTTAATGGCAAAGTATGGTACGAATTCTTATGATCCTGGTCTATCAGGATTTTACCGAGGTATTCCTCACCCGCCCAAACATCTATTTCTCTGCTGGCATCATACGTGAAAATCCTGTAATTCCAAAAATGAAATGAGACATATCTGGCATTTCTCACTCTTTTTATCACGAGGCGTCCATTTTTTGGTATCAAAATGCCTGCAAATCTGCCATCAGGTTGTACAGACCTTTTTACATTCTCTAACTCGTAGAGATTTGCATCCTCTTCTGTATTAAATCTGATAAAATTTTTCATCTATTATACCTCCAAATGAATTTTTTGAATGTCGAGCAAGGACTTAACCCTACAGTTATCCAGGGTGCAGCTGGCGGCGCGTCTGGCTTTGAAAATGCCCGTATTTTGTTTCACAGATACCGGCTGAATCAGGGATGAGTCCAGTCCATATTTCTCCGCCAATGCCAGAGCAGCATCGTACTTGCTCATGACATCGTCCCCGGCGATGTTGACAATCTTTTCCGGGCAGGAACCAAACTTTTCTATCAAGGAAACCAAGTAGAAACCGCACTGGTCAAAGCTGAGCGTTGAACGGTAAGAGTCGCAGAACATCTCCACCGGTTTCCCGGCCTCAAGGTCGGCCTTGATACGGTCAAAGAAGTGCGGGCGCCCCTCTACAAGAGAGGGTCCGAAAATAAAGGGAAATCGCACCACATTCAGACCCTTGGTCAGGCAGATATGCTCCGCCAGCGCCTTATGCTTGCCATACAGATTGACCGGGGCGCATAAATCTTCCTCCTTAAATTTTCTGTCCTTGGAACCTTCGCCATACACCGTATCGGTGGAGGAGTAATAGAAACACCCAGCCTTGCGGAAGAGATGAACCGCCTGAGCCAGAGCTACGATATTGATCTGCCAAGCTTTTTCGGGGAACTCCTCGACCTGGTCCGGGTGATGAAATGCTGCCAAATAAATGATCTTTGTCGATTCATCCACCCTGTCCGACAGGGACTGCAAGGCGGCAGCGTCGCAGACATCCAATGGGAGCCATTCCACGTGTGGATGGGAAAACACCGGCTTGGTCTTTTGGCGATAAGTTGCCAACACCTTCTCCTCGGTATGCTGCAGAATATTCTTCATGCAATACCGACCCAAATATCCGCTGGCTCCGATAATTAAATACATAGACGTTTCCGCTCCTGTTCAATCTGGTTGTATTCATCCTTCATACGCCTGATCTTCTCCTTCATGCGCGCTCGTTTTGTTCGATTTCTCGTGACAAGCAAATAGCCTCTGATGACCATAGTGTGATACTTGAGCTTGGATTGGTATAGCTTCAGGAACCACCGGCGGCGACGTTCCTCGGTACGCACCAGGGGAGCGCTCATAACAGAGGATTGTTGCGTGAGCGGGTGAAGAACCTGCCAAAGCTCGTACTCGTACACGATCATTCCATGGATGAAGTTGATTTGCTTATCCCTGTCCATGGTCATGGGATGACTCGTTATCAATGCCTCGTGGCAACCACACGTCATGCGCTCCGAGTAGGCAAAGTCCCGTTTCAACTTGAAGTAAGCCACATTGAGGAACGCCGAGACTTCCAATCCATCCAGGCACGAGCTGACGGGCTCTGTCAAGATGTCTTCTATCTCCTTGCGCATCAAAAACATTCCACTCACGTTCCGAATTCGGTCCGGCCAGAAACAGTCATAAATTTCCTTTGGCTTGATGAGCCCATTCAACAGGCGATAACGGTTGGTATCCATTGAATCCAGAAATGTTCCCGAATATGCGGCGACTTTATCGGGATGATCCTCCAGAGTACGTTTCAACGTCGCGATGTGATCCCGAAACATGGTCTCGGAGCCGTCCAGAATGCACAAATAGTCGTGGGGTATTTGATGGATCACGTCGAACAACATCTGACCTCGCGTCATCCATTTGTACTGCAACTGATCAAAGACGGGATAGGAATTTATGCAAGTCTTTGCTTTTGTGTTCAGAGAAGAAATGAAACATTGGATTTCTCCTTCCATGGACATGCCACAACAAATAGCCAGTACGATGCTCTTATCGAATTGTTTGCTGATATTCCGGATAGAGTTCTTCAGCAATTTTTTCTCCCGTTTGCCAAAAATCGTCGAATCCACAAAATGGACAGCGAGTGTCGTGGTTTCGTTATTTCTGGCATACAGCGCTTCAGCAACCGCCTTTTTGCGCTTTTCGTGGTTGTTGATGATATCGGTTAATTGCTTCTCAAGTGTGAACTTTTCCAGGAAAATTTCCTGTGCCCTCTGAGCTAATTTCCGCGCATCTTCCCTGTTGTTCGTAATCCAATCCAGATGCTCTTTGATTTGCCGGAACATTCGATCGGGGTGATCTTTGTCGAAATCCACATACAGGATGGAATCCCTAAAGTGTCTTTTAATGAAGCGATTTGCATCAGATATGATAACAGCGCCGGCAGCGCATCCCTCGTACACACGGCTGCTGGCTGCCCCCGCCCGATAATGGAAATCGGACGACAGAGCTAAGACGACGCCGCACCGGTGCGCCTCTTCGACAAGTGAAAAACCATCGAACGGAATGCTGCCTTTGTATGATCGATACCCCTTCCAATTATTGGATGGTCCATAGAATTCGACATTATCCAGTCGGTCTAATTGATGAAACAGACCTTCATGCCTTGGCGCAGCTCCAACTACTCTCTCCCAGTTGATGCCGCAGTAAAATAAGGTTGGATTCTCCAGGTTCGGCTTTTTTGCAGCCGTTGCTGGCAAACTGGCTGTCAGCGAAGAAGCTCCTTCCAAATGACGAGGCGTATCAATGAGCATAGCTTTCAAAGGCTCTGACATGCCGCCATCGTCGTAGATCAGAAAATCATCACTTGAAATGATATTCTTAATTATATGAGGGTATGCACTGTATTGCAAAGGAATAGATGCCGGAATCCACAAGGTTTTGTAGGTAAATGCATCCAAATTCTTAAAATCCTCATAATGAATAATTAGAAGGAATTTAACAGTTTCATCGTTTAAGATTTGCGGAGTAACCCAATATTTTTCATCGAGGATGTGACGCTCCTTAGAAATAACGATGATTTTGTATCCCAGATTAGCTGCCGCAACCTTAAATCGATTTAGAAATTCAATTTCCGCACATTGGGCGTCTCCGGGCCATGAGTACACAACCGCAATCGTCTTTTCTCTACCACAGGGGGATAGAGGGGTTTCGTCATCCTGAGTGTCCCCGATGCCGGTCGCACAGCCTACAGAAGACGGAACTTCCGCCATACACCTTGTCGGTGAAGAAATAATGGGGGGCTCCTGTTCTGCGGGAGAATGGAACCGACTGAACCAAAGCCCAGGTATTAATCTTTTATCCTTTCTCAGGAAACTCTTCGACCTGATCCGGGCGAAGAAATGCCGCCATATAAATAACTTTGTCGACTCATTTACCCCTTCCGACAGGGTATGCAAAGCAGCAATATCGCCAACGATCAATGGGTACCTTCTTACTCGAGAATAAGGAAGTACCGGCTTACCCCTTTGGCAATAACCTGTCAACACCTTCTTCATGATCTTCTGCTGAATGCTCCCCTTATGCAACGGCGACCTAAATATCCGCCATCTTTGATAATTAAATGCTCACCCCTCTATTTGGTTTGAGAATACTCGTGTTTCAGTTTTTCGATTTTCCTGCGAATTCTGGCACGTCCATCCTTGTTGTTTGCCATTAAACGAATACAGTTCCACATGATTTCTATGACCAATCTTTTTCGGAACTTGCGTCTCATCATTTTGAAAAGATGTTTATCAACCTCACGGAATTCATGCGATCCTGTCTCCGAAGAAACCGCGATGCTCGCGGGACAGGATGCCAGCCATTCTTCATATCCAGTCTGCACGAGTCCTTGCACAAAATTAATTTGCATCGGAGTTGTCATAACTTTCTGAAAATCAATATTAATACTTTGTTTTTTTCCGACCGTCATGAAGCTAGAATACTTAACGGGTAGTTGGTGATTGAATATGGCCAGATTTAACAAGGCATTTGGCAAACATTCGTCCAGGAAGGGTTCTGCCTCTGCTGGTAAAAGTTCCGCAGCTTCAGCACGAAATAAAAACATGCCTGCAGGATGCGGATAACGACTCGGATAATAACCATTGTAAAAATCGAATTGGCGAATTACCTCCCTCAAATGCGGATAACGCATGCCGTCGAGTGCATCCAGAAAATCTCCGGCATAGGCTGCAATAGACTGGGCATGATCCTCCAACGTCCGGACCAATGTTGTGACATGCGTGGAAAACATGATCTCGGAGCCGTCCAAAAGCATAAAATACTGGTGGGGAATCTGCTTAATGACCTGAGCAAAAGCTTCGCCTCTTGATAAGGTTTTATTGGAAAAGTCGTCAAAAAAGTTAACACCGATCAAGTGGACAGAAACGCTTGAGTTCTCAATGTACTTTTCCAATTCACTTTCAACACCTTTGTCACAACATACCGCCAGTACCACATTAGAGTTTCTCTGAATCTCAGCATTATGAATAGCGTTATTCAAAATGGCAAGTTCGTTACTCGTCAATATATCTGTATCCAAAAACAGGACAAGAAGTGTCTGCCCTTTGGCATCGCGGGCATACATCGCTTGTTTAACAGCTTCTTTCCGTTTAGAATGATTGGAGATGATATCCAAAAGCTGTTTTTCCAAAGAGAACTTTTCAAGGAAAATTTGCTGCGCTTTTTGGGCTTTCTCAAAAGCTTGATCAGGATGCTGTTTGATCCAATCCAGATGCATTCGGATCTGAGTGAACATTTTATCCGGATGCTTTTTATCATAAGCAATGTAGAGAACAGAATCACCGAAGTGATTTTTGATAAAACGATTAGTATCGGAGATCGTTATAGCGCCACCGGCACAGGCTTCATAAATGCGGTTCGTTGCTGCTCCGGCGCGATAATGGTAATCCGATGAGAGAGCAAGAACAACACCGCATTGATGAATTTCATTGATTAATGAGGTCCCATCAAATGGAATAGAGCCTCGGTAGCGCCTATAGCCGTCCCATGAATGCTCGGGACCGTATAGATTAACATCCTCCTGCTTATCTAACAAAGCGAACAACCCGCTATGCCGGGATTCAGCGCCGCTGATAAATCTTTCCCAATTAACCCCGCAATAAAACAAGACAGGGTTCTCAGGGATCTGGGGCTCGATAGCTGCAGTCTTGGAAAATGAGGCTGTCAGAGATGAAGCATCGGATAAATCGCGGGGATGATCAGATAAAAGTGTTTTGAGATGGTTGCTCATCCCCCCGTCGTCATAAATCAAATAATCATCGTGAGAGGCAATATTTTTTGCGTACAAATGGTAGAGGTCATATTGAAGGGTAATTTTTGGCGGGTTCCAAAGAACGTGATAATGAAAGGCATCTTGCATTTTAATGTCCTCATAATGCATAGACAAGATAAAATCCAATGCTGAAGGATCAATCCTTTCATCCGTCCTTTGAAAATGCTCATCAACAAGAAAGCCTTCTTTTGTCACGCAAATCAATTCAGCGCCGATATTTTCAGCGGCAACTTTCATGCGGTTGATAACTTCTGATTCGGCATTTTTCACTCCCCACGGCCAAGTATCTATGACTCCAAATCTTATTTTTTTCATTCTGTATTTTCCTTTTTATATTTCCACTTCGATAGCCTTTTCTTTAACAGTTTTCAATATCACTTATTTGAAGAGATGACTACTAACCCTTATTTCATTAATGTATAATTGCTTAGCAACACCCGCTCTGCGACCGGCTTCCATATCGCTCTCCTTATCCCCGATGAGGGTAGAACGCGAGAGGTCAATGTTGAGATCTCGAGCGGCAGCGAAAATCATGCCGGGGTTGGGCTTGCGGAAGAATGAGCGACGGCGGAAAGGTGGAATGCCGTCGGAATGGAAAGGGCAAAAGTATTCAGCATCGATGGGACAGCCCTGCTTCTCAAATTCTGCATGCACATGGTCCCGGAATTGAAAATAATCTTTCTGAGTGTAGAGGCCTTTGGCAATTCCTGCCTGATTGGTAATAACCACCAGGAGATGCCCTTGGGTTTTTGCATTGCGGCAGAGATCAAAAATCCCATCAATAAACTCGCAATCTTCAATTTTATAGACATGGTGCTTATCGACGCAAACCACGCCGTCGCGATCCAGAAAGAGGGCGGAATGGAGAGGCTTGCCGAGAATACGCTCCTTCAATTCGCGCCGCGCGAGAGCAAGGCTTTCCGGAAGCCCGATATCGATGAAGTAATCTCCCGCAGCGAGGAAACGCGGGTGCAGAGAACGGACAGAAGGCTCGAGAACATCTTTCTCGAACGAAAAGCGGCGAGGGAGGTCAGCGGAGAAGACACTCCTGCTGATCTTATAGACGCCGGCATTAACGAGACCGGGTGTGTGCTCGGGGCTTTTTTCAAGCAGGGAGAGAACACGACCATCTGAAACCTCTGCCCGGCCATACCGGTTGGCATCGTCTACGTGCACAAGGACGAGACCGAGAGGGTCGTTCTTGCAGGAGAGGAGGAGCTTACTGTAATCGACTTTGACGTACGAATCGCCGTTGAGGACTAGGGCATCATCGAGATGGAAGAGGTCGAAAGCCTGCTTGATGGCGCCGCCGGTACCGAGAGGCTCGGACTCTTCAGAGTAGAGGATGGGAATGCCCATGAAATTGTCCCCGAAGTGTTCCTGAATCATCTCCTTCATGAAAGAGACACATAGGATGACTTTGCCCAGGTCAGCGAGGGCGACATCGCGCAATAACAGCTCCAGAAACGGAATCCCGTCAATATCAGCCATTGGTTTGGGGCAATTCGGAAGGACAGAACGAAGACGCGTGCCGAGACCTCCTGCCAGGACCACAACGCTCTCCGGCGCCAGAGAGCATGTGCAACAAGATGGAGCGTTGGGTGCGGAAGCCTCAGACATTGGCAGGAGCAATGGAAAGATTGGGCGTACTGAGGATGATTTGGCAGCCCTGGTCGTCGAACGAGAAGGGAACATAAACGAGATTGCGAAGGGCCTCCTTGATGCGAGGTTGAAGTTCCGGCCGTGCGTAAAAGAGCATGAACCCGCCTCCGCCTGCCCCCAGCAATTTGCCGCCAAGGGCTCCATTCTCCATCGCTATTTTGTAAATATCATCCAGATGGTTATTGGTAATCTTCTCCGCCAGAGAGCGTTTGAGGACCCATGTTTCATGAAGCAACTTGCCAAAATCGTCCAAATTTTCCGCTTCTCTGGTCAACACACGGCAAGCGTCATCGACGAGAGAGGCCATCTGTGAGAGAAGAGACGTGTTGTCCTTGATGGCTCCAGCCTGTCTTTGGGCAAAGTCGGCAGAGGTCCGTGTGGTTCCCGTAAAAAAGAGCATGAGGCAGCGGCTGAATTCCCTCTTGCGGGAATCTGCAATGGGTAGGGAAGAAACGGAGAATGAACCATCCGTGCTGATGTTGATCTGATTCAATCCGCCGTACGCAACGGCAATCTGATCCTGAATACCCCCGGTTTCCTTGAGAATCTCGCGCTCCAGATAGATGGCCTCACGTGCCAGATCATGCCGGGAGATCGTCTCTCCTTTCAGAGCGTGCACCGCCTTGAGCAGACCCACGCAGAAAGAGGAACTGGAACCGATGCCGGAGCGCGTTGGCAAGTCGCGCTGGTTGCTGATTTCAACACCGTGCGGCACCTGATGGTGAAGGAGCGCGGCACGAACAGCATTATGCTGGATATCTTCAAAACAATCCGTGTATTCGGTAATGTTCCATGCAATACGGTTCTTGTACTCAGGATTGAACGGCGGAAGATACCGGCAGGAGATGTAGTTATAATAGCCAATACTGGTGGAGAGGATACGCCCCCCATGCTGTTGATACCAGCCGGGGTAATCGGTACCCCCGCCAAAGAAGGAGATGCGGTACGGTGTTTTGGTGATAATCATGTTATTTCCTGCTAAAGAAGTGCCTCTCTACGAGACCGCAAATGATGTGCCCGCAGGCGATGTGCATTTCCTGGATGTTGTTGGTAACCGATGACGGGACTGCAAGGCAGAGATCGGCCTGCTCTTTCATCGCTCCGCCGCTTTCGCCGGTGAATGCGACGGTGTGGATGCCGAGTTCCTTCGCTACGTCAAAGGCATCCAAAATATTCTTTGAGTTTCCGGAAGTGGAAATACCGACGAGCACGTCACCCTCCACGCCGATGCCCCGCAGCTGGCGTGAAAACACCTTATCGTAGCCATAATCATTGCCAATAGCCGTAAGAGCGGAAGTATCCACCGTCAGCGCCAGGGCGGGGAGAGGGGCTCGGTCGATTTTGTAACGCCCCATCAACTCGGCAGCCAGGTGTTGCGAATCCGCGGCGGAGCCTCCGTTACCACAAAAGATAACCTTGTTGCCAACGGATAAGGCCTCAATCCACATCTCGGCAATTTGCTTGATGACGGGGGCCCGGCCGACTAATTGGGTGAAATTCTCAGCGACTTGCCCGATTTCTCTTTCAATGTCGTTCATGTTCGTCTATGTGAGTCGTTTTTACCTCTGCAAGAATTGGTCACCACGGTTGACGCGCTCGCGCCAGTAGTTGAGAAGGTCGGTCATGGTTTGCTCAAAACTGATTTGCGGTTTCCAGCCGGTGTGCTTTTCAAATTTGGAGGTGTCGGGAATCTGGAGATCAGCGTCTATCGGGCGCAAGCGCTCCGGATCCACATGAATGCTGATCTCGTTTTTCCTGGGAGAAAGGGAAAGTAAGAAGTCAAGCATCTCTCCCACTTTGCAGGTGTAGGCTCCACCGATGTTGTAATACTCTCCTGGAATCGGATTCATCGTAACGAGCATGTAGTACGCACGCACAGCATCCCGCACGTCCGCAAACGTGCGCAGTGAATCCAGGTTCCCAACCTCTACCACAGGCGGCAGTTTTTCCGCCTCAATCATGGCGATCTGCTTGGCAAAGGTACTCTCGGCAAAAACATCACCACGGCGCGGGCCCGTGTGGGTGAACATCCGTGTGGTCATCACCGTCATGCCGTACGCCTCCGCATAGTAACGGCCGATGAGATCTGTCCCCACTTTGGAGATAGCGTAGGGAGATGCCGGATGAAAGGTGCACTCCTCATTGATCACGCCTCCCATCTCGGCAAGCTTCTCTTTGCGAACACGACCGAAAACTTCCGAGGAAGCGCAGACGTGAATCACGGCATGGGGGGCATGCTTCCGAAGCGCTTCCAGGACGCGAGCTGTCCCTTGGATGTTCGTGTCCAACGTATCCAACGGCGCATCAAACGAGGTCTTGGGATAGCTCTGCGCAGCAAGGTGGAAAACGTAGTCCGGGACGATGGAGGCGACGGCTGTGTCGATGGACATGGTATCGCGCAAATCCCCATAGACGAGGTGGATGCGCCGTTTGGCATTGATGGAATCGACCCAATGTCGAATGTTATCCAGTGGGCTGCGCCAACGGCAGAGTCCGTAAATATCCCAATCCGTTTCCCTCATGAGAAGATCGGCCAAATGGGAACCTACCATTCCGGTAATGCCGGTGATGAGTGCTTTTTTTGCCATAGATCAGTTGATTTTAACGTGAAAAGGTCAATTTTTGATTTTTTTGCAAGCTTTATAGTTATAGAATTCCTCTCGTCACCAGACACCATAGCCTCCACACCGGCCCCAATCGCACTATTTTGCCAAGAGGCAACTGCATCAGGCGTATCTGCCCCACCAATGTCCTCGTGTGGTAATAAACCTTCCGTATCGCCCACCAAAGCGCCTTCTGCACGTACTCTCTCTCATATCCTCCGGCCTCCAACTGTTCGACGATGTGCTTCACTACCGTCTCCATGCGTTCTCCGTCACGGAATGTATTTCTCGTGCGCAGGAACATGACAAGCGCCTCTGCTTTATCCTTTTCTACGCCGAATCGCCCGGTAAGCGCTTCAAATTGTATCTGCCCGACTATACCTTCCTGTTCTTCCCTCTTCGGATTGAGTTCTCTCTTGCGGTATCTCACAAGAACATCATCCATCTTCCCAAACTCTGTCCTGCCCAGAAGATCCAGCCACATCTTGTAGTCTTCCGCGAGAACACAGTCTGCACAAAATTGCACATTCTCCCGATGAAGAACCTCCCGGCGCACCATCACCGAGGAAGTGCAGTATACGTTGCCCACGAGCAACAGATCGCATTCAATCTGTTCGGAGCAATTTCCCTCCCTCAGACGTTCTGCTCTCCGGGGATGCTCTGCATCTCCTATCCGCGTGCCAACCAAACCGACGCCCGGGTGACTTTCCATGTACTCTACCTGTTTCTCCAATCTTTCCGGCAGGGAAATGTCATCCGAATCCATGAAGGCGATATATTGCCCGCGCGCTATCTTCAGCCCTTCATTGCGTGCTATGGCCGCCTTCATGTTCTCTTCCAACCGCAGGTACACGATCCGCGAATCTTTATATCCGCTGAGCTGACGCTGAGTGGTCTCGTCCGAACCGTCGTCAATGATGATAAGTTCGAAATCTTTGAAGGTTTGCCCCAGAATGCTGCCAATAGCCGTATCGAGCCATTCCTGTCGTGTATTGTACACAGGCATGATCACAGATACTTCCGGCACTTTTCGCGCTCTGCTCTGGGCATCCGCGAGATCTGTCGATTTTTGCTGAAGCATATACCGGGAACACCAACGGGGCGTAGTGTATCTCTTTCCTAATGCGATGCACTGTATAGATTTTAATTACTACTTATCAATCAATAAATTATATGAATAGCTCCTTCACAATTCCAACAACCGCGCCTTTTCCTTTTATCTTTTTCAAAATTCCCGAATTCCGCGTCGCTATGCGAATTTTTTTGTTTTTTGGCTGTACATCGCATTAGGAAAGAGATATACACCCTGAAAAATAACGTAATTATCTCATAATAATTTAGTTAAGAAAATATTATCTAAAAACTCCAATGGGAAGCGAGGAAAAAAGGGAAAGAACCTGAAAAGGGAACTGCTCATCTTCAAAAAAGCCACGCAACAAAAAAGCAAATCTATCCATTGTCTCTCCTCTTTTCAAAAAAATTCTTTCTTCGATGTGTTTTCCGCTTGCCTTGACACAAAAAAAGTGCAATATAGGAAGGAACCCTCCAAGGGATCGGACATTTACGACTGCTATGAACACTCCCCCGGTACCAACTCCTCCTGTACCACCTCCTGCGCCCGGCATGCCAATGCCCCCGCCGGCGCCGGGAATGCCTGTTCCACCTGTCGCGCCCGGCGTGCCTATTCCCCCGGGAGTGCCTCCGAATATGGTTCCTCAGGCGGCTCCGGTACCAATGCCTATGGCGCCGGGAGCTATGCCGGTGCCTCCGCGCGCCGGCGTACCGATGCCTCCTCCCGGAGCTCCCCCTGTTTTCCCGGCTCCCGTCATGCCTGGAGCGCCGGTTATGGCTCCTCCGAGAGCGCCGATCTTCCCGGGCGCTGCACCTCAGGCTCCTGCTATGCCTGGAGCGCCCGTTCGCCCGGCAGCTCCGGCGGTCCCTTCCGCCACAGTTCCTTTAGCACGCCCCGCTGTTCCCAAACCGGCGACGCCGGGGCTTAAGCCTGCAGCCCCTGGGGTTGGTGCTCACGCCCCGAAAGCAAGCGGAGCGACTGTACCTAAGACCTCTTCCACCATTGCTATGCCCGCTGCCACAGCGCCGATCGGTAAACCGGCTGCCCCCGGCGGTGCTAAAAAGGTTACCTCCCCGAAACCTGCAGGATTCACCAAACCGGCAGGGCTCTCACGCCAGACAGCTCAGGAAGAGGAGGAAGAGGAGGCGAAGCCTGCTTCCCCTGCTTTCATCGGCATCAACATTGCAGCCTTGCTCGCAGCAGCCTTGCTTTTCTTCACGGTATACTCGACAGACCAGACTCCGAAACGAAGCTCCGGATATCTCTTCGGCGAGCCGGCGACAGCGGATGTCGAGTCTGCCGAGAGTTCTGCCGTAGTTGCTGATGATTCCGAAGAGGAAGCCTCTGCTGAGGAAGAAAACTCCGAATCTTCAGATAGCGAGAGTTCTGAGGAAGAGGAGGAAGAAGAATAAACGCATACTCAACACACGGCTTTGTACCATCATCCAAGTATACGACTATGGCATTAGTAATCACAGAAGCAAACTTCGAAGCAGAGGTCGTCGGCTCGCCCGTCCCGGTGCTTGTAGATTTTTGGGCCACGTGGTGCGGTCCTTGCAAAATGATCTCGCCCATCATCGACCAAGTTGCCACGGAGATGGCGGGCGTCGCCAAGGTCGGCAAGGTGGATGTGGATGGCAACTCTGCCTTGGCAAACCGTTTTGGCATTCGCTCTATTCCCACTCTGCTCTTCTTCAAAAATGGTGAGCTGGTGGACACCATCACAGGAGCTACCTCCAAAGATAACATCGTTGCACATCTCAAGGCTCTGCTTTAATTCGAGCAAGTCTGTTGCTCATTTTAGTCATCGACTGCAGAGCTTTTGTTTTGTGTTGTCGCGGTGGAGTTGGAGCTTCTTCGCGTGGGTGGCTTTCTTTCTCGGTATCCGTGGGGTAGCGTAAGTGGGGATAATAGGCGCTTCTGGCGCTTGTCTTTCTTTGCTCAGCCTCGGAGTTTTCGCCCCTTCTGCTAACGTCAGAAGAACATTCTGGTGCCTTACGGTTTTCGCCCGTAGTTTTCGATAGGCTTCGCTTCATCACACTGAGGCCGTATCCGTTGTTGTTTGTACACTTCGCACTTGAAAAAGCGACCGAGCAGGTGTATAAGAACGCGCATGGAAACGAAGGTACGCACAAGGTTTGCGCCATCACCCACAGGGTATCTGCATATTGGCGGTGCGCGCACAGCGCTGTTCAATTACCTCTTCACGCGCAAAATGGGAGGCACCTTTGTACTGCGCATTGAAGACACGGATCAGCAGCGGCACGTGGAGGAAGCCATGCAGGCGATATTCACGGGGATGCGGTGGCTTGGACTGGACTGGGACGAAGGCGAGGGGGTTGGTGGGCCATATGAGCCGTATTACCAGAGCAAGCGCGGGAAGATTTACGACCGCTATTTTCAGAAACTCGTGGATGCCGGAAAGGTGTACGAATGCCCCGCGCCGAACAAGCGGGATGCGGATGGCAACGAAATCCCGAACACGAGCGAAGGGACCGTCTGGCGTTTTCGCTTTCGACGAGATGGTATTATCACTCTGCACGATGCCGTATGTGGCGATATCAGCGTGGACTACACGAACGAAGAAAATACGCCGGATATGGTGCTCAAACGCACGGATGGATCGTACATCTTCCATCTGGTCAATGTGGTGGACGACATCGAGATGAAGATCACGCACGTCATCCGCGGAGAGGATCATATCATGAACACATTCAAGCACCTGCAGCTTTTCGAAGCTTTTGGTGAGAAACCGCCTGTGTATGCGCACATACCTCTCATCCAGAACCCGGACGGCTCAAAAATGAGCAAGCGCGACGTAGGAGCGCAGCTGGGCAGCTATCCGGAGGAGGGCTTTCTGCCGGAGGCTGTCGTGAATTTCATTGCTCTGCTGGGCTGGAATCCCAAAAATGAACGTGAGGTCTTTTCCATGCGGGAGCTTATCGACCTTTTCTCCCTGGAACACGTGAACCGCGCCGCCGCCAAGTTTGACATCACCAAGTGTAAATGGATGAATCAGCAGCACATCCAGCGGCTCATGCCGGAAGATTTTGTACGGCGCGCACTTCCGTTCTGCACTGCCGCCGGATTGGAAGATACCCCTGCTCTGCGCGAAGCCATCGCGGGAGTGCAGGAAAAAGTACAGTTGCTCTCTGAGGTCCCGACCTGGGTGCGTTGGGTACAGGGTCCGGTGTATGAAAAAGAAGCTATGGAGAAACTCCAGGACAACGCGCGGGAAATGCTCAATCTCATCGCCGATGCCTTCCGCAGTCTGCCGGACTGGAATGCACAGGTCGCCTTTGCCCTCATCAAGCCCCTCTGCAAGGAACACGGCGTAAAGGTCGGCGCCGGTATGTATCCACTACGCCTCGCTCTCACCGGAAGCCATGTGGGGCCCGGGATGGATGTGCTGCTCTCTGTGCTGGGGAAGGAGGAGACCCTGCATCGCATGGAAATCTTTCCCTGCTGAAATTGTAAGACCCGGTTATTTTCCACATGCGCACGGCAGATTTCGATTACACCCTGCCTCAGGAACTCATCGCGGATCGTCCGCTGCCGGAACGCTCTGCCTCACGCATGATGGTGGTGCATCGAGACACGGGGCTCATTGAGCACCGGCACTTCCGCGACCTTCCGAGCTATATCCGCCCCGGCGACATGCTCGTGCTCAACGATACAAAAGTTGTACCTGCACGCTTTTTCTCGAATGACGGCAGCATTGAACTCGTGCGCGCCGGTATGATGGGTGAACTCGTCTGGAAATGTCTTGTGCGGCCCGGTCGTAAGATGAAAATTGGCCGCAGCGTGCAGATTGGTCCCTCCACAGGCATTGTCGAAAGCATTGATGCCGAAGGCTACCGCTTCATTCGTTGGGATCGCCCCGTGGATACTGAAACCTTCGGTCGCCTCGCCCTGCCCCACTACATGAATCGCGAGAGTGATCCCGCCGATCGCGAACGCTATCAAACCATCTACGCCGCACATGAGGGTGCCATCGCCGCTCCCACCGCCGGACTGCACTTCGACCGGAAACTGCTCAACTCCCTGCCGCACTGTTTTCTCACCTTACACGTCGGCGTCGGTACTTTCCGCCCGGTGAAGGTTGACCGCGTGGAAGAACACCACATGCACACCGAATCCTTCTACCTCCCGCCATCTGCCGCGGATGCCATCAATACAGCCAAACGCGTGATCGCCGTGGGAACCACCAGCGTACGGGTGCTTGAGACGCAAGCGGCGCGACATGGTCTCCCACTGCAATCAGGCGAAGGGGAAACGGACATCTTTATCTACCCAGGCTTCCAGTACCAGGTCACCGAAGCATTGATCACGAACTTCCATCTCCCACAGAGTACGCTCATTATGCTCGTAAGCGCCTTTGCAGGACGCGAGCTTATCCTGGAAGCATATCGACGTGCCGTGGAAGAACGGTATCGGTTTTTCTCGTACGGCGACTGCATGCTCATCCTTTGAAAAGGGGGACCACGGACCATCCCCGGCTCTGTGACGACGGTACAGATTCAGATGTCACTGCCGACATGGATGTGAAGAAAAATCCGTTATCTCAATGTCTGTCTCATGGAGACAAACCGTTCAGTCACGCAGAGTTAACCTCACTCGGAGAGCATTGCACCCTTTGCATGACAGCAGGGGCATCGGAAAATATCCGAAAATCAACGATACTTTCCAGCCTTCTCTTTCTCCGAACCGGTCCGATTGCTGCCAAAGCCGCTGTACATCGTGCGCGTGCTGCCTCCGCCTGTTCGTGGATGCCCCGTGGAACCTGTCCTTGTATTGCAAACATAGCGCACAATTCCATCGCAGATACACTGCGCAAGCGTGTCCTGGTAGGAGGAAGAAGATATTTTGCTTCCTTCCTGAGGATTCGTCACAAAGCCACCCTCAAACAGAATGGCCGGGCGGCGGATTGTGCAAAGTACAGAAAAACGTGCTCGCTGGATACCGCGGTCAATGGCCGATGTCATGCGGATGCTATGAGAATGTACTGCTGTCGCCAGGGCGATATTTTCGCTGTCCTGGTTATTCCCCGCCAAATCTTCTGTGCGGCGGGTACGAGCAAAGGGGGAAGTGGTACCATGCGGCGCAAGCGTAAAGGTTTCTATACCGGAGGCTCCCGATCGCCCTGAATTATGATGGATACTGACAAAGAGCGAATCCGGAGTTCTGTTGGCAATAGCCACCCGCTCCCCGAGAGTTAGGAAAAAGTCGCGATCCCGAGTCATCACCACCTTAAAACCAGCTTTCCTCAATTTATCACGCAGCTTCAGTCCCACCGCCAGATTACAATCCTTTTCCCGGGCATACGCACTCACTGCGCCGGCATCATGTCCTCCATGTCCCGGATCAATCACAACCGTAGTAATCTTTCCGTGCCCTGACAGACGCGGACGCAGCACCGGATCCACCAGTTTGTTCATGTCCATCGCCGAAATATACATCTCTCCGTCCCGCCCCTGCACCGGATATGAAAGAATGTACCGGTAGTTATTCATGTAAAAATCCTGTTTCCCTTCCTTGAGCGACACCACGCGATTTCCCGCTCCAAAGGATTCATACCCTGCCTTCCCTTGCTTGCGGCTGAAGCCGTAAAAACGCCACACATCGGCCAACCGCACGTAGTCGATTCCGCCAAAACTGCTTCTTCCCCACTTTCCCACAGCTCCCGCCTGCTCTGCTACTCCGAGCAGAACACACATCATAATCACGAGCCAATTTCGTCTTCTATGCCCCGGCATTTCTTTTGAGCGGTTGTTATTCTACCATGCAATCCTTCCTTCCCTCAAGGAAAATTCTGTCCACGCACATGGACTGTGGATTGCAAAATTAAATGCAACACGACGCAGGCACAAAAAAGGTGCCAGTTGGTTCGTTGCAGGGTATATTAAT
>CANQGG010000002.1 GCA_947601655.1 uncultured Akkermansia sp.
CATCGCTGAATACTTCGGTACGCTAATTATGTCCGATCACCTTTCTTTCTTCGGTACACTATTTTTGTCCGATCACGCGGTTGATTCATTCCGGTGGAGTAGACGAGAGGCGCCGAGCCATGCCCGGATTTGGTCAAGTCATATTTGCTATTGTCGGAAGAAAATGATGAATTCTTCGTCATTTTATAGAAAAATTCGATAGACTCTCTTCGAAATTGGTGTACCATATACAGACGGTTCGCGCACGGCGGTGCGCCGGTCGATAAGTTTTTCTTTTAAAGATCACACGATGAGCTGGTATATTAAGAGCAAAGTAAAGGCAAAGGTTTTAGGCGCAGTAGCCCTGACTGCCCTCATGTCCTGCAGTGGGATGAGCAACGCCGCGCCGGATTATAATCAGATCGGCAAACAATTTTCGGAGGTGCTGCAGTACTCGCATTTCTCGAGGGTAAAATTTTCCGCGGAAATGTACGCTAAGTTTCTGGATTGCTACTTGCAATCCATGGATCCGCAGCACTTGTACTTCACGCAGGAAGACGTGGAAATGCTGCGTAAAAAGTACGCCGATTGCTTCGGAGATTATCTGCTGGCCAATGAGACGACGCAGCTTGCTCAAGAGCTGTACGGTGCATACATGGAGCGAGTGTTGAAGCATTTGGATCAGGCGGTGGCTCTGTTGCAGGAGTACGAGAAGACCCCGCCCTCTTTCCAAAGCGACCGTAGTATTCCGCGCACACGCCGTAAGCTGCCGCGCGCGGCGAGTGATGCCGACCTGGACCGTGTGTGGCGCGATCAGGTGGAGGATATGCTGCTCACCGAAATATGCCGCCGCGAAAATCTGGCGCGTTTGGCTGCTGAGAAGGGGAAACCGGATCCTAATGCAAAGGAGGTTTCTCCCGTCGCAAAGATTCTGGCACGCCTCAAACGCGTGCGCATGGAGGTACAGGAGGCGGATTTGGAGGATATGGTGTCGCATCTGCTCAACGCTGTGGCGCATGTATACGACCCTCACAGTGACTTTATGGGAGCCCGAGAGGAAAAGCAGTTCAAGGATATGATCAAGGCTTCGCTTGTGGGTATCGGTGCACAGTTGAAAGAGGATGACGATGGCTCGACACGCATTGAAGGTATTGTGAAGGGTGGTCCTGCAGATAAAAATGGACAGCTTAAGCTTGGCGATCACATCGTCGCTGTGGATACTAAGGGAGATGGACACTGGACAGATATTCTCTACATGAGCATCGACAAGGTTGTCAACCTCATCCGTGGGCAGAAGTCTGTGCCAGTGAGGCTTCGTGTGCAGAGTGCGGAGAGCGGCGACGAACGGGTCATTTCTATTGTTCGGGATGAGGTACCTATGGCAGAATCGCTTGCCAGCGCCCGTGTTATCGACTTGCATGAAGATGGTCCGGATGGAAAGGAGCGTAACTACCGACTTGGAATTCTGACGCTCCCTTCCTTCTATGTAGACATGGATGCCGGAAATGTGCAGTGTGCGGCAGATGTGCGTAAGTTGCTCACACGTATGGATCAAGAGAAGGTTCAGGGACTTGTTGTAGATCTCCGAACTAATGGCGGTGGCTCTCTTGAAGAAGTACGCAAGATGGTGGGCTTTTTTGCCGGATATGGACCAGTGGTGCAGGTGAAGGATGCCCGAGGCAATGTGGAAAAACTCACGGCGAGCTGCCAGCCACTTTTCCGAGGTGAGATGGTGGTGCTCACGAGCAAGGGAAGCGCCTCAGCATCTGAGATTTTTGCCGGGGCCATGAAGGATTATGGTCGTGCTGTGATTGTGGGGGACTCGACTACCTTTGGGAAGGGGACGGTGCAGGTGCCTCGTAATTTGGGAGATTTCATGCCTCTCTCGCTTTCGTGGGAAGACTGCGGGCTTATCAAGGTTACCGTACAGAAGTTTTATCGTATCAATGGCGCTTCCACGCAGCTGAAAGGTGTGAGTAGCGATATTGAGTTGCCAACGGTGACTTCTTCTCTGCAGATTGGGGAGTCAGAGATGGATCATGCGATGCCCTATGATGCCATTGCTCCCGCGGGGGGATATGTGCAGAGTCCGCGCATCGGTTCTATGCTTTCAGAACTCCGGAAACGCAGCACCGCTCGAGTGGCAAAGGACAGTGATCTGCAAAACAATGTGTGGTATGCGAATTACCGTGAGCGGTTGCAAAAGGAAAATTCCATTTCTCTGAATAAGCAGACCCGCCAGGCGCAGATTGATGAGTTGCGCAACTTCAAGAAGAAGAGCGATGAGGATAGGAAGAAGCGTTACGAGATTATGGGCCAGGAGGATAAGAAGCACATGACTGTCTATCGCCTTAATCTCGACGATGTACATGCTGCTGAACTTCCGCACGCCAGTAAAAAAGACAAGGAGAGTTTTATGCGTGAGGCGAAGGATCCGGAGGATGATCTCGAGGACTCGCTGGATTACCCGTCCGGGCTGGATCCTGTTTTGCGCGAGGCAGTCTATATCGTGCGTGATATGGTGGACCTGCACTGAGCGGGGAATCATCAACCGTAACGAATGTGCGGCCTCAATCATCGATGATACAGGAGGAATCAGCTGCAGGAAAGCACGCGACACTGCGAGAAGTTATGCCGCAGGAAGAGATGCCGCGTGAGAAGTTGCAGCGTCTTGGGCGCGGAAGCCTTACGAATGAAGAGCTTATTGCCATCTTCCTGCGTACCGGAATGCAAGGGTGCAACGTAATGGATCTTGCCCGCAACATGCTGGAAAAAGTCGATTTTTCTCTGGGAAAGCTGGTGGATATGGAGGTAGATGAGATACGTCGTCTTGTCAAAGGGATTGGACTGGCAAAAGCCTGTACGTTGGCGGCCGTTTTTGAGCTTGGAAAACGTGCAGCGAGAGATTCGTTGAAGCGACCGGATATGTCGCTCCCTCGCCACGTGTATGAGTACATGATTGATGTTTTGCGTTCAGAGAGGCAGGAGCACGTGTTTGCCTTAAATCTCAACTCCCGTAATGAATTGATCAAAACAACGGATGTTGTGGTAGGCACTCTGACGCGGGTATTGGTGCATCCGCGGGATGTTTTCCGGGATGCGATCAATTACGGGGCGTGTCGCATCGTACTTGTGCATAATCACCCGAGTGGCAGCCCTCAGCCAAGCCTGTATGACGAGGAGATGACAGAGCAGATCGCGAAAGCGGGAGAAGTACTGCATATTCCGCTTATGGACCACATCATCATCGGCTACGGAGGTAAGAAAGAGGAGTCCAACTATTACAGCTTCTTTCTCAATGGAAAACTATGAGGGAAGTGCCGCACCGGGTATCATGCAGGATTATCATACACACACGCCAGGACCTCATGGTGGTTATCTCTGCTCCGTTACTCGGTCGGATTGGGAGCGCGTGGCGCAGGCAGAGGGGATGATTCCTTGCTTTGGAATTCATCCGTGGCATGCAGAAGGGGTGGATCCTGCTGCACTTGCCTTTGAACTTGATGAATGGCTTTCCCGTTATCCTGAGGCTGGGGTGGGTGAAACCGGACTGGATGCCACTGCTGCGCATGCTGCTACCCTTCCACAACAGCGCGTACTCTTACAGGTGCAGCTGGGGGCAGCGTTTCGACATGAGCGTATGGCGCATCTGCACGGATCTCATGCGTGGGCGGAGCTGTTGGATGTCCTCAGGCAGCGTGTGCGCAACGGCACTTTGCCGAAGGTACTGCTGCACGCATGGAATGGATCGCATGAACTCGCGCGCTCTTTCCTCGAACTCGGCGCTATTTTTTCTGTGGGATTCAGGGAGCTTACTCATCCGAAAGCGCGGGAGCGCTACGCGCGTATCCCGTCCGATAAGCTTTTTCCGGAGACAGACGATCACCCGGAAAATTGGGAGCGTACGCTGGCCCTCCTCAGTGTCATTCGTGCGGATTTTGGCGAAGCATGAGGATTAGTGTGCTGCTTCCTGTCCGTCTTCCCCCTCCGGGTGCGGGCCGGTGTAGGATTGCGGGGAAGGGGCGGTAAGATCAAGTGCCGGGTTGTACCACGGTGTGCGCAAGTCGAAGAAGCCGAGGAGGGTGTGGAAAAAGTGCTCCTGTGCGATCAGCATGTTGGCGTGTCTCTGCAGTGCGCGAAGAGAGCTGGCAAAATGGGGATGCAGCGCTTCCAGCTCCGGAGAGGAAAGGATAAAAGCCCCCACATAGCAGCCGGTGGTGCTCAGGTAACTGCGCCCGCTCTCCCCCAGGGCAGCACGTCCCCAAATGCCATCGTGCCCGAGGTACTCGCCATGGTCGCTGATGTAGAGGTAAAGCCAGGGGCGACCGTGGAACAGGGAAGTGACGCGGCGTACGAACTCGTCTGTGTAGTGGACGGTGCTGTCGTAGGCGTTGTTCACTTCCTCAGCGTGGGAGGAAGGGGTTTCGAAGCTCGTGCCTGCAGGGTGAAAAGGAGGGTTTTCGTGGTTGTAGTGGTAAAAGGGAGTGTGGCTCCCTTCATTGTTGATGAAGAAGATTGTATTTTGTTTTTTCGGCAGAGACCGCAAAATGTCCGCCATTTGCGGAACAGAAGTCCAGGGGCTTCCCGGAGCGTGAATTTTTTGCTCGGCGCAGCGAGTGAGCAGACGTACTACAAGGTCATATTTCAGGTGGGTCGCATTGCGTTTACCAAAGAAAGCAAAAACGCGGAACCCATGGGCGGCGAACAGATCCAATACTGAGCCTGTGTGGGGCCTCAGTGCCGGATCCTTTTCGTAAATGTCGCGTCGAGCATCGGTCAGAATTGCGATTTGAGCCTGGCAGGTGTCGCAGGCAGCGGAGACGCAACGCGGGAAATTGATGAGTCTTGGGCATTGGCGCAACCATGGGGTAGTGTCGCGTTCGTAGCCATTTATGCTCATGCGGTCTGCCCGTACACTTTCGCCAATATGCACAATAACTACCACACCCTCTCCCCCATGAAGGGTGTGGAGAGAGGAAGGTTGTTCCGTCGGAGAATGCAGACCTTCTACCTGACGGATGGTTGCCTGGTTGTGAAAGACGGCTTCGGTGCAAGCATGGATGAGCGAATAAGCTTCAAAGTATGGCCAGAAGTGGCGAGCATGGCGTTGAGATGACGGTATGGCAAGCCCGAGAAGCCCTGCGAGCAGCATGAAAAAAAATCCTGCGTTCAAAAGAGGAAGTCTGTCTTTGCAATGCTTCATTACCCAAGCCAGCAGCCAGCAGAGAATCGCTGCTCCGAGAAGCGAACTCAGGGCAATCACCAGATTGATGGTACTCAGGTAGCCAGAGATTTCTTCCTGCGACGCCTCAATTGTTTCGGCGATGACGAGAGAGTTGATACGCGAACCGTACTGGGTGTAGCCGGCGATCTGTGCAAGTTCCAGAGAAACAAAAATCCACCAGAAGAGCAGGGAAAAAGTGCGCGAAATGGCCCACAGCAGGCAAAAAGCTCCGGCATTGAGCAGAATGAGGAGAGGCAGCGCACTCATTTCGTACCTCGGCAGCATGCTGCAGCTTATCGCGCACAGAGCGCTCAGCAGGATGATGCTCCACAGCCTGCCTGCTTCCGGCAGGACCGAAGAGCCCTTCTTTCGGGCGATCAGGACTCCTGTAATCAGTAATAACGCGCAACTCGCCGCGACGGCGATGAGAACAGCCGCAGGTACTAATCCTTCCCCATGCGGCGGAATGTCCCGTACCCACGAAGTGCCGATGCGTACCGCAGCCAGCCCGGCCACCGACAGCGAAACTAGTAGAACGAAACAGAGACGCGTCCGGAGGAAGGTGAACATCAGAGAATAATCAGGAATGCGGAAGAAGGAAGAAATCAATCTTGCCGCTTACAGTGTTTCTCTTTCTCGTGGCATGAACCGTCACAATTCCCGTCGCATTCGCCGGAGCAGTTTCCCCCGCAGGAGCAGGCGCTCATCCGTTGCGTGAGAGATTTTTCCACTTCCTCCGCCGTGGGTGCCTCTCCCTTTTCGATGGCGAGGAAGAGGTATTGATTCACGGCGCGCAGCATGGAGTCGAGCTCCTCCCTCGCTTCCAGGAATCCCTTGCAGAGAGGGTTATTGATAACATCGCGCCGCAGTTCGTCAAATTGTGCAAATTCCTGTTCGGTAGGCTTCATGCCAGCCTCACTTTTGGCGTGCAATTGTTCTCCAAAGTCACTTACTTTGCGGAAAAGCTCAGTAGCGGCTGGGTTTTGGTAGAAGAGACCGATGCGGGCTTTTGCAGATACAACACGTTGATGACTGGCGAATGCTGCTGCGAGTGGAGCGGCGAGTTCTGCAAGTTCAGCGGGTAAAATGGGTGTTGCCATGTCGGCACGCACTCTACCACAAATCGTAAAAAAATCAAGTCCAGTTTCTTTTCGCAATGCCATTTTTTACTTGCCTCCCGGGTATTTATGTGGTAGAAAGGCGACGATATGAAACTGCACAGGCTTGTATTCTCTATGCTGGTAGCTGCGGCCGGTTGCTTGCAGGCTGCGGAAAAGCCCAACATTATCATGATCCTCGTGGATGATATGGGATGGGGCGATCTGAGCTTTAATCAGGCGGACGAAGAAAAGGGAAAAGTACCGGTCATCATGACTCCGCAGCTCAAGAGACTGGCGGATGAGGGGGTGCGACTCACCCGCCACTACACGAGCGCTCCCGTGTGTGCTCCGGCGCGAGCTTCCCTGTTCGGTGGCGTGCACCAGGGGCATGCTGAGGTGGTTCGCAACAACAGCTTTGATGCCGCGCTGGAAAACAGCCACACTCTTGCCAGTGTGCTCAAGCAGGCAGGCTATGCCACGGCGCTCATCGGCAAGTGGGGCATCGGCGGCGGGGCAGAGAGCGGCGGTACTCCGACGACATGCGGGGCCTGGCCTACAGCCCGTGGTTTTGATTACTTCTTTGGGTATAACAACCATATTGCCGGTCACCGTCACTACCCGAAAGAGGATCCTGCAGTTGACCCCGACACGCATGTGAACGCCGTTTGGGATGGCGATAAAGTTATTACCGATAAGCTGGATAACTGTTACAGCACGGATCTTTTTACCGCGCGAGCTAAGAAGTGGATCGTGGATACGCACAATACTGCGCCGGATAAGCCTTTTTTCCTAGCGCTCACGCTCATTGCCCCGCATGCGCGCCTGGCGGTTCCCTCCGTTCCTTATCCGGAGAAAGGAGGTTTGGAAGGCGGTGTGCAGTGGATTGGGGAGCCCGGGCACATGATTAACACGGCTACGGGGGATTGGGATTCCTTCATTAACCCAGAATATCGCGGAGCATGGGTGGACTACGCGGTGGAACGCTATGTCAAGCCAACGGGGCAGAAGAAAAAGCTCGTACCAGAGCACAAGCTCCTGGCTGCTCGTCGCCATGCCACCATGGTTACGCGTATCGACGATGCCGTGGGTGATATCATGCAGTTGGTGCGCGATCTCAAGCTTGATCAGAATACATTCCTTGTGTTCTTGAGTGATAATGGTCCTCATGATGAAGGTGGGTCTGTACGGGGTATGGCGGATCATCCTGCCCCGGGACAGGATCCGTCCTTTTTCCGCAGTTACGGACCTCTGGATGGCATCAAGCGCGATGCTCTGGAGGGAGGACTGCGTGTGCCTGCTCTGGTGTGGGCTCCTGGGCTTATCAAGCAGGGTTTCGTGAGCGCTCGTCCCGGTCAGTTCCATGACTGGATGGCGACTTTTGCTGATTTAGCGGGGGTTCCTGTGCCGATGCGCTGTGATGGCGTGTCGCTGATGCCTACCTTGCGCGGTGAGGAGGATAAGCAGCAGAAAGGGGTGGTGTATTCCGAGTATTCATACGGCGGCCAAGTGCCGAAATATCCGGATTTTGCAGAGAATAAGGTCAACCGCCCGCGTGGTGAGCAACAGGTGATCTTCTTCGCAGCCCCCGGCAGCAAAAGGGGGAATCCTCGCTGGTTGAAGGCTATTCGCACCGGTATGAAAACCGGGGAAGAGGATTTTGAGATCTACGATGTGCTTGCTGATACACATGAGGCAAATAATATCGCGAGCCGTTATGCTTCACTGCAGCCCCAGCTCAAGAAGAGCGTACTCTGGAATCGACGGGCCTACGATTATGCGCGTGATCCGAAAGCCGGGCGACGCAACAATTCGTGCAGTGGCGTACGCTTCTATGACTCACTGCTTGTGCCGTCCAACAAACCCTCCGGCAAGATAGAGTCAGGGCTGGCGATGCGCACTGTGAAAACGGATTGTCCATGGGTACCGGTGTTTGATACCTTGCCCGGTGCAGCTTCTGCCAAGTCCAGTGTGGTGGCAGATCCGAATGAGGTGGAGCTTCCCGCCGGTAGCGTGACAGAGTTCAAAGGATACATCAATGTTCCGAAAGAACACCGTGACTGGCATTTTTATCTTACCCTCAGCGATGTACCTGGTACCAGGGCTTACGTCAAGATGCACAACTTCCAGCTCATCGATGCAGACATGAACTACAAACCGGGCGCGACGGCAGATGTTTCCTCTGCAGCGAACACGGTGGAGCGTTTGGAGGATAAGACCGGAAAGAAAGGCATTCCTCTGGAGAAAGGATTGCATGAGGTGACAATTACCGTAGTGCAGGGAGCGACTGCCCCCGGCAAGATGAAGCTCGAGTGGTGCACGCCCGATGGGAACGATCGCAAGGTAATTCCTGCGGCGAGATTCCACCACGCTGTTGCCGGCACCAAAGATTAAAGACGATCAAGAATCGCGTTCGTGATCTGCTCCACCGGTACAAGGCGTCCCTTGCCGGTGGAGCCGCATGCTAGGGCGCCGTCCTCCGCAGGACCAATGATATCGTGCCCGCGCTTAAGGAGGATTTGCACATTTTCTTGCGTAGCCTTGTGCTCCCACATCAGAGTGTTCATTGCAGGGAAGAGGAGTACTTTAGCGCGCGTGGCAAGGTAGAGGCTCGTGAGTACATTCGGCGCAAGACCGCGAGCCATGCAAGCTATGGTGTTTGCCGTTGCCGGTACGATTGCCAGTACATCTGCCTTCTGTGCCAGCGTGATGTGTGTCGGCATCCAGTCTGCCGTCTCATCATCCATGGTGCAAATGACCGGGTTGCGCGAAAGTGTGTGCAATGCCAGGGGCGTCACAAACTTCAGCGCTGCCGGTGTGCAAACGCAGTGCACTTCGTGTCCTCCTTTCACCAGGGAGGACGCGACGTCCGCTGCCTTGTAGGCGGCAATGGAGCCGCAGATCCCAAGAACGATGGTGGCCATAGCGGAGAAATCAGAGGCGAGACGGGTCAAACTCAACGATCATATTGATCTCGACAGCTACGCCGAGGGGAAGACTCGCCACCCCGACTGCTGAGCGAGAATGCGCTGCCTCCTGTCCGAAGAGCTCCACAAGGAGGTCCGAAGCCCCATTGAGTACCTTCGCCTGGTCGGTGAACTCCGGTGTGCAGTTTACAAAGCCGTTTACCGCAACAATACGGGTGACAGGTTCGAAGCTACCAAGCTCGGCTTGAATGACGGCGAGGCGGTTGAGGATAGCAGCCTCGGCAGCTTTTTGTCCTTCTTCCACAGCAAGATCGCGACCGAGCTTTCCATAGAAAGAACTTTCCCCATTCACCGAGATGCCGCCAGAGAGATGCAGCAAGTTGCCTGTGCGAATGCATTGCACATAGGATCCCACCGGTGTCGGAGCAGGGAGAAGTTTCAGCCCCTTTTCTTCAAGAATGCGCATATTGAGTTGCATGCTTCTATCCTACTCTTGCCCGCCAAAATGTCAAGGGTGAGCGCAGGGCTTGCCAAGAGGGAAGGGGTGTGGTAGGATGATGGCATGAGGGGTGGATTTGCGATTGCAATGCTTACATTGATGGTAGTGTCCGTGAGTTCGTGTTCGTGGGTGCAGTCCCATCTCGTGCCTCAACGGAAGGACGCGTCGTCAGTCCACTCCAGTCAGTCAACAAATAAGGAATCTGTTGATATTAAGGAAAATATAGCTCAAAATTCTCCTGGAGATGACGAGCAGAGCGCGAATAGCATCGTGCCAACTGAGGCTCAGAGAGAGGAAGCGGGAAAGTTGCTGGCGGAAATGCGCGAAGACAATGCGCCTCATGTTGAGAAAGGGGGGCCGATGGAGCAGACACTGCCTGTTCTTCCACCAGGTCAGACACGCACGCGGGAGCATTTTGAGAAGAGGGAGGAGTCTGTTGAGCAGGATCGCGGATCCATGCTGGACCCCGCAGAGCAGCGCGGCTTGCGTTCTCCTGGATTGCCGAAGCTCTTGCCCATGGACATAGACGGAAAATTATACAATAGTTGAGAGCTCTCTTCCTTTGTCTCTTCCTGCTACCGACTGCCACTTTCAACATTATGGAAAAACTGCCCCGTCACTTTGTGCCTCAACCCTTCGCATACCACGACGAGGTGGAATTGCACATTGATGCGCTATCTAACGGGGGCGAGGGTGTAGGGCGCGTCGGTGGTTGGGTGGTGTTTGTGCCGTTTACGTTGCCGGGTGAGCGCGTGCGTGCGCGCATCTACCGCAATGATAAAAATTGTTCGCGGGCGGATCTTGTGGAGGTCCTGGAGGCAAGTCCGAACCGTGTGCAGCCGGTTTGCCCGGTATATGGAATTTGCGGGGGATGCTGTTACCAGCATGTGCGCTACGAGGAGCAGCTGGCATGGAAACGGAGGCAGGTTGTGGACCTTTTACGTTTGCAAGCGGGCATCGAGGAGCCTGTGAATGAGCCTGTCTCCACTCCCCAGGTGTATGCTTACCGCTCCAAAATTACCCCACATTTCAATAAGCCACGCGACGCAAAGATAGGTAGCATTGGCTTTTTGCGTGCCGGCAGTCGCAGCGAACTCTGCGATATTTCGTGCTGTCCCATTGCCATGGATCCCATCAATGCACTTTTGCCTGTGCTCCGGCGGCAAGTGCAGGATTCAGCCTCAGAGTACAGGCGTGGGGCGACTCTTTTACTGCGCGTGAGCGAAGACTCAGTGCTTACCAATCCCCGTGCAGTCTGCTGTCAACAGGTGGGAAACATTACTTTCCGCTTCCTCGCGGGGGATTTCTTCCAGAACAATCCTTACATTCTTCCGGCGTTCACAGAGTACGTAGCACAGCAGGCTTGCGGCTCCGGAGCGCGTTTTTTGGTGGATGCCTATTGCGGTAGCGGACTCTTTTCGCTCTGCCTTGCCTCGCGGTTTGAGCAGGTTGTGGGGGTAGAAGTGAGTGAGACAGGTGCGGATTGGGCGCGGGCCAACGCGGAGTCCAATGGCATTGGTAACGCCCGCTTCCTTGCGGCGAGTGCAGAAGCTATCTTTTCCCGGGTGGATTTTCCTCCGGCTGAGACGGCGGTGGTCATAGATCCTCCGCGCAAGGGCTGCGACAGGGTGTTTCTCGACCAGCTGTTTGCTTTCAATCCGTCACGTGTTGTGTATGTCTCCTGCAATCCCGCCACTCAAGTGCGCGATCTCGTAGCGTTCCGAGAAGCGGGCTATAGCGTGACTGCCGTGCAGCCTTTCGATCTATTTCCTCAAACCAAGCATCTGGAATGCGTGACAACTCTCGACTCGACACCATGAAACAGGACTTTATTCGCCTCTCCCGAAGTGCAGAGGATTATTTGGAATGCATCGGGCATCTCTGCCGTGAGAAGGGGGCTGCTCGGGTGCAGGATATCGCCCTGCGCCTCGGGGTGAAGAAGCCCAGCGTTACCGTTGCCGTACGACGCCTCGCGGAACAGGGTTTTGTGCAGTACAGGCAGTACACGCCCATCGAACTCACTCCGCGCGGGGAGGAGTATGCCGAGAAAGTGATTCAGGCGCACAGTATCCTGAGGCGCTTTATGCGCGAGGTAGCGGGGTTGAGTCGTGAGCGGGCGAATGAGACAGCGTGCCTCATGGAGCACCAGCTTACGTACGAGGAGATTCAACGCCTCAGCGAACGTCTTCCTCATCCATCGGATTCTTGAACGGATCTTTTCTATCAACCATCCCTATTTCCATGAGCAGTTTATTTCGCAACCAGGTGAGCATGACGACATCGCTCTTGCTTTCGAATGTTATCGTGTTCCTTCTCGGTGGTATCCTGCAAGTGCCGGCAGTGTTCAACGTAGAATTTCCTGCCGCAGGGGAGCCGGAACCTCTCCTCATGGTAAGGGGGTCGTATTCGTGGATGACGTGCTTTATGGATGGCGAATTGTGGCGGCTCATCACATACCAGTTTCTGCATGCCGGCGTGCTTCACCTTGTTTTCAACATGTGGGCGCTCTATTTCTTCGGCCCTGCTGTGGAGAGCGTGATGGGGGCTCGTCGCTTCCTGCTTTTCTATTTGAGTTGCGGCGTGGCGGGCGCTCTCTTCTCCTCCCTGCTGGCCCAGATGGGTTTCTTCTCGCAGGTGGATTCTGTTGCGCAACTTCAACTCGTTCAAATTATGGCTGATTACACCGGTCACACTGAGCTGCAGTTCTGGCAACTTGTGCCGATGGTTGGCGCCAGTGCGGCGATTTACGGTGTGCTTATTGCTGTGGCGTTCCTCTACCCGCACAGCATGGTGCAGCTCGTTTTCCCGCCTGTCAGAATGACGATGCGCACCTTTGCTCTGGCAACTCTCGCCTTTGCAATCCTCGTGGTGTCAGTCAATGGTCACAACGCCGGCGGTGAGGCAGGGCACTTAGGGGGTATCATCTTTTCCGCTATTGTGATGTCCATCTGGCGGTACCTCTACCTCAAGAGACGGAGAGATGAAGGTCGTTTTTGACATGGATGGCACGCTCTTTGCGGGCGATTCTCAGTTGCGTTTTGCACGGTGGGTATTACGTCGTTGCGGATGGTGGCGGCGCGCATATTTGCTGTTGTTTTTACCTGTGGTTCTGCTGGCAGCGTTGCGCGTTGCGCGTTTGCAGACGGCAAAGCGTGCCTTTTTCTCCTTCGCCTGGGGATTGTCCGGGGAGGAGTTGCAATCCGAGTGCCGTGCCTTCGTAGAGCAGGAGCTGCTCCCCTCTGTTTTTCCTGAGCTGCGGCAGCGTTTGGAGGGGCATCTGGCTGTTGGAGATGAGGTGGTTCTCTGTTCGGCGTCTCCGGAATGGTGGACTCGCCCTTTCGGGAAACTACTGGGCATTCGGCATGTTATTGCTACGCCGCTGCTGCTTGCGAGCGGGCGCGTGCCGCTTTTTCCGCGCATTGAAGCGCCCGGAAACAACCGCGGGGCTGTGAAATTGCAGCGCCTTGCTTCTGCCGGTATCCTTCGTGCCGATCTTGTTTATACTGACAGCACGGCGGATCTGCCGCTGCTCTCCATATGTTCACGTGCGGTCCTGGTGAATCCATCGCCTCGTCTTGTGCAGCAGGCCTCTGCCGAGGCGGAAATCCTCCGCCCCGGCGGCGTCCCCTCTCCCACTTTTTTTACCCTCGCTTGCCTGTTGGGATTTTGAGTGCGATTCTCAATGTCGGTTGCAAGGGATGGCAGCGAACTTTTGAAATCTGTGGTTCGTGTGCGTGCAGATCCGATGCTTACGCACCGGTTTCACTCTCCGCCCAATGCCAGATAATTTTCCGGGGAATATCGTCGCGAATAGCCTGACCGACAGGGCAGTGCAGCGCAGCGTGCTCCAAAAGGCGTTTCTGTTCGTCATTCATTGACCGGGGAACAGTGATGAGAAAATGCAGACTGCCGATGCCCTGCGGACCTTCGTCGCAGCGAGCGCAGATACTCATACCGCGAGTATCAAGGCTACGTCGATTGCCGGTAAAGGCGAGCATGCTGAGCATGCAGGAAGCAACTGTGGCGGCAAGCATTTCGCCGGGTGTGGCTTTCTCACCTTTGCCGCCCAGGGCGGCGGGCACGTCGGTGCAGAAAGCGCAGGCATCCTGACGTCGCATCGTGGTGCAGCAGCGCATTCCTTCCTCCAACCTTGTTTCGGATGTGTAGGACTCCATAGCGTCCATCATCCTACACCCTTTCTCGCACCGTCTGCAAGATAACTTTCCAACGGTTCGGGATGTACAATCTTGTGAGGGGAGATTTCGAAATCTACTTGTTTCGAAGGCAGCCCTTATGCATGCCCGGAGAGTTTTTCCAATCGCAGCAGCTGGTCAATTTGCTTCTTCCTGGCTTTGTAGTAGCGGCGGCGTCTGCCAAAGGTGATTTTGCTCAGAAAGCGGTAGAGGAGAAACTTACCGGGAGTCGGCTCAATTTTTTCATCAGAAAGGAGATATGATCCATTGAGTTCAAGAATCTTGATGGTTCCTTTCTGCTGTGCATGGAACAAATACAGCGACAGGCAGAATTCCCCAAGATACCCCAGAAAGCGTTTTGCAGCAGGCCTCAAGCGTGTGCTGTCCACCTGTTTGTCCACCTCAGCAAGAAGTCGGAAACAAAACTCACTATACTCAAAAAATAGTTTTCGTCGCATGATAAACATGTTGCACAAGTACTGTACGCTGCCTTGCTCAAGCTTGTCCGCCGCTGCAGCATAGTCCGGGTAGAGCCGTCGCACCGCTTCCAGCAGCATGTCAAACCATTCGCCCTGCTGCCCGGCAAGGCATGTGTACTGTTCTCGCACAGTTTGACGTCCCAGGTTTTGCACGTCGTACGGTTTGAGTACGATGCAATCCTGTCCTTCAATGCGTTGCAATATTTGTTCGTCCGCCAGGTGATTTCTATACGCCGGCGTGATGCAGGGGACAAAGTAGATGTGTCCGCCGGGAAGCCAGACCCCTTCAGGATTTCTCTCCCAATCGTCGAACATGAAGTGTCGGCGGTAATGCATGAATCCCACATACTCCGGATTTCCCTCTGCCTCGTAATTTTTCCACGCCCAATACTGTGCTGTCAACTCGCAGTACTTGTCGTTCTCCGCAGAGATGTTCTCCCCCGTGTTGTCACGCAACATTTTCTCATACAGTTCCTCTGCCGTTGCGCAGCCCGTCTGTATGGGCGTCAGGATGTCGCTTTCGAGCAACTGGTGGCGGTCGTGGTAGCTCAGGTATATTTTAATTTTCATCGGGTTTGTTGATATTCAGCTCACAACACCCTCCGTTGAGGATGATCTCATCTTGTTTACCGAAACTTTGAAAGGGTTTCATCACCGTAATGTCTCAAAAGAAAACGTCACCGAAGCCCGATGCCTCAAAATGAACGGTCACCCAACAGCATAGCATTTTAGTGGGCATTTGCAAGGCTTTGCTGAGGGACTGAGTCAAAACAGGCTTTCATTGGACTAATCAGAAATTAATGATAAAGAGGCAGGCGGCGGCAATCCCGGTAAATCGAGAAAATCGGTACTGCAAAAGGCACGCGTTATCACCTCTCTCGCGAAAATCACATCGCAGCAGATTTATACATGGATGCTCTGAAAATTGGTATGTCTGTTCTGGAGAAACAGGCGAGAGGTTACATCCATTCAAAATAAAACCTCGTTGAAAAAGTTGAATTTTGCATCAAATTTACGTCAAATTCAACGCAAATTCGAAAGGGTGTTTTCGCTGAGATATAATATTCAATATATTACGATATACGAAATCATGCTGTAATTCTCTCGATGTATTACCTATGCCGCACCATGGCTCCATGTTTTACAACGGAGAGTGATGTTATGGACTAAGCGTGCCGAGTGAAGACAACGCGGATGTCGGCCTCGCGGCGATATAAAGACTGCACAACCCGACATGCCATCACTGCGGTCGCTAAAATAAAACCTCGTTGAAAAAGTCGAATTTTGCATCAAATTTACGTCAAATTCAACGCAAATTCGAAAGTGTGATTTCACTGAGATATAATATTCAATATCTTACGATATACGAAATCATGCTGTAATTCGCTTGATGTATTGCTTATGCCGCACCATTGCCCCATGTTTTACAACGGAGAGTGATGTTATGGCCTAAGCGTGCCGAGTGGGGCTATCACGCATTCCTCACTCCGTCAATTCTTTTCCGTCTTATTCTTCAGTTTTTTTATCCTCCCGGATGGTAACGCCCTACTTCTTCTGCTGGAAAGCAGCTACTGTTTCGGTTGTGGCTGGCCGGTCAGAGCTGTTCCAAGGTCAATCAGCGACTTTCCAAAATTTGTTAGCCTGTTTGCCTGTTCGGAGATTTTCTTGTTCACCTCGCCTCGCAAAATGGCGCAGATGTTGGTATAGAGGATATGCTCATAGTAGAGAGTGCGCCGTGCCACGTCCCACCACTCGACCGCACCTTCATGATCCGGCTTTTGCCACGGCTTGGCCCCTCCTGCCCAATGGATGATCTTGCGGTTTTTCTTGTCCGCCAAAGCTTTCTTGCGGTACTTGAGCGGTAAGTGATCCGGATTGTACGACACTAACCCGTTCCACTCCGAATCGATGTAATAAATATGCTCCTGGCATACCATGTTAATGGCGCATTGGTCATGAAAGTGCATGGATGGGTTCTGTGCCGCCTGCAGCAGTTTTTCCTGTACCCCATGTTTACGCATCGCCCGCAGGTTGAGCAGCATCACCCCCGAATTGACGTAATTTTCCTTCGGCCGTTTGACTCCCAACACTTTGGTAAAATAGGGGCCCAGCTTGGGCTGCTTTTGCCGTCTTTCACGCTCCAAAATGCCGATGATGCCGTAATCCCAGCGGCACGCCGCAATCCAGTTGTCCCCTATGCTTGTGGCGTACAGTTTAGCTACATCATCGCGCACCAAAATATCGGCATCCAGCCAGAGGATCTTATCGTATTCCGGGAAAAGGCTTGGAGCAAAGAGGCGATACCAACATTCGGCAGAGAGAGGTTTATACCCCGGAGCGAAATCGTAATCAGCCATGCTGATGGGCATTTCCATGAACCTCAAATGAAAGCTTCCTGCAGATTTACGTCCAAACTGGTCGACGATGCGTTCCAGCAACTCCCGGTTTCGTTTGCTTAAGTCGTGGTACAACACGATCAGTTCATATTCGTGCTTTCCCGCACACTCCACCAAGCTAGCCAGAGCTACTCCCAAGTACGGCGCATACCAGTTGTTCACGGCAAAGAGTACCGCCACTTTTTTGCACTGAGAACTCACTTTTTGGAGAGACTTTCGTGCGACTCGAGTGCTTGGTGCTCCTTTTTCCTTTGTCTGTATCATGTCCGTACGGGAGAAAATTAGGCGGCCCTTGAATCCTTATTCTTGTGAGAAGAATACTATTTATTTTCTGTTCATTACACTTTGTCAGACATCCAAAATACGAAGCAAGTCTGTGCGGGAAAGAGGACGAGGGTTGTTGGCGAGGCGCTGGAGGTTGACGGCATCGACGATGGCGGTGGCGGAGGTAATGCCGAGTGATTGCAGGTTGGTTTCCAAACCAATTTGCTGCAGAAGTTGCCGAAAGTGTTCCGGGAAGCCATCCGAAGCCACACCCAAGGCTGTGAGAAGTGGGCCGGGATCATCAAGGCAACACAAGTTCATGGGGAAAAGGTTGGTCATGCAGAGAGCTACGGCATGACCATGGGAGATGCCGTAATCAGAAGTGATTTTGTAGGAAAGAGCATGGGCGGCAGTAGTGCGCGAGATGTTGATGGCCATTCCGGCAAGATGCGCTGCAGTAAGCATTTTCTCGTTGGCGTCCGGGTCGTTACTGTTCACGGCTTGGACCAAACACTCACGGCAGAGATTAAGTGCCTTAAGGGAGTAGTCACGGCTTTCTTGCGTGGCTCGGCGTGCCCAGTAAGATTCAATCGCTTGACAATACGCATCCATGGCGCAGCAGGCTTTCAGGTGTCGAGGAGCATTTTCGCAGAATTGGCTATCAAGGATCACACATTCAGGCAACAGACTCGGTTCGTCGATGGATTGCTTCACTCCGTCCTTGTAGATTACGGCAAATTGGGTGGCCTCACTCCCGGTACCGGCGGTGGTGGGGATGGCGATGAGCGGAGCGCTGCGCTTGCCGTAGTATCGGAAAGCTTTGGCGAAGTCAATCACACTGCCGCCTCCCCAAGCAATGATGTGGTCGTAGCCGTGCCCTTCTAATTCACCGCAAGCGTTCATCACACCTTCATACCGCGGGTTCGGTTCGATATGCGGGTAGAGTCTGACATTGACGTGTGGGTGCAAAGCATTCTCTACGGAGGGGAAGCGTTCCAGCATGTTCAAGGTGGCAAAGAGGAGTACATGCTCCCCTTCCTGCAATTCCTTACACAGCATTTCGATGCTTCCCCTCCCGTAGTATTTATGATTGGACATACTTCATGAAGGCTTGTTTGTTTTCCTGGGGACTCTCCTTGGGACGTCCTAAATCCTTGCGTGCGCCGCGTCGCACACGGATTTCGAGCATTGCCGTTCCCTGCACTTGCATAAAATCTTGCCAAACTGCGCGGATGCCATCCACGCTATCCACACGAAAAACTTCTTTGTAAGCGAGAGCGCGTGCAGCAGCAGGCAAGTCTACACCGCCCATCACCGTGGGCTGACCGCCCACGGAATCATGCGCGCCGTTGTTCAACACAATGTGGCGCAGGTTCGGCACGGCCTGCGCAGCCACCACCGGGAGTGCGCCCAAGTGCATGAGCACCGCACCATCGCCGTCCAGGCACACCACCTTCCTCTGCGGCTGGGCCAGTGCAATGCCCAAAGCAATGCTTGAGGCATGCCCCATGCTCCCCACCGTTAAAAAGTCCCGCTCATGCGTGCGGCGGTTTTCATACACCTCCCGCGAAATCATGCCGGTGGTGGACACCACGATATCGCGCTCACCGAGAAGCCCCAACACTTCGCGGATTGCCTCCTCGCGAGGAAGCGTCGACAACTCCTCGCGCGGAGGCAACTTCTGGGAGGGTTCGAAGGAGCCTTTGCGCACTACGAGGGCATAAGATTGCCCGTGGAGCATCATGTATTCGCAAGCCTCACGCACCTGTTCCTTTCTCTCCAGCACACTGTGAGCAACCCCCATTGTCTTCAGCAGCGGCAGAGTGAGCCGCCCCTGCGTGATGTGTTGCGGTTCATCGTGCACGCCGGGTTTGCCACGCCAGCCGATGATGAGCAGTGCCGGGATGCGGTATACAGCCTTATCCGTGAGAGAGAGCAGGGGATTCACAATGTTTCCCAATCCGCTATTCTGCATATATACAACCCCCGGTCGCCCGGTAGCCAGGTAATGCCCGGTTGCCAGAGCGAGCGCATTCCCTTCATTGGCGGCGATGATGTGCTGCTTGCTGTTCAGTCGCGTGGTGATGCAGCTGCAAAGCTCCTTAAGCAGGGAATCCGGCACTCCTGCGAAGAAGTCCAGTCCTGCATTCAGCAGGATGTCCAGAAAATCATTTGCTTTCAAGCACGCGTCCTCCCGGTATCAGGTTAATGATTTCTTTGATGCTCATGCAGTACTCTTGCGATGCTTCCTGCGCGCGGTGATGCGTGAGGATGCTTTGCGCCACTTTCACCATCGCCGGGTACGCTGCGCGTAAAAGCTGGTTGGCGTAAATCACCATGTTAATCCCCGCGGAGGCAAGCTCTTCCTCCGTCACTTGTGCGTAGCTCGTAGGTACAACGACGAGAGGTTTGCGGTTCGGCAGCTCTCTGTACCGTCGTGCAAACTCCTGCACTTCAGTAAACTCTTTGGAGCGCGAGTGGATCATGATGCCATCCGCACCGGCTTCCAAGTAGGCCTTTGCGCGATTCATCGCGTCTTCCATCCCCTGTTCGAGAATGAGACTCTCAATGCGCGCGATGATCATGAAGTTCTGCGTCACTTGGTTGGCTTTGCCGGAGGCAATCTTGTGGCAGAAGTTTTCGATACTGTCCTGCTGCTGTTCCACCTCGTTGCCGAAGAGGGAGTTTTTCTTGAGCCCTATCTTATCCTCAATAATGACGGCTGATACTCCCAGTCGCTCCAGCTCCCGCACGGTGAAGACGAAATGTTCTGCCGGTCCTCCGCTATCTCCATCGTAGATGATGGGTTTCGTTGTTACGTCCAGAATCTCACTGAGCGCCTCGATGCGAGAGGAGGCATCCAGGAACCCGTTATCCGGCTTTGCCTTCGCCGTGGCTTGTGTGAGGGAGGATATCCATAGCGCATCAAATTCCTCCGTTTTCCCATCTTGCTTGACTTGAACCTGCTCCACAATCATCCCGCTCAGCCCATTGTGCGCCTCCATCACTCGAACGATATCCTTGCTGTTCAGTAACCTCAGCAACCGCCCCGCGCGGATCTCCGGCGTAGTGCCGATTTCTTTGAGCGTCTTATTCAGCTGAGTGGAGGATATTCCTTTCGTGTACGGTATATCGATGACCTGCCCGCCCCACTGTGACATCACTTCTACGATCCTCTGGCGCGTCTGTGCTTGTACTCCCGTCTTCCAATCATCGCCGTGCAGCACGAAGTCCGGTTTTTCATGCAGCAGATTAGGCACATAGTCCAGCGTCTCCTGCGCCACCACGCGACTCACTCCCTTCACGGCCTCCACCACCACACGCCTCTGCTCGTAACTCATATAGGGCAAGCGCTTGTAACTGGCTATCGCACGGTCCGTCAGCAGCCCCACGACGACTTCCCCACCATCACCTGCATATTGCCGCGCCTGTTTAATGATATTCAAATGCCCCGGATGCAGCAAATCCGCGCTCATTCCTATGTATACTTTTACCATATTTATCTTTCTGCATGAATCGTTATAATGCTTCCAGGTACTTGATAAACTTCTCTGTTATGTTCTCTCGTACAGGGAAAAATTTCTCTAATTTCTTTTTGTAAGCATCTTCCAGAATAAAATCATTCTCGACGTATTTGCGAATGCACGCAATCGCCTCCTCCTTTTTGTAGAATACATTGAAGAGCTCCTTATCCAGCTCCTTCGAATGAGCCATATCTTTCCTATCATAACCCATCAGAGTTTTATCATCAAAATCGGGACGAAAGAATACGGTAGGGATACCAAGGAAAGAAAAGTCAAAAAATACAGATGAATAATCGGTTACAAGAAGGTCTGACGTTGCAATATAGGATGCAATATCGGTAGGATCAACAATCTCAACTCCATTACCACACAAATCTTGGTGGTCTGGGACAGTAACTGTTTGGTCTAATGAAGAATGATGGAAACTATATAAGACTTTGAGTTGAAAATCTTTCATTAGATCGCAAAAATCTTTATCGTGCATGAAGCTCTTAATTCCAGTATAATACTTTGTCTTTGTAAGGGGCGTCTTAAATTTGGTCTTATTCCATGGTCCCAATGATGTACGCCATGTAAACATGATAAAAATGGTTTTTTCCTCATGTGGAATTCTCTTTAATTGATCACACCTGCAACATCCGGTTATAGGGAGATTCTTCTTCTCCCATTGCCCATACTTCATGAATAGGTCAGCCTCTGCTTTATTCCAACACGCATATCTATTATAAGTGGTGCGGCTGAAATATGGACCTATAAGAGGGAACACCTTGAAAAAAGTACATGCGTGTCCCACTTGATGAAAAGTGATGTATTTATTCTCAAAAAGGGCGCGATTAACTGAGCGGTTATATAACGCAAAGGAAATCAACAGAACTTTGGTTCGAAATAAGTGAGGGAAAACTTTGAACCAAAACTCGAAATTCCTGCCGCTGTTATGTCGAACACTGTATTTTATTGTTATGATGTTTTTTAAGTTGGTCGATTCCTTAATCTTGTTATAAGCTAAATTCTCTTTCCAAATAACGTAATATGAACGAATGCCTCTCTTTTGCATTTCTTCAAATATACAGTACGCATCTACACAACCTGCATGTTTTTCATACAAATTATCTAACAAAATATACGTATCCTTCTTGAAGAATGGCTGGAGAATTTTTAAGATGATTTTAGATATTTGGAAGAAGGATATTTGAAAGAAAAATTTTTGGAAAAATGTTTTCCTCCAGTACAAAATTCCCAACAACATTGCAATAATAGCCAGGACAATCCATGGAATAAGAGGAATAAAATATCCGAGCAGGAGAGCCTCAAGGGGTCCGTCCGATAAGTTCAGGTCAATACCTGCGGTCAGTACTTTGAATTGGTTCATCATCATATTATTTGTTTTTTAAAAAGGATGTAATCAAACTGATCTTGGACGTAAGTTCATCTTTACGTCTGGAATAACGCTGTTTTCGTTTGCCCCACGAAAAGAAAAGTCGCAAACGTGTCATCATCAATCTTCTTCGATATTTATGAAGTAGAAAAGCCTCGCGAATGATAGACAGACTGGAAAACATGTGTTTCTTTGTTTCAGCAATAATGTGGTTGACTAGTTCACGGTTGTCAATTTTCCCCCTTTGTTGCTCTATAATCTGTAAGTAGTCTCGGCTCATCGCCTTGATATTAATAGGAGCGTTAATAGCCTTCATTAGAGTTTTTTCAATGCACGCCACGGTATTGATATTTAAAATCTTTTCATATACAGGCGTTTGTCTGGCATATTTCCACCAAATATCAGCTAGTTCCACCCCCGGATTATTCCATGGTTTCGAAACAGTGCCGCGATAAGAAAGAATTTTGGCGTCTTGCCTGGTATTTTTCCAATCCCAGTACTCATTTGCGGGAAGATAATTGCTATCAATCCATTGAGGGCAAACATTCCATGTTGCCTCAAGAATCTTCACGTGACCATAACAAAGCTTATTGAGTGCATCTGATAGAGGTTTTTTAAACTCTTCCTCTTCTATTAGTTGGAGTCCTCTTGCCTCTTGTCGGGCTTCACGCATTGCGCGTACATTCCAAAGGACAACATCATCGTTAATATATTCATTGTAAGGATTATTGATGCCTATGTGTTCTGTATAGTATTCAATCTGCTCACGACCGCTATTGAGACGGGCTGCGAGAAGATTATCGCGGCAAGCTCCGATCCAGTGGCTACCTAAATCGGTGTTAAATAGATTGGACACATCAGCTTGAGCAATCGTATCATGCCCAAGGTAAAGCACTTTGTCGTAATTTTTAAAAACCTCCGGACAACAAAGTGGTAAAATGCTCATTATGGAATACCCTTGAGGGAGAAGGAAGTTTCGTCTCTCAACAAGCCGATTGACTCGATAGAATCGAATAGAGACATTGGGATACCCTTTGTTAATTTTTTGAATCTCTTCCTGCCGAGCTTTGCTCAATTTATCATACAAAACCACGAAATCATAATTCAACTCAGCCGTTGCATGTGTGAGAACGGATTGAATCATTACCTCAACCATGTAGGAATTTGTGTTATCTGCTGAACAGCATATAGCTACATTATTGATGTCTGATAGAGGAAAAAGAGTATGCGGTATTTCCGTATCTTCAATATGCATCATTGTCAGCTGCTTGATCTTAAGCCCCTCCTTAATCATCTGAGTTATAAAGACACCTGTGATAAGTTCTGCTAAGTAAGCAGGATAACGCTGATCGGCGGGGCAGAAATTTGATCTTTTAATTTTTCCGTTAACAAAGTTCAGAATGTCAAAAATAAATTGAGCATATCTGAAAAAAATTTCTTTTCTGGCAATAAACATGTTCCATTGGAAACACTTACTTCCGGAAAAATATTTTACGGCTGTTTCATAAAAATCCGGATATTTTATCTGAATGTAATCCAATGCTTCTTTTTCGCCGATATTTCTGGGATGTTGCTCCTTAACTTTACATTTTTCTGGAGGGTTTTTGGACCATATGTAACGACCTTCCGAAACTTTAAATTTGAACACTGGCAAACATTTCGGAACATACATGTCGTATTCGCCTAAATGTAGTTCGTCAATTTTTAATAACTTTGAATATTCTTCTTTTGTAAGGAAAGGTTTAAAAATACGAGGATCTCCCTGTTCCTGTTCAGGAAAAGCCATAATACGCCTGTAGTGCATAAATCCCACATAATCAGGATTGCCGAGTTGATCATAATTCTTCCATGCCCAAAAATGTCCGGTAAGTTCGCAAAAAATATTATTATATTCCGAAATATTTTCCCCTGTGTTGTCCCCAATGCAGTTTTCTAGTAGCCAGTTATAAGATGAATGATCCGTAAAGCCATCTTTGTGCGGGGCATTTTTCATACCGCGTCCAAGATGGATAGGAATTAAGTTTTCGTTTCGGAAGATAACAGCTGGTTTGTGATAACCGATCAATATTTTAATTGTGGGCGTTGTTTTCATAATGAAATTTATATCGAACAGATTCCTAAAAACCCCCTCAGCGCTTCCTCCACCGTCTGAGCCATATTAAGGTAGCAGTAGGAGGCGAGGCGGCCGAGGAAGTGAGTATTGGGGAGGGAGGAGGCGAGTTGTTGATAACGGTTATAGAGGGCGGCGTTTTCCGGAGAGGGGATGGGGTAGTAGGGTTCGTTCTTGCCCGGAGAGTAGGCACAGGGGTATTCGCGCGAAATGGTGGTGTGCGGCGTTTCCTCGTCCAGGTAGTACTTGTACTCCACACTGCGCGTGTAATCGTAGTTGCAGGGGAAGTTGATCTGCGGACCGGATTGCGTAAACTCCCGCGGCAGGTTGCGGAATTGAAGATCCAAGCTGCGGTACGGGAGCGCCCCGAACTCGTAGTCAAAAAACTCATCGATCGGTCCCGTGAAGAAAAGCCGGTCGTAGGAAATTTTCCCTTTCACATCCGACCAATTCGTGTTGAGACGCACTTCTATGAGCGGGTGATCCAGCATCCGCCGCGCCATGGCGGTGTAGCCCTCGGCGGGAATCGCCTGGTAGGTGTCTCGGAAATAGCGATTGTCCCGCCCGACACGTACCGGTACGCGCCCGCTCACGGAGGCGTCTAATTGCTCCGCCGTCAGTCCCCACTGCTTCATCGTGTACCCGGCAAACACCTTCTCGTAGATGAAATCCGCCAGCAGGTGCAAGTCCTCATCCTTGGTCTCGCGCAACTTGAGGATGGGCACATCCGTGTTGAATCCGAAGGAAGCGATCAGCTTCTCCTCGATGCGGGTCGCCATCGTGCGCGGGAAGAGCGTATGCAGCGAATCCAGGTTGAAGGGCACCGGCACCTCCGTGCCGTCCACCACCGCCTTCACTCGGTACATGAAAGGATGCCACTCGGTGAAACGGCTCAGGTAATCCCACACCTCCTTGCTGTTGGTGTGGAACACGTGAGGTCCGTACTTATGAACTGTCACCCCAGTTTCGGGATCCTTTTCATCGTAGATATTGCCGCCGATGTGGGCGCGTTTGTCGATGATGAGCACGGGCTCCTCGAGCTGGGAGGCGATGCGCTCCGCCACGACCATGCCGGACAGACCGCAGCCTACCACCAGGTTCTTTACGTGTTCCGATTGGGATGTGCTCATCGTCAGATGTTAAAAGCGCCGGTGCTGCTCCCACTGCTAGGCAGTGGAGAGGATGGAACGGATATCGGTATGGTGCGGCTGCCAGCCGAGGATGGAGCGCGCAGCGGCATTGTTGGCAAAGAGCCGTGCAGGATCTCCGGGGCGGTGCTCCGCAATTTCATGAGGCAGGACTTGCCGCACCGTGTGCGAGCCGATGTAGCCCGCCCCTCCCATCACGAGGATTTGTTTTGTTTCGGTATTCATGACTTTGCGAGGAAACGGCAGTCGATAACACGAGAGGGTTCAAGCATGAGCTTTTTGATGGCGCTCATGTCGGCTTCCGCGAACTCCGGCCACTCCGTGAGGATTGCCAGCACGTGCGCCCCCTGTGCGGCGCTCTCCTTGTCCGGCGCGTAGGTGATGGAGTCGCCCAACAGCTTGCGAGCGTTATCCATCGCCTTGGGGTCGTAGGCGGTCACCGTGACGCCTGCGCGTTTGATGAGGTGCTGCACAATGCCGATGGCGGGACTCTCCCGGCAGTCATCCGTGCCGTTCTTGAAGGCTAATCCCCAGACGGCGATGCGCGGGTGAGGGATGTCTTTGACGGCATCCAGGATCTTGTGCGCCATCAACTCGCGGCGTTTGGCATTGCCCGAGATGGTGGAACGAATAAGGGAAAGCTCCACCCCATGCTTATGAGCCATGTGCAACAGGGCTTTCGTGTCTTTCGGGAAGCAGGAGCCGCCGTAACCTGGTCCGGGGCGCAGGAATGCCAATCCGATGCGGGTGTCTTCACCCATGCCGCGCGCCACCTCATGAATATCCGCTTGCACCGCTTCGCAGAAGTCGGACATCTCGTTGATGTAGTGGATTTTCATGGCGAGGAAGGCGTTGGAAGCGTACTTGATCGCCTCCGAGGAGCGACGGGAGACAAAGAGCATCTTCGGTGAAGGCTCCATGGGCGCGTACAGCTCGCGGATGAGGGAGCGAGCCTCTTTGCTCTGCGTGCCCACCACGATGCGGTTCGGGTGGAAGAAATCGTGCACGGCATAGCCCTCTCTCAGAAACTCAGGCAACGAGATCACTTCCGCCTGCGCGGCAGGGTTGGTCTCGCGAATAAGCGCCCCCACCCGGTCCCCCGTCCCCACCGGCACGGTGGATTTGACTGCCACGACCACAGGATCTTTAAGGCATTGAGCCAGCTGCTTCACTGCCGCGAACAGGTAGGTCAGGTTAGCTTCGCCTGTGTCGGGATTTTCCGGAGTCCCTACGGCGACCATGACGATCTGCGCCCCCTTTACTCCCTGAGCCACGTCCTCGGTGAACGTGAGGCGACCGGACTCCAGCCCGGATTTCAGAAGCTCCTCAAGTCCCTCTTCAAAAAGCGTCACCTGACCGGCGCGAAGTTTCTCCACCTTTTCGCGGTCGCAATCGATGCAGGTGACATCGTGTCCGAGCTTCGCGAGCCCCGCTCCCGTGGGAAGCCCCACATACCCTGTTCCTATAATAGCAATCCTCATGCTTTGTTGATTTGTGTTTTGAAGTATTGAATTGTGGCGTCCAGCCCCCGTGCTAACGGCACTTGTGGACTCCAGTGCAGTGCGCTTTTCGCCAGACTGATATCCGGTCTCCTCTGCGTGGGGTCATCCGACGGCAGCTCGCAATGCACGAGCTTCGAGCTGCCTCCTACCTTTGCCAGTACGATGTCCGCCAGTTCGCGTATGGTGAACTCCCCGGGGTTGCCCAGATTCACCGGACCCGTAAAGGAGGCATCCTCTACCGCCATCATACGTACCATACCCTCGATGAGGTCGTCCACATAGCAAAAGGAGCGCGTCTGGCTTCCATCGCCGTAGATGGTGATGTCCTCTCCCCGCAACGCCTGACAGATGAAATTGGAGACCACACGACCGTCCTTCGGGTCCATCTTCGGACCGTAGGTGTTGAAAATACGGATAACGCGAATGGAAACGCCCTCGTGGCGGTGGTAGTCGAAGAAGAGGCTCTCGGTGCAACGCTTGCCCTCATCGTAGCAGGAACGGATGCCGATGGGGTTCACGTTTCCGCGGTAGGTTTCCCTCTGGGGGTGCTCCAACGGTTCGCCGTACACCTCTGAGGTACTGGCTTGCAGGATGCGCGCCCCGTGCGCCTTCGCTAACTCCAGCATGTTGAGAGCGCCCAACACGCAGGTACGCGTGGTGTCGATAGAATGCCTCCCCTGATACGCCGGCGGTGAGGCGGGGCAGGCGAGATTGTAGATCTCATCTACGTGCTCACCCGGGTCGAAAGGATTGCATACGTCGTGTTCCACGAAGCGGAAGTTCGCACTTCCCTGCAATTCCGCGATATTCTCCATGCGCCCGGTGTAGTTGTTGTCCAGACAGATCATGCGCCGTCCCTCGCGCAGCAGGCGCGCGCAGAGATTGGAGCCGAGGAAGCCCGTCCCACCTGTGATAAGCGTTGTCATCATAAAATCATTTTCCTCCCCTCCTTCTTCATAAGACTGAACGTTCCTCACTGACCCAGGGGAAGAGGTACGGAGAAAGCTACCTCTCCAGGGCACCAGTGAGTTTCCTGACGTGGTAGATCCCCCGCTCCCACGAGTCGGAAACCAGGGACTTCTCGGGGACGATGCTCTCTGCGGTCCCATTGTCCGGGATGATGTACCATCCTCTCTTTGCGGGGTCCGGAAAGGCTATGTACAGGTTCTTCTGTTTCCGCACGGCTTCCCTTTCAACGGCAGGGCGTCCCTTGATTTGCAGCAACATGACCCTTCCCCGATAATCCAACCGCGATGAATCGAGACAGGCTATCACGTCGGCGCACCACGCATCATTTGTCACGCGTTGGCATTCGAATCCATAATCCGCCAGCAGGGACATCAGCTTCTGAACGTTGTAGGCTTCCTTCCCTTTATCGCTCAGATCATTGTAGTAAACCGGCTCCGGACCGCCGACCCACGCCGGGACCGTTTCTCCCTCGGCGGAGCTTTCCCCTGCCATCGGCGGATCGCCCTGCGGCTCCTTCATGAGGGAGAAGACGATATCCGTGTCGCTCTGCGTCACGGCCGAGAAGATTTCCCCCTTTCTGTGATCCGTGTAGAGCGAGTATTTCTCCGATGTTGAGCCCTTATCGAGAACGTTGACAGCATGCTCGTGAAAGGCTTTCTCAAGCTCCGCCGCCGGAGCCGAGAAGATGCGCTTGTCTCCGTTGATGGCACACACAAACCAGAACCTCGCGTGGTTCCTGGCAGCCTCGTTCAGCTTTTTCGTCCGTATGTTCATCCAGCAGCGCTCTTCGTTCGCCAGGCATGGCTTGGCGGCATAGACGGCATATCGGTATGGCAATTTAACCTTCACGGCAATCTTTGAATTGTGGATGAGAGAGCAGCTTTTTCTCTGATTTTCTTTTCATCGACTGTACTTATCGCAGGATTCCTCTTGTCATTAAGCACCACAATCGCCACATCGGCCCGAATCGCATTACTTCGGCGAGAGGCAATTGCATCAGGCGCAACTGACCGCGCCACGTCCTCGTGCGGTAAAAGACTCTGCGAAGCGCCCATTGAATCGACCTTTCCGTGCAGGCCTTCTCGTACCCCGCAGCTTCCAGTCGTGCAATGGCATGCTTTACCGCGGTCAGCAAACGCTCTCCTTCCTCGAGTACCTCCTTGCCGTGCAGAAACGAAACGAGCGCTCGGGCTTCTTCTTCATCCACTTTGAATTGTTGGGTCAGTGACTTTGTCTGTATCCGGCAGGCTATTTCCTCCTGTTCTTCTCTCCTCGGGAGGAACTTCTTTTTGCGGTACCTCACCAGAACCTCATCCATCTTTCCAAACTCCGTCCTGCCCAGGAGGTCCAGCCACATCTTGTAGTCTTCCGCAGGAAAACAATTTGTAAAGCTTATGCCCTCCCGACGAAGAACCTCCCGGCGCACCATCACCGAGGAAGTGCAGTATACGTTGCCCACGAGCAGCAGATCGCATTCAATCTGTTCGGAGCAATTTCCCTCCCGAAGACGCTCTGTTCGCCGGGGATGCTCCGCATCTCCTACCCGCGTGCCAACCAGACCGATGCCCGGGTGACTTTCCATGTACTCTACCTGCTTCTCCAATCTTTCCGGCAGGGAAATGTCATCCGAATCCATGAAGGCAATATATTGCCCGCGCGCTATCTTCAATCCCTCATTGCGCGCTATGGCCGCCTTCATGTTCTTTTCCAACCGCAGGTGCACGATCCGCGCATCTTTGTACTCGCTGAGCTGACGCTGAGTGGCCTCATCCGAACCGTCGTCAATGATGATGAGTTCAAAATCACTAAGCGTTTGCTCCAGGATGCTTCCTATGGCCGTATCGAGCCATTCCTGCCGCGTGTTGTGCACAGGCATGATCACAGATACCTTTGGCACTTCTCGCGCTCTGCTCTGGGCATCCGCGAGATCTGGCGATTTTTGCTGAAGCATATACCGGAAACACCAACGCCGGTAGTGTATCTCTTTCCTAATGCGATGCGCTGTATGGATTTTAATTACTACTTATCAATCAATAAATTATATGAATAGCTCCTTCACGATTCCAACAACCGCGCCTTTTCCTTTTGTCTTTTTCAAAATTCCCAAATTCCGCGTAGCTATGTGACTTTTTTTGTTTTTGGACTGTACATCGCATTAGGAAAGAGATATACACCGTGAAAAACGATGCAATTATTTTAGTATAACATAGTTGAGAAAATATCACCTGAAGAGAGGTCATGAAGCACGGGTGAGAGGAGGGGTGCAGGATGTTCAGGAAGGGGAGCGCTCATCCAAAAAATGGAAGGCAGCAAGAATTAACTTGAAAAAGAATGATAGATGGAGTAGAAAGGAATTTGGAAGGGCGGAACAACCCTTCATGTTCTTATGCAAACCTCACTGAAACTTCACGGTCTCGTAGCAGCTACGCATACACCGATGCGTGCCGATGGAACTTGCAACCCGGACATCGTTGATGCGCAGGCAGCCTTTCTCGCTTCGCAGGGTATAAAGCTTACCTTCATCACCGGATCCACAGGCGAATCTGCGCACATGCAGCTTACGGAGCGCAAAGAGAACATGGCGGCATGGGGGGAAGCCGCGAAGAAGCATGGATTGCAGTTCATTGTGCACACCGGCGGCAACAGCGTGTACGACGGGCGCGAGCTGGCAGATTATGCTGTGAAGTGCGGTGCGGCGGGGACCGCGAGCAACTCTCCCTGTTATTTCAAGCCCGGGAGCATTGATTCACTGGTGGACTGTCTTGCTTTCGAGGCGTCCGGCGCTCCGGAGCTTCCGTATTACTTTTACGACATTCCCGCGCTCACGCACGTGGCGTTCAATCCGTGCAAGGTTATTGCTGCCTGTGCGGCAAAGATTCCCAATTTCTGCGGTGTGAAGTTTACCAACCCGGATCTTGCTCTCTATATGGAGGCGCTTAACTACGACGGGGGTGAATACGATATTCCCTGGGGGGTGGATGAGTGGTTTCTCGCCGCGCTGGCAACGGGAGCGAAGGGCGGGGTGGGTTCTTCTTTCAACTATGCTCCGAAGCTCTACCAGGATCTCATTGCCGCTTTCAATGAAGGAGACATCGAAAGAGCGCGCCACTTGCAGAAATTGTCCGTGCAGATGATTAACATTATCGCCGCGAAGGGCTATATGGGCTGCTGCAAGGTTATCATGGGCTGGTGGGGCGTGGATTTGGGGCCGGCGCGCTTGCCGATGGGAACCCCGGATGCCGCTACGGTGGCGCAACTCAAGGATGAGCTGAAGGCCATCGGCTTCTTCGACTGGGCAATCAACAAGTAACACTCGCGGCGCGAGTCACGGTTATGGACAGGCAGAAGCTTGGTTTATTTTACAGAGAGAAGCTGCTGGGCGAGGTAGTGCCTTTTTGGTTCCCACGCGCAGTGGACGAGGAGCACGGAGGCCTATACCATTGCTTTGATGCAGATGGCACTATGGTGGACAGTGACAAAAGCGTGTGGGCCCAGGGGCGCATGGCGTGGATGCTGCTCACCTGCTACCTGAGCATTGAGAGAAAGCCCGAGTGGCTGCGCTGGGCAGAGAGCGCTCTGCGCTTCCTGGATGAGAAATGCATTGACCCTGCCGATGGGCGGATGTATTTCCACGTGGCGGCAGACGGCACACCACTGCGCAAGCGGAGGTATGCTTACAGCGAGTGTTTTGCTGCCATCGCATGGGCAGCGCACTATGGCGCCACGGGGGATGCGAAAAGCGCTGAAAAGGCGCGCAGGTGGTTTGGCGTGTTTGCAGATATCTTTTTCACTCCCGGCAAGATGGCGCCTAAGACCACAGGCAGGCGTCCATCGGAAAATCTCGGCTGCCGCATGATCATGATCGTCACCTGCCAGGAGCTGCGCAAATATCTTGGCGAGGAAGGAGGGGTGTACACCGCGTGGATTGATCGCTGTTTTTCGGATATTCAGCGGCTTTTCCTACACGAGGAGATTCGAGCGGTCGTGGAAAACGTCGCGCCGGATGGCAGCGTCATTGACCATTTTGACGAACGCACGCAGAACCCCGGTCATGCCATTGAGGGCGGCTGGTTTCTGCTGGAGGAATCCCGCTGCCGCGGCGGAGATGCCAAGATGGTGGGGGTGGCCTGCAAGATGATTGATTGGGCGCTGGAGCGCGGCTGGGATGAGAAGTACGGCGGCTTGCTCTACTATACGGACGTGTATCGCAAGCCTGCGCAGGAGTACTGGCATAATATGAAGTTCTGGTGGCCACACGATGAGGCGCTTATTGGCACCTGCCTGGCATACGTTACCACAGGCGATGAAAAGTATGCTGAGTGGCACCAACGCATTCACGACTGGGCTTTCACCCATCTGCAGGACACCGAGCACGGCGAGTGGTACGGCTACTGCGAACGGGACGGATCCCCTGCCAATGGGCTGAAAGGATCCATCTGGAAGTCATTCTTCCACCATCCGCGTGCGCTATGGTTCTGCGCACACTATCTCGGCGCCATACCGGCGGTTCACCCCTTGTGTTCTCAATGATTCCCACACCATGATTATTGGCATTCTCAACTCCGGAGGCGATTGCCCCGGCATCAACGCAGTCATCGAAGGTTTCGTTTCCGCCGCTTATAGTCGCGGCTGGCGAGTCATCGGTTTCCACGATGGATTTGAGGGGCTGCTGCCCATTGAGGGCGGGAGACGTTATGAAATTCTCACGCCGATCAAAACTCACAAAATCCGTTCGCTTGGTGGCACTATTCTTGGCACCACAAGTACCGGCAATTTTGCTGTGCATGTGAACAAACTTGGTCGTGCGCAGGTGGAACCTGCCACCATGGCCAAGGCGAAGAAAACCATTACGGCTCTCGGGCTACAGGCGCTGGCTGTTGTCGGCGGCAATGGATCAGCTCGCACGGCAAGCCTTCTTTCCGAGGAAGGACTGCCTGTTATCTCCATTCCAAAAACCATAAATAACGATCTTTGCCCCGCTTCGGACTTTACGTTCGGTTTCCAGAGCGCCGTGTCGGTAGTGACGGAATCCATTGACCGCATCCGCACCACGGCCAATGCCCACCAGCGTATCATGGTGATTGAGGTGATGGGCGACCTCTCAGGATGGATTGCGCTGCACAGCGGCATTTCTACTGCGGCGGACGTGGTACTCATCCCGGAGATCCCCTTTGACTTGCAGAAGGTGGTGGATTGCGTGATGGCACGCAAGCACGCCGGACAGCGTGAGATTATCGTGGTAGTTGCGGAAGGAGCGCGTCTCAATGGACACCTCATCACTGTGCGTAACAAGGACAATGGGGATGAACGCCTCGGCGGCATCGGCAATCGCCTTTGCCACGCTTTGGAGGAAATGACCGGTGTGGAGTCTCGCTACTGTGTGTTGGGGCACACCCAGCGCGGCGGTTCGCCTGTGCCGTTTGACCGCATCCTGGGGATTCGCTTTGGTGTGGAGGCGGTGAAGCTCATTGAGAAAAACACCTTCGGCTGCTCTCTGGTGCTGCAAGGGCTCAACGTGGGGCATATACCTATACACGAGGCTATTGCACAGCCGCGCATGGTGCGGGAAGAAAGCCAGTTGGTCTACACGGCGCGAGATTTGGGCATTATTTTCGGCGACCGCAAGCCGGACGAGTTGCATGCACACTCTCCTAAACCCGAAAACAAATCCGAATGAAGCTTTCCTCTATCCTATCATTGAGTTTCGGTGCGTTCGCATTGAGCGTTTTCTGCACATCCTGCGGAGAGCTGGACCCGACGCCGCAACCGCCCACGGAGCGCGCGCCGAGTTATCTGGCAGTGGAGACGTATTCCGGGCGCATTTTGCACACGGGCAACCCGAATGAACGTCGCCCCATCGGCATGCTGGCAAATATCGCTACAGCTCTCGTTGTGCTTGATTGGGCGAATGCTCAGGGAGTGAACATGGACAGGGAGCTCACCGTGCCGGCAGAGGCTTGCAAATGGCCGCAGACCAACTTACTGCATTTGCAACCCGGAGACAGGATCTCGCTTCGCGATGCGCTGCATTCCACGATCATGTGGGATGATAGCGCGTGCGCCGCCACACTGGCGCATGCTTGCGGCAGCACCATCAGCGCTTCTGATCCGGAGGGCGCTTTCATTTCCCAGATGAATCAGATGGGGCGAGCCATAGGCATGAAATCCACTCGCTTCAAGGGTGTCAGTGGTGCGGTCATTACGCAGTCTGACACGCACGATATGGCTAAGCTGGGGATGTACGCCATGCAGAAGCCGGGCTTCCGCAGCATATGCTCGCAGCGGAGTTATGTGGCAACGGTGAACCATTCGCGCAGCGTGACCATCGTGAACTCCAACCAGCTGCTCACAAATCCCTCTGTGGATGGAGTGCGCGCGGCTCGCTCCGGGATGGCTGGGGCGTGTTTGCTGGCATCTGCCAACCGAGCCTCAGTGAAGCTCATGAGCGCCAACAGTGGGAGGGAAGAGACCTATCCTCAGCGGTTGCTCATAGTGATTCTCGGCGCGCACACCTCGCAAAGCCGCTATAAAGTGGCATCTCTCCTCCTGCGCGATTGTTGGAAAACCTGGGAGGAGTGGCAAAAAACAGGCGATTATACCGATACTTCCAAATTTATCACCGTTCCCAAATAAACTCACACCTTCTACCTGCCCATGAATATAGGAATTCTTAACGCCGGGGGCGACTGCCCCGGTCTCAACGCCGTGATTGAAGGAGCAGTGAGCGCTGCTACCGCTCGCGGTTGGGTTGTGTATGGCTTTTACGATGGCTTTGAGGGACTTCTCTCTACGCCGGAGGACGAGCGCTGGCGCATCCTTACTCCCGCCAACTGTCTGAATATACGCTCTCAGGGTGGCACCATTCTCGGCACCGTCAATAAAGGCAATTTCACCGTGAAAAGCGGAGTGGATGGGCGCATGCAAATTGCACAATCCGTTCTGGACCGCAGCCGCGAGACTGTTGAACGTCTCGACCTTTCTGCTCTCATCGTCGTGGGCGGCGATGGTTCTCAGACGATCGGGCTGGAACTTCAACAGATTGGTTTGCCCATCGTCGGCGTGCCCAAGACGATAGATAACGATCTGGGATCCACAGATTACACCTTCGGGTTCTGGACGGCGGTATCGGTGGTGAGCAATGCGCTGGACCGTCTGCGCACCACGGCGGTCTCTCACCAACGAATGATGATCGTGGAGGTGATGGGGAGGCATGCCGGCTGGATTGCTCTTTACGGAGGCATCGCAGGCGGTGCGGATGTGATTCTGATTCCGGAGATAGAGTTCAAGCTTGAGGAGATCGTGCGCAAAGTGGAGCTGCTGAAAGCCCTGGGGCAGCGAGAGATTCTCCTCGTGGTAAGCGAAGGGGCGAAGATAGGCGGCAAACTTCTCACGCTGGATGAGGAAACAAAGGGCGAAGTGCGCCTTGGCGGCATCGCTTCCTTCCTTTCCACAAAGTTGGAGACCATCACAGGAATCGAGACGCGCTATTGCGTGCTGGGGCATGTTCAGCGCGGCGGTTCTCCCATTCCCTTTGATCGTATTCTCGGCGTCCGCTGCGGATCGAAAGCGATTGATCTCATTGATGAAGGCAAGTTCGGAGAAACGGTTGCTCTGCTGCGCAACGAGATTGTTTCTATGCCTATCGCAGATGCCGTACGATCCTTGCACCTCGTGGATGGCAACAGCCAGCTTGTGGAAGCGGCGAAGGAAATAGGCATTTCTTTTGGCGACGAATAGAGGAAGGGAATAAGGTTAACGACGGCGTCCCGACGCTGATTTTCTAAGACGGAAATCAGTGCTGGCGGCGTTTATTGCTCCGCGTGGCGGCAGGTGTCTCTCCCGTGAGGAAGAGAGAGGCGTCCGAGAAGTATCTATCAGTTGTTATCTGACTTCCGGCGCGAGGCGACGCCCGCACGCGGATGAGCGCTGCGATACACTGCTTTCATGCGAGATTTGGTTACATGCGTGTAAATCTGCGTGGTAGAAAGGGAGGCATGTCCAAGCAATTCCTGCACGGCACGAAGATCCGCCCCGGCATCCAGCAGGTGTGTGGCAAAGGTGTGGCGCAGTTTATGCGGGGAAATGTGGACAGGAATATTTGAATAGCGTAGATATTTCTCCAGCATCAACTGGATCGCGCGGCCCGTCATGCGGCGCTTCAGCCGACTGATGAAAAGCGGAGAAACGCCGCTCACACCGGACATTTCACAGTATCGGCGGATTGCACTGCGGGCGTAATCTCCCACCGGTACGAGGCGCACCTTTCGTCCCTTACCCACCACGCGCAGACACTCCTCACCATCCTGCAGCGCATTAGCATTTAAGCTCACAAGCTCGCTAAGGCGAACGCCGCAGGAGTAAAAAAGTTCCAGGATGGCAGCATCGCGATACGGCAGCCAGGCCGGGCACTTCTTATCCAATGGCACACGCAGGGGGATAGAGAGCAGCTCATTCATCTGCTGCAAATTCAAATGCACCGGCAAGGGGTGACGAGCCTTCGGCAGAGATACCCCTGCCAGAGGACTTACGGGCACCTCTCCGAATCGCACAAGGTAGTTGTAAAACGACCTTAAGGCGGCAAAGCGCAGGCGGATTGTGGAGGATTTCAACTGCTCCTCCATCGCCTCGTAGAGCCACCCACGGAAGTGTTCTGTGGCACACTCAGTCCACCCGGGGAAGCGCTTGCCCATCCATTCGCGGAACTGACGCAGTGAGCGCTCATAGGCGGATAAAGTGAGGCGGGAGGCGCTTCGCTCTGCCATCATATAGCGGATGAAATGCGCTACCACAGGGTCTTCCGCCGCTTTTTCCCAAACAGTCATGAGCAGAGGGACGAACGGGAGGGACGTGCAATAATTCAGCGCGCCTTGAGGTTGATAAGCATCTGAGCGTTGTTTGGGCAACGCTTCATCAGGGAGAGCAGCCTCTCCATAGCTTCCGGGGGCTTATGCCCCGCAAGGGCGCGACGAATCAGGTGGATTTTTTCGAGCATCCACTGCGGCAAAATCAGCTCTTCACGACGTGTGCCGCTCTTCAGGATATCCACCGCGGGGTAGATATACATCTCCGCAATGCGACGGTTGAGCACGAGCTCCATATTGCCCGTTCCTTTGAATTCCTGGAAAATGAGCTCATCCATACGGCTGTTTGTTTCAATGAGAGCCGTGGCGAGGATGGTAAGAGAACCGGCCTGACGCGTATTGCGTGCCGCGGCAAAGAGGCGGCGCGGCATCTCGAGCGCACGAGCGTCAATACCGCCGGACATCGTGCGCCCGCTACCTTTCTCTGCATTGTTGTAAGCGCGTGCGAGGCGGGTGATGGAGTCCATGACGATAAGTACATGGCGCCCTGCTTCTACGAGCCGCTTGGCGCGAGTGACGCACATTTCCGCCATACGACAGTGCTCATATACGCCGCCGTCGTTGCTGGAGGCATAGATTTCCGCACCCGGCAAGGCCCTGCGAAACTCTGTCACTTCTTCCGGACGCTCATCCACCAGCAGCACAAGCAGCGTAATCTCATCTTTATACTTTTCCAATATCGCCTCAGAAATGTGCATCAGGAGGGTTGTTTTCCCTGTGCGCGGCGGCGCTACGATGAGCCCACGCTGACCACGCGCCACAGGCGATACCACATCAAGCGTGCGGGTTGTGTAGCGTTCGGGCGTCGTTTCAAAACTGATACGTTCGGTCGGATTGACCGCCTTGAGATCATCGAAATGAGGGTTGCGCGCCGCGTCCTCCGGGAGCTGTCCGTTTACCTCCGTCACAGAGATAAGCTGGTGCCCGCGCTCGTATTTCTGGGCCATGCCCCGCACCTGGACGAAAGGACGAAGGTGGTAGCGCGAGATGAGATCCGCCGGCACATAGACCGCCCCTGTGGAGGGGGCCCAATTGTTGTCGGGTACGCGGATAAAGCCAAAGCCTTTGCTGGTGAGCTCCAACAACCCTACGAGCTCTCTGGGCTCGCCGACGGGGACATAGGCCCGAGAGGAGGCGTTTTCCTCGGGGGGGATGGGACGAGCGGGCCTGGCACTGCCACGCGGAGAAGGGGAACTCTGCCGATGTTGAAAAACACGCTGGTGGCGCGGAGAATTTCCCTGACGTCGGGGGCGGGGACCGCGGAAATGAGTGTTTCTACGGTCAGATCTCTCTGCCCGGAAGGGTTTGCGAATTTCTCCCTCATCCATGATCTGAATACGGGCAGACTGCGGCGAATCATCACCGGACTGTGCAGGATCCTCGCTGTTCATCATATCTGCACAAGGCTTTGTTTTCTCAGGTAAAAACACAGAGGGCATCAGGAGAGACGTTCCAGAATATCCTCGTGAATTTCAAAGTTGGTAAACACGTTCATCGTGTCGTCGTAATCATCCAATAGCTCGTAGAGTTTCATTACCTTGCGCGCTGTCTCCTCATCGGTGATCTCAGTGGGGGTCTGGGGTACGGAAATGAGCTTGATGCCTGTCACATTCTTACCCGCCGCCGAAAGTGCTTCGGAAACCGTCTGCATATCTCCAGGTGCACAAGTAAATACCCATTCTCCCTCGTTCTCTCCACTTTCAAACTCCTCCGCCCCACAATCCATGGCCAGTTCCATGGCAGCATCCTCATCCAGCGTTTCATCTACAATGCGTAACTCGCCTTTACGATCAAATTGGTACGCAACGGAGCCAGGGGTGCCCATATTGCCGCCATTTCGCGAGAAAATAGTGCGTATCTCCGAAGAACAGCGGTTCGTATTGTCCGTTGCAACCTCCACGATGATGGCAGTGCCTCCTGGACCGTACCCTTCGTAAGTGACCTCCTGAATGGTGGCTCCCTGCAATTCCCCTGTTCCCTTTTTTACCGCGCGGTCGATATTCTCCTTAGGCATAGATACTGCCTTTGCTCCCTCGATAGCCGCGCGCAACCGCGGGTTAGTATCTACATCTCCTCCGCCACTCTTTGCAGCCAGTGTGATTTCGTGCGAGTAGCGCGCAAAAATTTTCCCTTTTTTCGCGTCGGCTGCCGCTTTGGTGAACTTGATTTTAGACCATTTATTATGACCTGACATAGCGTGAATTTAGTGTGTTGTTGTAGGGAAGAGATCTCGGCTCCGAGCGTTTACCACCGCAGCCGGTGAAAGGCATTCGGGGAAGACTGTCCGACTTTCGGACCACGCACCTCATGCCTTGTCCGAGCAGAAAGAAGGAAGAGGAGGGAAGGAGGGAGTGGGGTTCAGACCGGCTATCAAAGTCGAGCTGACAGGATTCGAACCTGCGACCTCTTCGTCCCGAACGAAGCGCGCTACCAGACTGCGCTACAGCTCGTAGCTCTGAACCGGGCAACATTCTACAGCATTTTTCACCTTTGACAAGCCAAAATTGCACGCCAAAGTAGTTTTTGCTTCTTTGCCGGAGTAAAACGAGCGGTGCAAATTTTCCGGCAGTTTATTCAATGTTGCATCATCGCTTCCACCTCCGCCGCTTCCAGCGGGGCGTCAGGGATAAGGTCGTCTACGCCGCCATCCGGGCGGATGAGTACATCCGTTTCGATACGCACACCTATGCCTTCCTCGGGAATGTAAATGCCGGGCTCAATTGTCCAGATCTGCCCGGGGGCAAAAACGGGGTTGGCGGGTGTGACATCATGCACATCAATGCCCAGAGAATGGGATGTGCCGTGCATGTAATACTGGCGCACACATGCCGGGTCGACCGGGTCGGCATCCACCTGCGCGCGGGAAAGGAGGCCCAATTCGACGAGTTTCTCGGCCATAAATCGGCGTATGCGACGCTCGTAATCCATCTTATTCACTCCGGGAAGCATAATCTGCGCCGCATAACGGTGTACGGCCAGAACGGCATCATATACCGCCCTCTGCCTTGGAGTGTATTTCCCATTAACCGGGACGGTGCGACTCATGTCCCCCGCATAACCGCCGTACTCCGCCCCCACGTCAAAGAGAACGAGTTCACCATCCCGGCATGTTTTGTGATTGGAGATGTAATGCAGCACGCAAGTGTCCGCGCCGGCAGCGATGATGGGAAGGAAGGAGAACCCGCGAGAACGACGGCGTATGTACTCTGCACTCAGCATACCCTCCATTTCCCACTCACCCATGCCGGGGCGAATCTGCGGCAGAATGGCGGCGAAGCCTTGTCCTGTGGTGCGGCAAGCCTCGCGCACCTGAGCAATCTCCTCTGCACTCTTCACGAGCCGCAACCCGGCCAACAGGGGAAAGAGGCTCTCTGTCGGCATCTCCGGGTAGGAAGCGCGCAAGGCCGAGGCAAAGCGATCATTGCGCGTCTGCACCGGAGTGTAGCGGCGAGGGTGCTCATCGAGCTCCAGATAGACCCGGCGGGCATGACTCATGCATTCCGCCAGGAGAGGAGCGTACTGCGCGGTCCAGCGTACGTCTTCAATGCCGGAGATTTGTGCAGCTTCCTCCTGCGTAAGCCGGGCGCCTTCCCAGACAACGATTCGTTCGTTGGTCTCACGCAGGAGCAGAGTGTCCTTGTGCTCTCCATTTTCTCCTACCTGCATCAGCAGCACGGTTTCTTCCTGATCGATGCCTGTCAGGTAGAAAAGATCAGCGTTCTGATGGTGCGCCATGGTTCCGTCTGCATTGGTGGGGAATACATCATTGGAGTGAATCACCACCAAGCTCTGCTTCGGCAACAGAGCGGCGAGTCGATCCCTCGTGTTACGGTAGAATTCAGCAGGTATTGGGGTGTAGCGCAGGGTTTTCATGTCTGGCAGCAAAGAATATCTGGGGGGAGTATAGCGCGAACCATTCCTGCGTTCAATACCTATTGCGTCCCTGCAACGCAAAAAACGTGGGAATGTCCAAAATTTGTCTTTACAAATGAGTCGATATAGGTATAATGCGCCCCCTGAAAAGACAGGAGCCCCTGATGAGCGGGCGCTAACCCCAAACAGTCACGAGTATCATGAAAGTTCTTTCTTCGCTTGCCTCAATGAAGCGCCGCCACGCTGATTGCCAAATCGTGAAGCGCAAGGGTACCCTCTACGTCATCTGCAAGAGCAATCCCAAGTTTAAGGCCCGACAGGGGGCCACGGCCGGCACTCGCCTTAGTAAGAAGGGAGTGAAGTAAGGCATGCGCCGTTCAGTGGACCGGGGGTCCGCGTCGTTTATAGGTTTCTCCGCTGTGCAGGGGGTCGGCGCATTGGACGCCGGCCTTTTATTTTTTCACACAGCTCATTTCTGCTATGCAGCCCCGCACTTGTAGTCAAAATCATTCACTCGGCAGCTTTCGCTTCTGCAGTGGTGAAGAGGTGCCGAATGCCTGTCTGGCATACGAGACGTACGGTGTATTGCAAGGACGTGGGGAGAATGCTCTTTTAGTCCTGCATGCGCTTACCGGCAGTCACCATGCATTCGGAATGAATCCGGATTTGCCTGAAGCCGGAAATTTCTGGCAACCGGAAAATTATACCGGGTGGTGGGAGGGTATGATTGGTCCCGGCAAGCCGCTGAATACAAATAAATACTTCATTGTTTGCATCAATTATCTCGGCAGTTGCTACGGCAGTACGGGGCCTGTTTCTCCCGCGCCGGATGGTCAACCGTGGGGCAGTCGCTTTCCTATGGTTACTGCGGCGGACCAAGCGCGCGCGCAGATGCAGCTTCTGCAAGCGCTGGGCATTGAGCGCTTCACCATTGTGGGACCGAGCATGGGGGGGCTGGTAGGTTTGGTGATGGCTGCGCTTTACCCGGAGCACGTTCGCGGGATGATCCTCATCGGAGCCGGATACAAAGCCCTCATTGAGCAAAAACTCTCCGTTTTCGAGCAAACCCTTGCCATCGAGCTGGACCCTCGTTTTCGCCGAGGACGCTACCCCCTGAGTGATCCGCCGCGAGATGGTCTGGCGCTTGCGCGTATCATCTGCCATAAGCTTTTTGTAAACCAACGCGGATTGGCCAAACGCGCAAAAAGAGGCGGTGTGCAATCCGCGAGAGGGGATTTTCCTGCGTGGTATCAACCTCAAACAAGCATGGAAAGCTACATGCTGCACCAGGGTACAAAGTTTTCCCTGCGCTTTGATGCGAACGCTTACATCCGCATCGTACACATGTGGACAGATTACGATTTGCGGTTGCAGGCAGGCGCGAAGTCTCTCAAGGAGGTTTTCTCTCGCTATGCAGAGGCTGGCATTCCTTTTCTTCTCTTTTCCATTAGTACCGATGGTTGCTTTTCCCCCCGCACTGTGGAGACCTTGCACCGCACTCTTCGCCGCCACGGCGTAAATTCTCGTCACGTACGTGTGCGCTCTGCCAAGGGGCATGATTCTTTCCTGCTGGAACCGGCGCTTTATGAGCAACGGTTGGTCGAATTTCTGGATAGCATAATGCGTGGCTGAGTATTCTGCCGCCGCTGCGGTAAAAATAATTTTCTCTCACGGTAGCATTTTCTTCCTTGCAATGCCGGATTTCTCGTGATAAAACAGATTTTGAAATTCCATACACCTTCTCATGAAAACTCCTACTTTTTTGAAAAAGGGACGCAAGAATGGTTTCACCCTCATTGAGTTGATGGTTGTGGTGGCTATTCTGGCCACGCTGGCTTCAGTGGGTTACGGTCCGATTCTTGATCACATGAATGACGGCGATCGCCAAAAGGCCAACAGCAACCTTAAGAATGTGTTTACCTTGCTCCAGCAGTTCAAGACGGATGAGGGGCAATACCCCTGCGATGCTACGGCTGACAAACTCCTCGAGGATCATCCGGACAATGATTTCGGCGACTTGAAGGGGGACAATTCCAATGCTTATTTCCGCCAACTTTTTTACAAAAACGGCGTGGATTCCGAGAAACCCTTTTTCGCGAAAGTCGCTACAACAGGTCTCGTAGTTTCTGCTGAAGGTGATGATAAGCTTGCTAATGGACAAGCTCTTAAAGCAGGTGAAAACGCTATGTCTTACGTTATGTGCCGTGACAAGGGTGACGCGAACGTTAAGACCTCAGTGAAAAAGAGCAATGCACCGTTGGCAATGTGCTCCGTATTGCCGAGTAAAACGCCCTATGCAGGCGATAAGCTGGTGGTGGATATGGATTCCTTCCGCGGTCACTTCTTCGTGCTCTTCTGCGATGGTTCTGTGAACGATATGGAGAGGAGTATCGAGGAGAATCCGGATGATGATTCCACGGGTGTTGTCGGCAAGGACAAGAGCATCTTCCCTGAGACAAAGAGAGGACGCGCTACGGCAGGAGATTATGTTGTCCTTACGCCGGAGGCATAAGTGAAGCAGCTTGTGATGCGACTTACCTGGAACTGATTTCAGGACCCGGTGTGCCCGTGCGGGAGCATGCCGGGTCTTCATTTTTGCCGAAAACACCATGGAACTGTACTCCGTCAATTCCCTGATCGCGGGTCTTACTGAACAGGCAGAAATTCATGCCCGCCTCGCTGTCCAGCTTACGCAGAAAACGCCTCGCACCACAAAATCCGGCAAACCCTACCTGGAGGTGCAAGTATCAGACCCCGGGGGAACCCTTGCCATCAGAGTGTGGGAAACTCTTCCCTGGTACCCGGAATTCTGCGCTGCTGATGTGAACGCGACCTTCATGGTGAGCGCATTGTGGCGACAGACTTCCTTTGGCCCCGACCCCACGGATCTCACGCTGCGCCCGCTCACTTCGCAAGAAGAGGAGGCTATGCTTGCCGGGAGCGAGGAACTACGTGAGTTGCAGCAAAGAAACTGGGAGGCGATTACCCGACTGTGTTCTACGATTGAGGATCCTCGTTTCGCCACTCTCTGTCGCAGCTTTCTGGAGCAGTACGAGGGACGTTTTCGCCGAGCGGCTGCCGCGCGCGGTTACCATCACGCGCGTCGTGGCGGACTCGTAGAACATACTGCCGGGGTCATGCGAACGGCTGCGGCTCTCTGCGAATCCTACCCGGAATTGAACCGTGACTTGCTGCTCACCGGTGCGCTGCTGCACGATTGCGGGAAAATGTGGGAGAATGGCTATGCGGAACATACCCTTACCATGGCATACACCGATGTGGGTGAGTTGCTTGGGCACATCACGCTGGGAATTGAGGTTGTAAACAGACTGTGGAACAGTGTTTGCACGGAAACTCGACGGAAGGAGTGGGAATCGCTTTGTCCCGCGACAGAGCAGGCGCGCCTGCATTTGCTGCACCTTATAGCTTCCCATCACGGCAGTCTGGAATATGGCTCACCCGTGCCCCCAAAAACTCCGGAAGCATTCGCTCTAAATCATGTGGATGACCTGGATGCAAAGCTGGAGATGATGCGCGGCGCGTATAAGACTTCCCCGTTTCTTTCGACACATATTCGCCAACGCAAGGCGCCTTTGCCTGGCAATGTGGCAGATCCCTTGCCGCGTGTTTCCCCAACCAGCTCAAGTTCATCCTGATGCCGGAGAGTTTTCTCAGCATTCTTGCCGTATGCGGTACGACGATTCTTTCCCAACTCAGTCCGGGACCGGATGTCTTTTTTGTCTTTCGTACTTCGTTGGCTCAGGGCTACAAGCGGGGCCTTGTCGTCGCTTTTGGCATCACCGTCGGCGCTTTCATCCAGAGCATTGTTGCCTGTACACTTGGCGTTTACGTGCTGGAGCAAAGCTGGAGTCAATGGGTGATCTATGCGGCAGCTGCCTGGCTTTTCTACCTGGCGTGGAAAATCTTCCCAAGATCCCATACCGCCGCCAACGAACTTTCTGCCAATCCGGTTCAGAAAGAATCCATCTTGAGCCTTCTCTTACAGGGGTTCCTTTGCAATATACTTAATGTCAAGTGTATGTTGTTTATTATGAGCCTGAGTGCCGACGCCCTGCGCTCACACGCTGCTCTTTCCTGGTATGTGCCGGCTCTCATCGGCAGCCTTTTTGCTGCGAATTTATTTGGTTGGTGTTTATGGAGCAGTTTGTTGCAGTTTCCACCAGTGCGTGCAGCTTATTTGCGACATATCCGCCTCATTGATGAATTTTTCGCTCTGGTTCTTTTCGTCTTCGGTCTGCTTCTCCTCATGACTTGAGTGATGCAACGCGCTCCGCTCACGACTGTTTATGGCGACACGCCTCTGCTTGCACTAGCACCTATGCAGGATGTGACGGATCTGTCTTTCTTGCGCACCTTGCAGCGTTTACACTGTCTGCCGGATTTCGTTGTGACACCTTACTTGCGTAGTGCTACAACTTCCTGCGTGATGTCGGATTCTATTATCCGTTGCATTACGGAGAATCCGACGTCATGTCCCATATGGGTACAGTTGGCTGGTAGTGAAGCCGAGCCTCTTCTTCGGGATGTTAAAACTTTGAATGAGTTTCCGGTTGCCGGTTTTAATCTGAATGTCGGGTGTCCATCACCCCTTGTAAATCGCCACGGTGCGGGTGCCGCACTGCTGAAAAATCCTGCGCATCTTCAATGCATTTGTTGCGCCATGCGGGATGCAATTTCCCTAGGGCGTTGGAGTGTGAAGTGTCGCGTTGGTTGGGAAAGTTCAGGGGAGTTCTCGCAGATATTGTCGGCTATTTGTGCCAGTTCTCCGGATCTCTTCATCGTGCATGCACGCACGCGTCGCCAGATGTACGCAGGGAAGCCGGATGACGCTTCAGTGCGTCTGGCCGTGCAGCAGGCTTCCTGCCCGGTACTGGCCAACGGCGATATTTCTTCTCGAACCGATGCTGCACACAGATTACTTTCCACGCGGACGCATGGCGTGATGATAGGGCGGGGCATTGTGCGCAATCCCTATCTTTTTCGCGAGCTGCGCGGCGGAGTGGCTCCCTCCCGTGATGAGATGTTGCTCTACTATATAACCTTGTTGGAGGAAACGGGGCGGGAGTTATTGCATCCTTCACCCGCGGCTCACTGCAACCGCATGAAAAAGTTTCTTGCATTCTGCTACGAGGATTTTTCTCCGCAAGCCGAATACACCCTCCGCCGTTGCACCTCCCCTTTCGAAATGGAAAAAACGCTCCTTCTTGCAGCAAACAAGATACCCAGCGATCGCGAAATCAGCGGGAAAAAGCCGACACGCAACACGCCATAGGCGGTGCTGAGACGGCACAGGCTCCGCATCCTGCCGTGCGAATATGATACCGCCGACCAGCTTAGCGCTGAGCAAGAACAGGAGTCTCAGGCGTGGGTGGGAGTGAGTTAGCTGAAGCTGTCCCGACTACCATTCCAAGCAATAAAATGAGAGTTTTCGTCTTCATATTTATTTACACCTCTCGGGGTGCCGGGCGCATTCTAGTCCTCTTTTCTCCTCCGTCAAGTCTAAAATCCATTTTTCTTTCTTTTTCTCTCTAACAATTTTTTTGCCAGAAGAATCCTCCGGGTGAGGGAGAACTAGTGCACCGAATGCAGGAGTCGATGCCTGAGGAGCAGAAACCCCTCATCGAGAAGATTGAGCGGATTGAGGCGCAGTATGTGCCTTCCGTGGATTTTTACAGATCTGATCTGTGGGGTTTCAGGATGACTGATCTGATGCTGCTTGATGGTTTGCACGACCCGATGGAAGATGTTATAACGAGTGATAAGGAGACGGCGCGCCTCGCGTAAAGCCGGGAGTCTCTTTTCATATTCGTTGTCGCGAATGGCTTTACGGATGATTTCAAGTGCTGCAGGTGGATCGTCGATAGGAATTGGAATTACGCACTCCTTCGGAAAAATTTCTGTCAGCGCGGGATCCCCTGCATAAAAGGTGAGGCAGAGTCCGAGTATCGGGTCAGATATTTTATCGGACCAGTGATAGGGATGGATATAATTTTCCACCGCCAGGTGGTAGCGGTAGTCTGAGAGAGCAGTTGTTTTGGAGTCGAGCGGGGCTTTGCCCCAGCCAAACCAATCCATCTCCGGGATATGCTTAGAGATATATTCCGTGAGGTGATAACGATTGAAGTGTTGAGTATGCTTCATCATCTTGGTGGAGCATACCGTGGAGAAAAGTTTGGACTTTGGCCAGTCGGACCGTTCGTAAACCTCTTCCGCACTGTAGCCAGCCATCCACATCAGGCAGCCCTGTCCGCGCCGCCAATTACGATGAGGTAGGTAGCAGCGGTCATGCGTGGTGAGCACATATTCGAATTGCCGCGTGTAGCAGTTTGGATAAAGTTTGATGCTTGGAGGCTCTGCCGTAATGAGAATTGTGTGTTCCTTTGGGCACGCCAAGGGCTCTGTCTCGTGGCGAATACTCCCTGAATTTTTTCGAGGCATATCGTCGTAGACTACCAGCCAATCGTAATCCCTGCAGCGCGCATCCGCGATGAATTGCACGCCAGTGCGCTCTTGTTCTTTCTCTGATACGGGGAGTATCCGGGAAGGTGATTCAGGTCCCATGCCGGGCAATATCAGTTTAACGCGCGTTCCCATGACAGTGGACATTATAAACGGCATGGATCATTTTTGCAAGGAGGCAATCTCAGGGTATTCGTATCAGAACATAGGGTTTGTTCTTGACAAGAAAGGCGGATGCCTCTAAAAGGGGGCATGCGTATCGTGATGATGGCAACGGGAGATATTGCTCTGCCCTCCCTTGTGGCGTTGAAAGAGGAGGGGGTGCTTGTTGCCCTCGTCACACAACCGGATAAACCCGCAGGACGTCATCATCGACTCACGGCACCGCGCATCAAGCTTAAGGCGCAAGAATTCGGTATTCCCGTGCTGCAGCCAGAGAATGTGCGTACAGCGGAAGCGTTGTCAGATCTGCAAGCGCTTGAACCGGATTTGCTTGTCGTCATGGCCTACGGGCAAATTCTATCGCAGGAGGTTATTGACCTGCCGAAAATTGCCTGCATTAACGCACATGCTTCCTTGCTACCACGCCACCGGGGGGCGTCCTGTATCCAGGCTGCCATCGAGGCGGGGGATGATGAGACGGGCATTACGATCCTTCATGTAGTGAAAAAGCTGGATGCTGGGGATATCATTTGCCGGGCTGCCATCCCTCTGCGGGGTACAGAAACGGCGGAAGATCTGCACGATACCCTAGCGCAACTTGCTCCTCGTCCGTTGCTTGAGGCGATTCATGCCATTCAGGAGGGCACAGATGAGAGCACGCCGCAGGACGAGAGTCTGATGACTTATGCCCCGAAATTGCAGCGCAGCAACAGCTGTATTGATTGGTCGCAGCCGGCCTTACAGGTTGCTCGTAAAATTCGTGCCTACCATTCCTGGCCTGGAACCTTTACTTTCTACCCCTCGGTCAAGAGTGGAAATGACAAAACCATTAAGCTCTTTCCCCCGGTGGACGTCTTCACCAATATCTCCAAGCCTCTTGATGCATGTCCAGGCATGGTACTGGAAGCGAATGCGAGTGGGCTCATTATATCCTGCGGCGGTGTGCATGGCGGTGCCATCCGTATCTCGTCCCTTCAGCCGCCAGGAGCACGCAAGATGAATGTGGAAAGTTTTTTTGCCGGTCACACGATTTTACCCGGTATGATCCTTGGTCTTGCTTCCTCTGCCGGTTCCTGACTTGCCTTATTTGGGACGATAGAATTACTCCCCTTCAGGTATTTTTTGTGTCATACTTGTAGAAGAACAATTGAATTCCACGTTTTATTCTTTAGCATAGTCGCCCGCCCATTCTTCCTCTTGATGAATACTAATGGGTGCACTACACCCCTTCTCCTATATCATGTCAGCCCTTAATAAGTCCGCGTCGAAAAAGCCGACCAAGCCTGAGCCGAAGAAAGCTCCTGCCAAGAAAGTGACGCCAAAGCCTGCGCTGGAGAAAGCTCCTGCCAAGAAAGTGACGCAGAAGCCTGCGCCGAAGAAGGCTCCTGCCAAGAAGGTGACGCCAAAGCCTGCGCCGAAGAAGGCTCCTGCCAAGAAAGTGACGCAGAAGCCTGCGCTGGAGAAAGCTTCTGCCAAGAAGGTGACGCCAAAGCCTGCGCCGAAGAAGACTCCTGCCAAGAAGGTGACGCAGAAGCCTGAGTCGAAGAAAGCTCCTGCCAAGAAGGTGACGCAGAAGCCTGAGTCGAAGAAAGCTCCTGCCAAGAAGGTGATGCCGAAACCCGAGTCGGAGCCTGCTCTTGTCGAGATGCCGCGGAAAAAGGAGAAGAGCGGGGCGATACCTTCAGGTCACGATTCTAAGAACCGCCATTCGTCCAAAAGCGCTGCCAATTTTAAGGTTTCCACCGCGCAACTACAAGCTTTTTTCCCGGACGATATTACCCTGAAAACGGCTTTCAAAAACCTGCTGGCACTTGCCAAGAAAAATAATGGCTATGTGACGGATGACGACATTATCACCTCGCTCCCGGCAGAGGGGTTTGAGGAGCAGGATACTGAAAAACTTTTTGAGCGACTTCATTCTTTTGGGGTCGACGTGGTGGAAGAACCCGTCGGAGGAACGGCTTCTGATATGCACGGGCTTACTGCTGAGCAGCTTCGCGATCTATCGGCAGATATGCCCGGCAAACTGATTGAGAATCCCATGGTTCAGGAAAAACTGCGGTTGCTTGTGTTGCAGGCCAGTGACCAAGGGTTTCTGACTTATGATGATATCAATGATGTACTCCCTTCGAATCTCATCAATCCTGCGGATCATGAAAGGATCATGGAATGCCTCCGTGGAATGAATTTTCGCATCATTGATGCTTCCGAGATGGGAGAGGTTTCTTTGGGACAGCGTGAGGAAGGTCCTGTCGAGTCCGAGGATGTCGAAAAGACAGCGGATTTGGATGATCCCGTGCGCATGTACCTCAAGCAGATGGGGCAGAAAGAACTTCTTAAGCGTGACGAAGAAGTGCAACTTTCACGCCGCATTGATCAGGCAGAAAGTGGCCTCCAGAAAAGTCTGCATCACGTTGGTGTCGTTGCTACCTATTACCGTGACCTGGCTTTCCGTCTTTTACAAAATAAGGAGAGGTTTGATCGTGTAGTTGCCGATAAAAATATTGACCATCGCGAGCAGTATTTCAAGGACTTGCAGAATGCTCTTAACAAGCTGCAAGATCTCTACGAGTCGACGCAAGCATCGTATGTTGCGTTGCGACGCGCTCGCAAACGTCGCAAAGGTGTTGAGACCGCCCAACTAGATTTCAAAGCACGCATTAACAAGCTCCACGAGCTTTACAGACGTTTTTCCTACAAACCGAAAGTGTATGAGGATTTTGTCGAGAAGCTTAAGGAAATTCGCCAACGTATCCTCAAGATTCGTCGCCAACAAGAGACAGCGCCTGATGAGAAACTTTTCAAGGAGAAGCTCGCTGATATTGAGATGCAGTTATGGATGCCCATTGATGACTTCATGGAACATTACCGCGTCATGCGCGCTCATATGAAAGCGGCGAAGGAATCAAAAGGAGAGATGATTGAGGCGAACCTGCGCCTTGTTATCTCCATCGCAAAGAAGTATACCAATCGAGGCCTTGCCTTCTTAGATCTCATTCAGGAGGGTAACATGGGACTCATGAAAGCTGTGGAAAAATTTGAATATCGCCGCGGCTACAAGTTCTCTACCTACGCTACATGGTGGATTCGCCAGGCCATTACCCGGTCCATAGCGGATCAAGCCCGAACCATCCGTATTCCCGTGCATATGATTGAGACTATCAACAAGCTCATGCGTGTGCAGAAAAGACTTGTTCAGGACCTGGGAAGGGAACCCACACCTGAGGAGATATCTGTCCATTGCGGTATGTCTGTGGAGCGGGTTCGCAGCGTACTCAAAATGGCGCAACAACCTATCTCCATGCAGCAACCCGTTGGAGACTCTGATGATACTTCTTTCGGTGATTTTCTCGAAGATAAAAGTGCTGAAAACCCGATGGACGGGGCGGCTTTTAACTCCCTGCGAGAAAAGCTTTCCGTTGTGTTGAATACACTTAATGACCGTGAGCGAGCCGTTATTGAGCAACGCTTCGGATTGCGTGATGGTAATCCTCGTACGCTGGAGGAGGTCGGACGACAATTTAACGTGACCCGTGAGCGCATCCGTCAGATTGAAGCAAAGGCTTTGCGTAAGCTGCGCCATCCCTCCCGTATCCAGAAAATTAAGGGATTCCTTGACTCTACAGCGGATTAACTACTGACTGTTCCTCCCTTCTTCAAGGCAGAAAAACATTGAAGAAAAGGGGACTTACGAGCATTTGCTGTGATGAATGCGCTTGCTCGGCATGGTTTCTCGCGGTACAATACGGGCATGGATCTGTCAGCCTTTCGCGAGGAATATTTGAAAGAGACTCTGCATCGTCGGGATCTCGCGGAGAGTCCTTTCGAGCAATTTGATCGTTGGTTTAAGCAGGCGTTGGAAAGTGGGATCCCCGAACCAAATGCTATGAGTATTGCCACCGCGACCAAGCAGGGCATGCCCTCTCTGCGTACCGTGTTGCTCAAGTATTACGATGATCGGGGTTATGTGTTCTTCACCAACTATACCAGTCGTAAGGCCAACGAGATTTTTCAAAATCCAGAAGTTTGCATGTTACTTCCGTGGGTAACTTTGGAGCGGCAGATCATCGTGTATGGGCGAGCCGAGAAAATTTCGCGTACGGAGACTATGAGGTACTTTTTAACCCGTCCACGTGAATCGCAACTGGGGGCATGGGTTTCGCACCAGAGTCAGGTTATCTCTACTCGTAAATTGCTTATGATGAAACTTAGCGAGCTAAGAACCAAGTTTGCTGAGGGTAAGGTGCCTCTCCCGGATTTCTGGGGGGGATTCCGCATTATTCCTCACCACATGGAGTTCTGGCAGGGCGGACCTGGCCGCATTCACGATCGCTTCCTTTACACCCTGCTGCCGGATTCCTCATGGGATATTCGTCGTTTGCAGCCATGACAGCAGGTAACCGATCTCTATTCCGCGTGCTCGCGTAAGAGGGAGTAGGGAAATCATATTGGGGAGCTGGAGAGAGAAGAAAAATTCGGGTTTGATATCTGTCGTCTCGTATGCGGCAGATGGAGCGGGACGATACGTTCTTTACAGGTGACTGCTGCAAGTGTAAAATGCGGAGCATGAAAGCACAGTTCGCCTTGCTACTGGCGCTTGCCGTGTCGTGCTTTTCGCCGTTGTCAGCGGCGGAGCAGGGGATGTACGGTAGCATTGGGCAGCGTGTATGGCAAAATGAATGCGCAAGAAGTGTTCGGGGTTTGGTGAGTTGGAACGCTGGCGAGGGCTTCCCCTCGCTGGGCATTGGGCATTTCATTTGGTACCCTGCCGGATACCGTGGAGTATTTGACGAGAGCTTCCCAAAGTTTGTTGTTTTTGCCGAATCGCAGGGTGTGACGGTCCCGACGTTTTTTCGTGGTCCCGCGCCATGGTCCACGCGCGCTGCATTTCAAGCGGATCGATCTGGTTTGGTTGACCAGATGCGTAATTGGCTTTCTGCGCACATCGATCTGCAAGTGCAGTTCCTGGTGGCTCGATCTCATTCTGCCTTGTCGAGAATATTGCGCGCTGCGCGTAATCCGCAGATCGTGCATGCGCGCTACAAAGCTCTCGCCGCTACCGCGCAGGGATTGTACTGTATCGTGGATTACGTGAATTTCAAGGGTGAGGGTACGAAAATTGAAGAGCGCTACAACGGCTACGGTTGGGGGTTGCTACAAGTATTGGAGGAGATGCGGGGAATGCCGGGCGGGTCTGCAGCGGCAGGGGAGTTCAGCCGTGCTGCTGCCGTCGTACTTACTCGTCGTGTGGCAAATTCTCCGACTGTAAGAGGCGAGCAGCGTTGGTTGCCCGGCTGGTTGAATCGTTGTCGTACATACTCTGGCGGTAAATAGTATGATGTGCGCAAAAAACGGTTGTTTTTTCATGCCCGTGTGTGCAATGGGGCTTGCTTTTAGCTGAAAAATGCTCTAAACTGTGACCGCGCTGTGGCGCAATGGGTCAGTAATGCTAACCACTGAGCTTTTCTGAATCCATGATACGCATCTACACACAGTCTGAGCAAGGGATTACGCGCACGGTGGGGCTGGATGAGCCTGTGAACCGCGGGGCGGCTATTTTTTGGATTGATTTGCTTACACCGGATGCGCAGGAGTTGGAGTTCGCAGAGAAGCTATGCGGAGTAGAGATGCCGACAAAGGATGAGATGCGGGAGATCGAGGCTACAAGCCGTTTGTATTGTGAGGACGGCGCACGTTTCATGACGACGACTCTGTTATCGCGCGTAGAGACAGATGAGCCGACGATAGCAGAGATAACTTTTATACTTAAGGCGGAGATATTGATTACCATCCGACATACGGATTCATATTCATTCCGCGTGTTTTCACATGCATTGCTGCGAATGCAGGAGACCAATCGTGATTTGGTGTTTATTGGACTGTTGGAGACCTTGGTGGATCGGCAAGCGGATGTGCTGGAGAGGTTCGGAACTGTGTTGGATGCACTTTCTAAGAAGGTTTTTGGCACGCACCACGCTACACGCCGCAATGCGAAGCGGGATGATGACCCGGATACGGATGATCTACGCGATGCGTTGGAAGAGCTGGGGAGGGTGGGAGATCTCATCACGCGCCAGCGGGATGCTCTGGTGAACCTGTTGCGCATGATTACTTTTGCGGGGAATGAGGAGAGCTGTATGAGTGCGCATGAGAGTTTGTATGTGCCGCTGCGTCCGGTTTCACGGGATGTCAATTCTCTTGCCGAATACGCATCATTTCTGTCCAACAAGATTAACTTCATGCTTGATGCAGTGCTGGGACTCATCAATATTGAGCAGAACGACATCGTGAAAGTGTTCACCATAACATCTATTGTGTTTTTGCCGCCGACACTTGTGGCAAGCATATTTGGCATGAATTACAAATACATGCCATTTTTGGATACGGTATGGGGATTTTGGCTGTCCCTGGTGCTTATGGTGAGTTCTGCGGTCCTTCCGCTGGTGATATTCCGACTCAAACGTTACATTTGAAGAAGACCTATGATAGCAACACGTAAAGTAGCTCAACCGGAACAGGAGATACTTAAAGCGAATATCCTTATTGAAGCGCTGCCGTATATGCAGGCGTATCGCGATAAGACGGTGCTTATCAAGTTTGGAGGGTCAGCGATGGATGATCCGGAATTGGTGCGCTCCCTCATGCGTGATATTGTGGTGTTGGAGAGTATGGGGATTAATCCGGTTGTGGTGCATGGTGGTGGCAAGGCCATCTCTGCTGCCATGGCAGATGCTGGGTTGGAGGCGCAGTTCATCAACGGACTTCGAGTCACCACATCGGAGGCTATCAATATCGTTGAAAAAACTCTCACGGGGCAGATCAACCCTGGACTCGTAGAAATGATACGCCGAACGGGAGGTTCCGCGGTGGGAATCCCAGGGACAACGGTGTTTGTGGGCGAGAAACTGGTGGAGAGAGATGAGAAAGGGGAGCCTTTGGATTTGGGCATGGTGGGGCAAGTGATCGGCTGTCGGCTTTCAAGAGTGGAGGAGGCATTGTCCTTGCAGCTTATACCGGTGATTTCGCCATTGGCGCGCGAGCTTGGCACGCAGCATGCCCTCAATGTGAATGCGGATCTGGCGGCGGCAGCGCTGGCTCGTGAGCTCAAGCCTGTGAAGCTGATCTACATCTCAGATGTGCCGGGCATTCTTCCGAAGCCGGATGACCGAAGCACCATCATCAAGAGCATAGATCGCAAGGAAGCAATACAGCTCATTGACGAAGGGGTTATCACAGGTGGGATGATTCCCAAGGTGAAGAGCGCGTTGGATGCGCTGAATGCCGGTGTACGCAAGGTGCACTTTATTGATGGGCGTCTGCCGCACACACTGCTGCTGGAGATTTTCACTCCTCAGGGGATTGGCACAGAGATAGTGCGTGAGCAGCGCTGATTTTAGTTTTCGTGAAGGAGAGTCGTTCTTTTTCTTGCATGCCATGGCTGCATTTCCCATCATCGGAATCCTCGCGCCGTATCGCAACAAAGAATGCCTACGGACACTTGAGGAAATTCAGGAGGGGTGCGAGCGGCGATCCCTTCGCGCATTTGAGCTAGGTAGATGCACGGCTGATTCTATTCGGCCGGATGTGCTCATATGCCTGGGCGGAGATGGCACAATTCTTTCCGCGGCTGCGCAAGCTGCTCGCAATGGCTGCGTCATTGCGGGAGTGAATATGGGGCACCTTGGTTTTTTGAGCGCGTGTGGATGCGAGGAGGTTGAGTTGATGCTGGATGCTGTGGCGAGTGGGGGGTACAGTGTGGATGAGCGCAGCATGCTTCAGGTTACGCAGAGGGGGCTTGGGAAAAGGGAGACCAAGGAGAGGATATCTTACCTTGCTCTGAATGAGGTGGCACTTATGCGCGCACAAACTGGCAAAATGATTGATGTGGATGTGGAGCTTGACGGATCTCTGCTGAATCGCTATCATGCTGATGGTGTACTTGTGGCTACTCCCACAGGTTCGACGGCTTATTCACTTTCAGCGGGGGGGCCGCTACTCTGGCCTTCAGCAGAGCTGATGTGTCTCACGCCTATCTGCCCGCACAGCCTCACCAATCGCTCAGTGGTGCTGCCGGATAGCGTGGAAATCACGCTGCGTCCGCGGGAGCGACGAGGTCGTTCCGGTGAGTCTCTCATCTTCTCTACTGATGGGCAGGCTACGCACAGCATTCCATTGAATGCGGAACTCATCATTTGCAAGGCTCCTGTTTCTCTGCGTCTACTCTCTCTTCCCGGTAGCGACTACGCCGCGCGTCTTCGTGCCAAGCTTGGTTGGTGAGTCCTTTTTTGCTGGATGCAGATTTATGGACGCGGTTGCGTGGCACATATAAATCCTTTTGTATGGTGGTATACGTTAAAGCCTCCGTTCACAGTAACGAAAGCGGCTGTTTCTTACATGGAAGAGATGGAATTTGCCGTTGTTTTGAGGACGGCACTGTGTGTTACCTTCACGGAAGGTACGGAGAAAAGTCGGGAATGCTCTGCAGGACTACTCGTCGAAGATGGCTTGTAGGGATTTGTTCTACATTACCCGCGCAGTTTCGCACTTACCCCAAAATTCATCCCTAGCATGATGAAGTATTTTCAGGGGTATTTTCGTGTGTCTATGTGAGGTATGCTTCGATTTTCTCATTTTTGCTCCGAAGTGCCCCTTTGAGGAGCTTTTCTTCGAAAGGACGTTTTGCAGGAAGGCGGAACAATTTTCCGTCAAAGGTCCGGCGTCGACGGGGAGTCGAAGGAGAAGGGATCAGTTGTGAGTGTCGCAGCGCAGAGTGCGACAAAGTGAGGCGCTTTGGTCGTCATCTTCGTTGTCCACACTCTGGAAACTGAACTTGCAATAGTGTGGAGGGAATCAAGCGCCACCAGCATTGGCAATAGCGGCATCTTCCGGCGGTAGGAAGTTCTTGAATCGTGCTTTGTCAATGGCTTTCATATAAGCCTCCTGCGGTGAGACAAGACCTTGCTGAAGCTTTTGCCAGATGGCATCATCCATGAACTGCATGCCCAGCGCTTTTCCTGATACGATAACATCGGAGAGTTTCTGAGTGGCGCCTTCGCGGATGATGGCGGAGACGGCAGGCGTGGCGAAGAGAATTTCATTTACTGCTACGCGCCCTGGTTTGTCGCAGCGTTTCATGAGCAGTTGCGCCACTACACCCCGCAGGGATCCGGCAAGCATTGTGCGAGCCTGCGCTTGTTGCTCGGCGGGAAAGACATCGATGATACGGTCGACCGTCTTGCGTGCGTTGTTGGTGTGCAAAGTGCCGAAGACAAGTAATCCTGTTTCGGCGGCAGTGAGGGCGAGGGAGATGGTTTCCAGATCACGCATCTCACCTACGAGAACGATATCCGTATCTTCACGAAGGGAGGCGCGAAGACCATCCGCGAAGGAAGGAGTGTTTGTTGGTACCTCTCGCTGAGTGATAAGACTCTTTTTTGAGGGATGTACGAATTCGATAGGCTCCTCAATGGTGATGATGTGGCGAGAGAAGTTTGTGTTGATGAAGTCGATAAGGGCGGCGAGAGTGGTGGATTTACCTGAGCCAGTGGGGCCTGTGACGAGCACTAGACCCGAGCGCATTTCGCCGAAACGTTTGATTTGTTCGGGTACATTGAGCTGTTCAAGGGTGAGGATTTTTGTAGGAATGATACGGAATACACAGCAATAACCGCGCTGCTGCTTCATGTAGTTGCAACGGAAACGGGAACTCTCATCCATTTCATAAGCAAAGTCGGCGTCGCCGCATTCTTCAAAGCTCTTCCATAGTTTCTCCGGGCAGATGGGTTGCATCAGTTCCACCATGTCCTCGTGCGAGAGCGTGTGTTCTTCAATGGGGGTGATATCGCCATGCACACGCAACTTTGGGGGCTGCCCCTCTGAGAGATGCAGGTCCGACCCTCCGAGTTCAACGAGCTTCTTGAAATAAGTGTGGATTTTAGGCTCCATGGTATTGGGAAAATTTTGGGGATTAGCAGAAAAGGATCATTGGGCGGCAGGTGCCGGTGCAGCAGGTTGCTCTGGGTGCGCTTTGAGGAAATTCTCCATACTGGTGAGATCGTTAGCACGCGTGATACATTCCTCAGCACTGATTGTTCCTGCAAGGTAGAGCTCCTGTAGAGCATCGTCCATGAGGCGCATGCCTTGTGCTTTGCCAGTTTGGATGATGCCCGGAATCATGAAAGTTTTACCCTCTCGGATACAGTTCGCCACTGCCGAAGTGTTTACCAACATTTCCAATGCCATTACACGGCCAGATCCGTCCTTTTTCGGCACAAGTTGTTGAGAGAGTACACCGCGCAGAGATTCCGAAACCATTACGCGAATGTGCTCGCGTTCCTCCACCGGGAAAGCATCCAGAATACGGTCAATTGTGCGAGAAGCGGAGCCAGTGTGCAGGGTGCCGAGTACCAAGTGACCCGTCTCAGCGGCTGAGAGAGCCAAAGAAATAGTTTCAAGGTTTCGCATGTCACCAACCATGATTACGTCCGGATCCTCACGGAGGGCGGCACGCAGCGCACGACCGAAGGATTCCGTATGACGGCGCACTTCGCGTTGGTTCACTTGACATCCGACGGGCTGGAAGACGAATTCAATAGGGTCTTCCATGGTGATGATGTGGTCGTGTCGATCTTCATTGATAAATTGGATGATACTTGCCAGAGTGGTGGATTTGCCAGAACCTACCGAGCCTGTCACAAGGATCAGCCCATTGGTAAAGCGGGTGAGCGGCTTTACATATTGAGCTGGCAGGTTGATTTCTTCCATGGTGCGGATGCGGCTATTGATAATGCGGAATGCAAGGTCATAGCCCAATCGTTGCTGCACAACAGAGGTACGGTAGCGACCATTGGCATTGGCATAGGCGAAGTCGAGATCGCCGAGTTCCTTGAGGCGAGTCCATTCTTTCTCGTCCAAGAAACTGTCGGCAAGTGCCTTGGTATCCTCTTTAGTTAGGATGGGAGCGCCTTGCCACATAGGTTGCAGTGCGCCGAAACGTCGCCATGTAGGTGCACAGGCTGTGGGCAAATGAATGTCAGAGCAATCGCACTCTATACCCTGCTGCAGGAAGGCGTCCACGTGCAGCCAGACGAGTACCATAAGTGGGCCAGCCTCCTGTTTGTAAATATAGGCGTGGTATTTACCGACGGAGCAGGAGGAGACAAAATCAACCGCTCCTTTCTCATCAAGAGTTTGGCGCTGCTGATCCGTGGTGCAGCTTGTTACAAGTTTCTGCATATCCTCCGCACTCAGCGTGGGTGCATCAGGTTGGATGGGAGTGTAGACAGCAGCTTTCATCCAGTAGGGCTGCATACCAGTGCCCAAATAGAGAGCCGGACTAAGTATACTCTTGCTTAGCTCCAGGTAGCGCTCGACATTATCAAAGAGGGGAGGAGTATCACTCATAATTCACCTTCCTATTTAACACATTTAGAACCGGATTTCCAGATAAAATTTCTACTTCAGCAACCGCTGATTTGCCGACAAGCCTTCACCGTGTTGGACATGAGCATCGCGATGGTCATGGGACCCACGCCTCCGGGCACAGGAGTGATGGCTGAGCAGAGTGGCTGTACATTGGGAAAATCTACATCCCCAACAAGGCGGTAACCGCGTGGAGAAGAAGCGTCTCTTACGCGGTTGATGCCTACGTCGATAACAACAGCGCCAGGTTTGATAAAGCTCGCTTTCACGAGCTGTGGTTTACCAACAGCGGCTACGAGAATATCTGCACTGCGGCATACTTCCTCAAGTCCCTCTGTGCGAGAGTGGGCAATGGTGACGGTAGCATTTGATTCCTTGCCTACCAGTAGAGAAGCCATCGGCTTGCCCACAATCATGCTGCGTCCCAGAACTACAGCATGTTTGCCAACGGTAGGAATGCCATAGGTTTTGAGTAGCTCCATGCAGCCGAGTGGGGTGCATGGTACAAAGCCGGAAGGATCGTCCAACACGAGCTTTGCCACGTTAACAGGGTGAAAACCGTCCACATCTTTGCGCGGATCGATGTGACGGATAACTTCAGTTTCATCAATGTGAGAAGGCGGTGGACTCTGCACAAGGATACCATGGATGCGGGGGTCCTCGTTGAGCTTATGAATAAGATCTAACAGCTCGGTCTGCGTGGTTTCGGCCGATAGAACCCATTTTTGGGAGTAGATCCCCAGTTGTTCACAAGCTTTTACCTTTGAGTTCACATAGACTCGTGAGGCGGGATCATTCCCTACGAGCACGACGGCTAATCCAGGTGTATGACCGCTTTGGGTAAGTTGCGAAATGGTGTCAAGGAGGGCGTTACGAGTGAGCTCCGCCGTGCGTTTTCCATCCAGTATGGTTGTGGTCATTGTAACAATTCTTTGTTGAGGGTTGATAAGAAGAAGGCTCAACTGCCCATGAGAGTCTGTTCCAATAGCAAGCAGTAAGAAGATAGTTCCTCTCCCGCAACACCGCTTGGCACTGTGATCTGGGGGCAGATCTCCAGTTCCACCCGGGAGAAGGGAAGGGGAATGTAGAAGCGGTCCCAAGTACGCATGCGCAAACAAGCTCCGAAGTGGATGCGTAGAGGGGTAATGGGGATGCCACTCATCGAGGCAAGTTTAATGACGCCCGGGTGACATTTGTAACGTGGGCCCTTTGGTCCGTCCGGGGTAATGCACATGCTCATCCCCTCGCGCAGTTCACGTAACATATCAATAAAGCCAACAGCTCCGCGACGTTGAGCAGAACCGCGCACGGTTCGCATGCCATAGTTGTTCGCCACTGTGGATAGCATAGTGCCGTCTTTACTGGCACTTGTGAGCATGCTCATGCGGATTTCTCCATGGATCACGTAACGGTAATAATAGCAGGGAACAAAAATGCTGTTATGCCAGAGTGCAACGATGCTTTGTGTCGTGCGTAATTTTTCGGCATCCCCTCGTACCCGTTTTCTCAGAGTAAAGCATACGAGGGTGATGATCAGCCATAGAACATTTCCAAGCGGTTGCGACCACCATACCTGCCGGATTTCGTTACTCATCGTGGTGTTGAGAAGAGAATTGCGAGGCGCCAATAGAAAAGAACAGAGATTAGGAAGATGAAATCTCAAATTCTTGGGACGCAGAGGAATGCTTTGGTGCTCCGGTTGGGGTGACTATGTTAACTTTTGCAAAAATCAGTAGCACGCGTTGTTTTTTCTTCGAGCCAGAGGAACGGAAAAGACGTCCCACGAGCGGAAGATCTCCAAGCACCGGAACCTTGTCTTCATAGCTCACAACCTTTGCTTCCTTCATACCGCCCATCACCAACACACTCCCATCTCTCACCACGAGCGAGGTATTAGTCACATAGCGCTTGAAGATAGGCTGCAGAATGTGGTTAGGGGTCAGTTCCACATACATGAGCTGGTCTTTTGTGTAGAGTCCTGCATTGATCGGAGATCCCCAATCCACAAATCCCTCGAAATCATTGACATATGTGGTTATAGCCAAGCGAACATGCTCGCCGTCCGGTAACACTTCAGCATTGTGTACCTGCATGATGGAACCGACTCCTCCAACGTTATCTTCTTCTACCCCGTAGCGTACGAAGTCGGTGGGCATGGCGGGAGTGGCGATAGCTAAACCGCCTTTTCTATTCGTACTCCAATTTCCCGTACCGTTACCGCTGGAGTCTGTGTCTTCCTCGTCCTGATATGAGTTGGAAGTGGACAGGCGAGGAGGATCATAATTGGTCGGGTAATAGAGTTCCTTGACATTGATGATAGAGGATTGTTCCTCACGTCCCGGGGAAAAGACAAGCTTCGGAGTGCTAAGAGTGTCCACGGCTCCTTTCTGGGAGAGCCCCCGCATGATCATGGTCACATCCGCTGTGGACCAAATGCCACGAAAACCAAAGATAGTGGGGGAGAGATCTTCCGTATGACTTCTTTGATACCCCGCCACAGACCCTTGAGCCAGCAGGTGTTCTATATCCGCCTTACCCGCCACATTGCGGATGGAACGCAATCCGCTGGTCACAGAGGGAGAGTTATCCTGAAGCTCACTACCGGAGGAGGTGATAAGAGGCATGCCTGTGGCAGCACTGGCGGTCTTTGCTGTGCCCCCACCAGTAAAGAGTCTGTCTCCTGCGCCGATATTGAGTAGCCATTCGAAACCAAGATCCTCCAGATCTTCCTGAGAGGTTTCCATCACAATGACGCTTATCACAATGACATCCTCGTTTAGAGTGCCGGATTCTGAGATGAGTTGCTCAATTTCCGCAACATTACCTAAGGTGTTGCGTATGGAGAGACGACGAGATCGGGCATCGTAGTTTGCACCAGCCCCTTTGGGGAAGGAGATGCCCATGCGCTTGAGGGCAACGACGGGATCCACTCGATTAACCTTCAGTCCACTGTCGGCGAAGGCATTTTCCTCATCGTCACCCTCTTCGTTCCCAGATCCTTCGTTGTCAAAGAAATGAGGCGGCACAGTATAAGCGCGATCCACGAGACGTCCAAAATTTTTACCGGAGTAAGTGAACTCCGCCCCAAGGGGGACGTAGTAAACGGCAAGGCTGAAGCGTTCAGCAACTTCGTTGAGAAGCTCTTTGAGGGAGAGATCTCCGTAGCGAAAGGATACGCGACGCTGCATGAGTTCTTTGTAGCCGGGGGTATCCTCCGATCCGAAGGAGCCGATAATATTGAGTTTGCGCTGCGAGGGGGCATTCTGATCTTGCTCGCGGCGTAGGAAAGACTGCAGGATTTCAATTACTTCACTGATAGAAGCATTTTCAACATTGATACTCGGGATGCGTATATTCTCAAATTGATTAGCCGAAGCGATCTCCTGTTCACTGGCGGTCGATTGAGCAGCCTGCTCAGTCGGTGTAGGAGTGCCCGGGACTGGCGCGTTTGGAAGGCTTTCATCGGAGGCATAAAGAGCATTGTCCCAAGAGGCGTCGACTTCCGAAAGGAGCTTAGAACGACGGGCATTATATGACGCCTTATGGTAGCTTTGTTTTTTTGCGCGTACTTGTTCCAATCCGCGCGCGGCAGCTTCGTTGTACCGATCGATGCGTAGTACGGCGCGGAAATTTTCCTCTGAGGCATCATAATTGGCAAGATCCAGCTGACCGAAAGCAAGAGTGAGTAAGCGGTTCACCTCTTCCACATCCCCGATATGTCGTGGTGTGAGTGCTGGATTTGTGCGCACGGGATCCTCTGTGTACGCAAGTTCGACTTTGGCTCGCCGGTTCTGCGGCGCCTGTTTAATAGCTTCTTTGAGAAAATCCAGCGCCTCTTCCACGCGCCCTACGCTCCGGTAATCGATAGCCCGAGCGACGAGAGCATCTGCCAGGCTTTCCCGAATAAATTGTTCCAATTTTGCGGTTGCCTTTCCTTTCGGCAGCACAGAGAGTGCATTTCGGTAATGCTCCACGGCTTCCGTATAGCGTTTATCTGAGTACGCGTTGCGGGCCTGCTGAAGCTGCTGCATGGCATCCATAGCGGCCATGCGACGGTGGGCTGTTTCTTGGGAGGATACTGGTGTGTTCGGGGATTGTGCGAGACCCAGCGAGGACACAAGCACCCCCATACTGGAGATCCAGATTAGTGTGCTCCGTGTGCATGTCAAAAGGATTTTGCCCATACCAAGTAAGTGCATTCTACCAGATACCGTTTGCAAAGTCACTCACAAAGTCACTTGAGAAGGAAAAAAGATTGATGACCAATATTGCTTTTTTCCTTTTCATTTTCCCTGTTGCAAAAAAATTCTGCGCAAGTGGTCAAGACGCTCAGCAATGCGGCTTTCCAGCCCATTGTTGGTTGGATGGTAGTAAGAGCGTCCCTCCGGAAGGTAAGCTTGGGGGACGTAGTGTTCCTCTCCGAAATCGTGGGCATATTTATAAGTGGTCTCTTCCACTGTCGCACCGCGCAGGCGTGCAAGTTTTTTGCGGGTAGGGGTGGCGATATGATCCGGGACAGCGAGAGTTTTTCCCTCTCTGACATCTTGCATGGCAGCTTCCAGGGCCATGTACGCGGAATTGCTCTTGGGGGCAGTGGCGATATAAACCGCAGCGTGGGCCAGTGGGATACGTGCCTCGGGCATGCCGACCATCTCCGCAGCGCGAGCGGCGGCGATGGCAACTCGCAGAGCATTGCTGTCTGCCAGACCTACATCTTCGCTGGCGCAGATGACGATACGACGAGCGATGAAGCGGATATCTTCACCAGCATTCAGCATGAAGGCAAGCCAGTAAAGAGCGGCATCTGGGTCACTGCCGCGCATGGATTTGATGAAGGCGGAAATGGTATCGTAGTGTCCATCCCCAGCACGGTCGTATCGCAAAGCCTTCTGCTGGATGGATTCCTCTGCCACGGACAGGGTAATGGCGATGCGCCCATTCTTTCCCGGAGGGGTGGAGAGAGCTGCTACTTCTAAAGCAGTGAGGGCTTTGCGAGCATCACCGTCCGCTTTGAGAGCCAGGTGCTGTAGAGCATTCTCATCTACATCGAGGGGCATCTTGCCCAGACCGCGAATTGAGTCGTTTTTTGCGCGTAACATGAGGGCTTCCAATTCTTCTGCCGGTACAGGTTCTAGCGGGAAAACCTGAGAGCGGGAGAGCATAGCCGAATTAATGGCAAAGAAGGGGTTCTCCGTGGTGGCACCAATGAAACGCACAGTGCCGCGCTCCAAATGAGGTAGTAGGACATCCTGTTGAGCTTTGTTGAAACGGTGCAGCTCATCGACGAAGAGGATAGTTTTTTGCCTGTGGAGGGTGAGCCGTGCCTTAGCTTCTGCAATTTTGTCGCGAATTTCACTCACGTTGGATTCTACCCCATTAAGCATCACGAAAAATGAGCTTGTTTGACGCGCAATAACATAGGCCAACGTAGTTTTTCCCACCCCTGGGGGACCGTAGAAAATAAGCGAGGAAAAGCGATCTGTTTCAATAGCTCGACGAAGTAGCTTGCCTTTTCCCAGGAGGTGCCGCTGCCCTGCCACCTCCTCTAATGTTTCTGGACGCATCCGCGCAGCGAGTGGCATGCCTTGCGTATCGGGGTACGCATCAGGTCCGATGCCATGCGGTGTGAAGAGATCATCCATGAGTCAGAGAGGTGTTATTATCAGAGGTGCGGAAGTAGAGCGCGGAGTTGTAGATGGATAATATCGCGTTGCTTTGAGAGAGGGCGAAGAAGAGCTTCTTGACGTGCCACTTTTTCACGCGGTAACGAGTAGAGATCCCTGTAGGCAGAGAGACGTGAGGCGATGAATTGTTCCAATAGAGAAGGAAGATTTCGATTCATTTCCTCGCAGAAATCACGGGTCAGTGTTTCGATGCCGGAGTAGAGTCGTCGCCGGGCGATGTATAGCTTCAACGAGCCAAGACCCCAGAGCAGCAAGGAAAGAACCAGGCAGGTAAGCCCAGCAGAATCTTGCCCTAGGGTTCCCAACGTGCCCGCTAGAATTAACAGGCAGCAGCATAATACGAAAAAGGCATTCATCCATCCACCATTCGCGGTAAAAAGCATGGTGAGACGCTGGCGCATTCCTCCAGTGTCAAATGGTTCGTAGATGTTGCAGCAAAATCGGTTGCGAATAATGGTGATCTGTTTTTCGAGCTCATCTTCAGGAAAGTCGCCGATTTCACAGGAGAGACTGCGCTTCATTCGCGGGCGAACGCTGTGCCAATGGCTCGCGCAGGAATTGCAGAAGAGTAAATCTGATTCTTTTTGGTGATTATTCAGAGCTGTCAGCGCCAGAGAATGGAAGATACGGTCCGCCGCATTCCCGAGTAACTCAAGTCTCAAAAGAGTAACAGGTGAGAAAAAAATGCCAAATAAGTGCCTGACGTCACTAGTGAGTTTTGGAATCACTTTCGTCAATACCGCATTGAGATTGCGCCGATGTTCCTCGATGCCTAGGATCTGACGAGCGTGGAAGTTGTCAATTTCGCGATCGATACCGGCCAGGAAGCCGCTGTTGGTACGGCTCACTGCTTCACGAGAACGCAGGATGCGACTCTGTTTTTCAACAAGCTCCAGAGAGCGCTCCACCAGTGCGCTGATGGCGCGTCGTACCCCGTGCTCTCCCAGCAAAGCATTTTGTACCAGTGAACGGATTCCTTCAATGTCCGCCATGCTTTGTTTGGAAGAGAGCAGACAGATCGGCAGGGAGCTGTGCAATCGAGAACGACACAACTCACGCATGGTATCCTTTAATTTAAGTGATGATTGGTTATCAAGCTTTTCCGTATGGGTGACGATGAGGATGCAGCCAGTATTTAAACGCTCTGGCGCTTGTTCAAGCAGCTCCCAGACCGGCGATTCTGCGGGGGTAGAGGCGTGGATTACAGCGAGCAACACATCCGCTCCCTGCACAAGCGAGCGGCACATTTTGCGCGTGTCTTCCCGTCCGCAATCGGTGGTATCCACAAATTCGAGTCCATCAATGGATTGTATGGGGATAAACCGTGATTGGGTTGTGTCACCATCTCGACAGCAGTACCGCCAGCAGGTGTAGTGTTTTTGCAAAACAGGGCACGCAATAACCGGAGCTCCTGCAAGTTTGGCCAGAAGCTCGGATTTTCCGCTTTTTGCTCCGCCGATTGCGATGATCCTTCGATCGTGATCCAGCACACGAAGAGCTTGCATCACGGGAGATAGATATTCTTTCAATTCTTCCTCATCGTCAATAAAACGGCACAAAACAACCGCGCTCTCAGCCCAGTGACGGGCCAAGCTTTCTATGCTGCGGTGTACTCGCCTCAACTCCACATATCACATTATAGGAAAGAGAACGTGTGATGTCCATCCCAAACTCGCAGCAATTTGCAGCAAAAGAGGGTCACCCTTGCATGTGCGGGAGAGGGAACGATCAGTAGCGTTCAACAACCTTTTGCATCGTACTCATCTGCTGCTCGATAGACTCCACAAGGGCTATTTGGGTGCGCGTGCGGTCAAGATTATGCTCCGGACGATGGATCTTGAAGTAGGTATCGCCTACAAGGTAGTCGGTGAGGAATCGCATGCCGCATTCCATCGTGAGTAGCTTACCGGAGAAAGGAAGCAAATCCTTTTCAAGCGGAGTGAGAAAGGTAGCAGCTTCACAGTAACCCTTCGCCAACGCCTCAAAATATTCCATGCGCATGGTCACGAGACTTATGTCTTTTTCATCCTCTGCAGCGGGGGAAGTGGAAGTCCGTACCATATCTCCGAAATCATAAAGAGAGGAACCGGGCATTGTGGTATCCAAATCAATCACGCAGATGCCTTCACCTGTCACATCGTCAAGCATCACATTATTGAGTTTTGTATCATTGTGGGTGACACGCATCGGTAGCTCACCATCGGCGAGATAATTCACGACTTTGTGGCAGTCTTCCTCGCGGGTAAGGAACCAATCGATCTCTCTCTGTACACTCTTCGCACGACCGAGAGGATCGGCTTGCAGTGCGCTTTGGAAAGCGGCAAAGCGCTTGGTGGTATTGTGGAAATCTGGAATAGTCTCAAAAAGTGGCTCACCGGGGAGATTTGCACCGAGTTTTTGAAAGTTACCAAACGCGCGAGCTACCTCCACGCACTGCCTTGGCGATTCAATCATGTCATATGTTCGGGCGCGGTCGATGTATGTGTAGACACGCCACACGTTGCCCTCCTCATCCTGCGCATAGGGTTTGCCGTCTAATGCCGGTACAAGAGACAAGGTGCGGCGGTAAGAATCCTTGCAGCCCTCTTCCTGTAGTACGCGCAGAGCCTCAGCCGTGACGCGACGGACGTTCTCCATGAGGGCAATAGGTTGTTTGAAGACGTTGCTGTTAACCCTCTGGAGGATGTAACGTACGCGCAAGCCCGCCTGGTCCACCTCGATTCGGTAGGTGTCATTGATATGTCCGGAACCATATGAAGCGCCACACACGTAATCCGCGCGCAAATTAAACAAACTGGCGATTTTTCGAAGATCAAACATGTCGGGAACGGGGAGGGATTTTTCAACCGAGCTTGGCAGGGTAAACGCCATCTGCCACGAGCTTTGCGATACTTTCGACAACAGCAGGCTTGTCACTTGGGTACGTCACGCCGAGCCAGCTGGCTTCGGTGCGAATGACGCGGCAATCGGCCTTGCCATTGTGGATGAGTTCATCCACCACAGTAGGGATGTAGCATTCGCTTTTCGGCTCCTCACCATGCTCCCGCATAAAGCGGATGAAGTGATCCTCAATCTGTGCAATGAAACTTGCAGGGAAAACCCAAAAATTCATGGAAACAAGCTCCTCAGGGTCCACTTGTTTGCGTTCGCCAAGCAGGTTGTTGCCGCGGCACACACCACCTTCCTCCATCTGAATCTTGGTGAATTCCTCTACACTATCCAAGTACCCATCGCGAATGCCACAAATACCGCGATTGACATCTCCATGGTCACTCAACGTATTCTTCAGAGGATAACCGATCATACCGTAGTGTTCCTTGCCATCCGCCCCTGGAGTAGTGGTGAGGAAGTGTGCCGCCTTTGCAAAGGCATCCGCACCATAAAAATCATCAGCATTTACTACGCCAAAAGGTTCATGCACGACTCCGCGCGCTGCACGCAGCGCATGAGCTGTGCCCCACGGCTTCACTCGTCCATTTGGCACATTGAATCCACTTGGCAGATCATCCAAACTCTGGAAAGCATAGTCGACCTCAATCTTGTCCGTGAAACGAGCGCCTACACTTGATTTAAACGCTTCCTCAAAATCGCGTCGGATGATGAAGATCACCTTGCCGAAGCCGGCGCGAATGGCATCATACACGGAATAGTCAAGGATTACCTCACCGTTCGGTCCCATTGGATCTAGCTGTTTGAGACCGCCGTAACGGCTACCCATGCCCGCTGCCAACACAAGAAGAGTCGGTTTTACGTTGTCATTCATGGCTTTTCTAATGCGAATGCCGCATTCTATCATTCTCCTTCTCTCTTGGCAAGTCTCAATTCGGTGTGGGGGCGAAAGGGAGATTTTCCGTTTCCCTGTAGTTCCTCGACTATCTCGGTGCTCCATAAAGCACAAAATCCGGAGCATTTCTTCTCTGTCATGCCCGGTGAGTGTGTTTTAAATATAATCCCTCTAAGGGAACGGCATAAGAATATGCCATGGGATCGACAGGGGCAAAAAGCGAAGCGAATTATTTGTAAGAGAGAAAACGATAGTTATGCCGCATCTGCCATCGAGATAAAGTGTTGCGTGTCCCGGGTAAACGGGATCGCATCATGAGACGGAACACAGTCTCAGCAAAGAGGAAGACGGCCGTTGCTACATCCCAGCTGCCAGAGTCGTAGAGAACACATTTCCAGTTTGCTCCATGGGGAAGCGCGTTTTTGATTAAGGAAAGTTGCAGAAAAAGACGGGACAACGAAGGTACAAGTTCTGTAGAAACAACTCTCCCGTCGTGTTCCATTGAGAGAAGATATTATTAAATGTTGTCCTTGTATTTTTCTGATGATAAACAAGATATCATATTTTTCAGCTTTTCCACATCTGCTCGAGACTGTAATATTCCCGCATCTCCGCGGTCATCACGTGCACCATCACATCGATGTAATCCAGGACGGCCCAGAGAGCCTGGGGAGTGCGTTCGGCGTAGACAGGGCGCAGATTGAGATTTTCCTCCACCTGTTCGTCAATTTTGCGCAGGATGGAGCGCAAGTGCGGCACCGATCCGGCCGTGCAGACCACGACGAAATTCGTGAGGTCAGACTTACCGTTCAGATCGAAGGTTTCGATATCAGAGGCTTTGGCATCTTCAGCCGCTGCGGCGCAGGCTTCTGCCAGAACCTTGCTGGGATTTTTCTTCATGCTTGATCTGTGTGTGTGGAGAGAGATTCGTCATTGCCGGGCACGGGCGGCAAATCATCGGGGGTCTGCAGATCTGTGGAGGCATCGCTCGCAGGCGGCAAATCCGGAGGAAGTTCTTGCAGCGGCGGGTTGGTCATCTCCCCGGTTTCCAGGAGCTCGCGAACATTCTCGCCGCTCAGGGTTTCGTAGGTGATGAGGTTTTCGGCGATGAGTCTCAGACGATCCTTGTTCTCAGTGAGGATATTCTTGGCTCGACGGTAATTCTCTTCCACGATGCGTTGCACCTCCTCATCAATGACCTGGGCCGTGTGCTCGGAATAATTACGCACGCTTTGAGCGAAATCGCGGGCAAGAAATACTTCATCATGTCCGGAACTGTATTCCACGGGACCAAGACGCTCGCTCATGCCGTATACGCACACCATTTTGCGCGCAATCGAGGTCGCCTGACTGATGTCACCGCGTGCGCCGCCGGAGATGTCTCCCATCATTACTTCCTCTGCGCACCGTCCACCCATCGCCATCACGATGTAATCGAGCAGCTCGTTCTTGTATTCGCTGTGCTTGTCCTCATCCGGCAGCATCATCGTCACACCCAGCGCCGGACCGCGTGGGATAATCGTCACCTTGTGCAGAGGGAGGGTCTTTGCCAAGTCCGTCTTGAGTAGGCAGACGGCGTGTCCCGCCTCGTGTACCGCAGTCATCCACTTCTCGCGATCGGTCAGCTCCAGAGATCTCCGCTCTTTGCCCCAGCGCACTTTTTCTCGCGCTTCTTCCAGATCATTTTGCTGAACGGCGGCGTGACCGCGTCGCACAGCAATGAGAGCGGATTCATTGACGAGGTTAGCAAGCTCGGCACCAGAAAAGCCCGTCGTTGCGCGTGCGATAGGGGTGAGCTGCACCCCCTCGGCAAGTTTGATTTTGCGGACGTGCACCCGGAGGATTTGCTCACGACCGGCGGCATCCGGCAGGTTTACCATCACGCGTCTATCAAAGCGCCCCGGGCGCATCAAGGCGGGATCCAGCACATCCTCTCGATTAGTGGCGGCGATGACGATGATATTCTCATTGTCGGTGAAGCCATCCATTTCCACCAGCAGGGCATTGAGCGTCTGTTCGCGTTCATCATGTCCGCCGCCAACACCGTGACCGCGATGGCGTCCTACGGCATCAATTTCATCGATGAAAATCAGGCAAGGAGTATGCTTCTTTGCTTCGGCAAACATATCCCGCACGCGACTTGCTCCCACACCTACGAACATTTCCATGAAGTCGGATCCAGAGATGGTGTAGAAGGGAACGTTAGCCTCACCAGCGATGGCCTTCGCCAGCAGCGTCTTGCCGGTGCCTGGGGGGCCCACCATCAGGATACCCTTTGGAATATTACCGCCCAAGGCACGGAATTTTTCCGGTTTGCGGAGAAACTCCACGAGCTCCCACACCTCCTCCTTCGCCTCCGGGATACCTGCGACATCCTTAAAGGTGATGCGATTCTTATCCGGATCCAGGAGTCTGGCGCGGCTCTTTGCAAATTTCATTGCACCGCCGGGCCCTCCCCCCTGCATACGGAAGAGCAGAATGAAGAACAGGAGAATCAACACGATAGGCAGACAGTTGATCAGGATGATCTGCAAAGTGTTGCTTTCCGATTTGTACTCTGCATGACTCCCCAGAAGATCGCGGATCTGTTCTCCCTGGTACTTCCCGCTGAAGGGCACTGTGAGATCGATTACCTGGCGGCGATTGACTTTCACTTGTGGATCCTTGCGGTAGCTGCCGATGATAACGCCGCTGCCTGATCCTCGCAGGTAGACGGTTGGGGCGTTGCTCATGTCGATTCTTCCTTCCTCGCCGAGAGTGCGAAATTGATCGGTGGACCAAACGCGGTCCTGTCCTGCTTCAGGTCCCGGCACGGGAGAATCTGTGCCCTCCATTACGGTGTTGGTAATGCCGTAGCGGTTGCAGAGGGCCTTGATTTCGTCGCTGTCGGTGAAGGGCATGTAGAAGCGCCCATAGGTGAATTGGGGCTTGTCCTTGTACATGACAGCGCGAATGATACCAGAGTTCTCATTCTCGTTGGTGATGACCTGGATTGGGTATTCCTTCGGGTTATTGGTGATCACCATGCCCGAACGATATTGCTTTACAAACTCGCCAAGATTCATCTCTCTCTTCCCCCCGCCCAGTCCGCCGTCGTACACGAAGAGTAGCATGATCACTCCCACAATGACGGCGAGAAGCATCCAGAGTCCCCAGTTTGGTTGCGCTCCGGTTGGACCTGTTGGAGGGGGTTGATTATCATTGCCAAGCTCATCTTTCTGCGTGTGGCGTGGTCTGTTTTGCATCGGTTCCTGTGGCATGACGAATAAAAAGATGAATACTCCAATAGCTGCATATACAATGCAGTGTCTGACTCATACTTCACACATCATACAACGGCTCGGCGCATGTTCCAATGCCGGAGTGAGACATACTCCATCGGAAAATGTGTCAGTTCCCTGGACCACGTTTCATGGTCGTGTGGCACTCTTGCGTCACGAATTCTTGCGAACAAGACGATACGAGAAATCGCGTATGCGTGCAAAGAGCGCGTAAAGACCGGGCGTCAGGAAAATGCCAAAAAGAGTCGCCAGCATCATGCCGCAGAACGTTGTGATGCCAATCTCCTGTCGGCTCGCTGCACCGGACCCCGTGGCCACCACCATGGGGAGGACGCCGAAGATGAACGAAATCGCTGTCATGAGCACGGCGCGGAAGCGGAGGTTTGCACCGTTCATCGCAGCCTGTTTGATGGGCGTGCCATTGTTTTCATGATCCTCCTTGCTGAATTCCACCATCAGGATGGCATTCTTTGCCGAGAGACCGATGAGCATCAGGATGCCAAGCTGGACGTAAATCGACATTGAGAGACCGAAGAGGTGGGCGCCCATCAGTGCTCCAAGAGTTGCCACGCTCACAGTGAACATCACTGGTACAGGCGTTGTCCAACTCTCATACTGAGCCACGAGAAACAAGTAAGCAAACAGGATGGCCAATCCTACCAGGGAGCCAATTTTGCCGGAATTCTGCCGCTCCTGGTAGGAGAGATCCTTCCACGACACCATCCATTGCCTGTTTCTGCCGGCCTCACGTTCTTCGCGGTTGAGCTGAGCGATGGTGTCGTCGATAAGCACCATTACTTCGCCGGAACTTACGCCGTTTTTCGGCATCACTGTGATATCCGCACTCATGTACTGGTTAAAGCGTCCGTATTGAGCAGGTCCCATGGAGTAGGAGAGGGAACACACCGCGGAGAGTGGTACCATTTCACCCTTTTCATTGCGCACGAGCTGGTTGAGGATGTCGTCCGGCGTGCGGCGGTCACTGGTCGCTCCCTGCACCATGACCTTGAAATTGAAACCATTGAGTGTGAAATCATTGACATAGGAGGAAGCCATGATGCTTTGCAGGGTACTAAATATGGTGTTCACCGGCACGCCAAGGGTCTGCGCTTTTTCGCGGTTGATCTCCAGGTGAATCTGCGGACTCTCGGCGTTGTACTCACTGCGCACGAGAGCCACCTTATCGGAATGCGACTGCAAGCGTTGTTGAATCTCCTTGACCATATTGCCGAGATCGAGGGTGGTGGCATCTCCGGAGACCTGCAGCACCATTGAAACACCGCCCGTAATGCCGAGACCCATGATGGCGGGAGGTGTTACTGCCATGATGGAAGCTTCCGGGATATCAGCGCAGACCTCATTTACTTTCTGCGCGATGGAGGTGACGTGCAGATCCGCTGTGGTGCGTTCGTTCCATGGTTTGAGCTGAATGATCATCATGGCACTGCTTTCGCCCGAGCCACTCGTAAAGCTGTAGCCACTCTGGGCCGTTACTGCGCGTATACCGGGAATTTTGCTCACGCGTTCCTCCAGTTGGCGAAGCACCTTATCCGTGCGTTGCTTAGCCGTAGCCGTTCCCTCCATGGTGATCATCACGAAAAGGGCGCCCTTATCTTCTGTGGGCACGAAGGAACTCTTCAGCTGATCCGGTACGAGGAAGTCGGACAAATGCAGTGTGGGCAGGAGAGTAGTTTTCGGAGCAGCACCAGGGCGACCCTTGGTCGGAGCGGCGGCAGCGGGGGCAGCCTGCTGTTGATTACCCGGGACAAGAGATTTCCACCACTCCGGCGCGCCGTTGAAATAGACGTAGTTAGCGCCCAGGACGGCAAGGAGAACAAGAACCGTGAGCCACGCGTTGCGCACCAAAATACCCGCGCCGAAAAGGTAGATGCGTCGGCAAAGATTCATGAACATATTGAACGGCGCAAAGAGCAGGGTGAAGAAGCGGTTCTCCTTCGCATCTGCCGGTTTCAGGATGAGTGCGCACAGAGCCGGGGAGAGGGTCAGAGCATTGAAAGTAGAGATACACAGTGCCACGCACATTGTCACAGAGAATTGCGTGTAGATTACGCCCACCATGCCGCCGTAGAAAGCAATGGGTACATACACCGCGAGCGTCACCAGCGTGGTAGCAATGATGGCGCCGGTGATCTGTTTCATGCTCTTGATGGTGGCATCTCGCGGCGAGAGTTTTTCGTCGTGGATGAGGCGCATCACATTCTCCACGACCACAATGGCATCATCCACCAGCGAACCGATTACGAGGATGAGCCCAAACATCGTCAGCACGTTGATGCTGTACCCCAGCACATACATCACCATGAATGCGCCCAACAGGGAGATCGGGATAGCCAGCGCGGGGATCAGTGTGGCTCGCCAATCCTGCAGGAAGATATAGGTCACGGCTATCACGAGAATCAGAGCCAATACCAGCGTGAAGATACATTCGTCCAGCGTAGCACTGATAGCTTGCGTTGGGTCGTAGCCCATTGACCACTCCATCCCGTCTGGCATCATCGGCGCGATCTGCTTCATCATCTCCTGCACTGCTTCCACCGTTGCCAAGGCATTCGCCTCATTGTTGCGCTGCACGATCATGCCAACAGCGTCCTTTCCATTCAGACGGCTGTAGCCGGAATTTCTTTCGGCGCCCAGCTCGATAATGGCGATGTCTTTCAGTTTAGTGACATGACCATCTGCTCCACGTTTGACGATGATTTCGCCAAACTCTTCTGCGGTTTTCAGACGTCCGGTAGCGGTTACCTTGAAGGTGGCATAGGACTGCTCATCTTCTGCGCCCACAGATCCTGCTGCCGCCTGGATATTCTGGGCAGAGATGGCGGCATTCACATCGGCAGGGGTAATATTCAATGCACTCATGCGGGTGCTGTTCATCCAGACGCGCATGGCGTAGTTGCGACTCGGAATAATATCCACACTTGAGACGCCGTCCACCTGGCCAATGCGGTCGCGCACATTCATGCGCACCCAGTTGGCGAGCTGCAGCACACTCATCTTATTCTCATCGCACATGAAGTTGATGAAGCAGAGCATATCGCCCGAGCGCTTGTGCACATTGTAACCGGTCTGCTTAATTTCTGCAGGAAGTTTACTCTCTACGCGTTTGATGGCATTGGAAACATCTACGAAAGCCATGTCATCATTGGTGCCTGTTTCAAAAATCAGGGTGAGCGAGTAGGTACCGTTGTTGGCGCAGGAAGAGTAGAAATAGAGCAGGTGTTCCAGACCGATAAGCTGCTCCTCTACTGGTGCAGCCACCACCTCAGCCAACTCTTCAGCACTCGCGCCGCTGTAAGTCATGCGCACGCTGATAGTAGGAGGAGATACCTCCGGGTATTCGGCGATGGGCATCTTGCTGATGCACAGAAGTCCTGCCAGCATCATCAGAATGGATACGACGAAGGCAAACTTCGGGCGATGGATGAAGAATTCTGAAAACATAGGTAAATCTAGCGTTGGAAGTTTTGTGTTTTATTGCTCTGCTTGCACTGTCACGCCGTCCTCGATTTGCGTCAGGTTCGTTGTGATAACAACATCGCCCTTGTGCACACCTTTGTACACCGGTACGAGTCCTTCTTCGTTCGGGGAACCACAGGAGATGCGCACAAGCTGTGCGCGTCCGTGCCGTAGCACGAAAGCGTAGCGCCCCCGTGTGTCGATCTGTACCGCTTCCGCCGGAATGGCTGGCACCAGGATACTGCTTTTACGCATCAGACGGATGGTGACAACGCCACCGGGTTGAAGCTCATGCTGTTCATTGTTGAAGACGCCCCAGATGTTCATCGTATCCGTGGCTGCTTGTACGATGTTGTCGCAGAATGCTACCCTTCCTTTTTCCTGAAGGGCTTTACCCGTGGCTGTGATAAGGGAAATTTCCGAATCTTCGACGAGACTTTTTACGGTGCCGAAATGAGAAAGAATCGTGCTTTCACTCAGGGGGAATCGCACATAGATTGGACTGATTTGCACCAGTGTCGCCAGAGGCGATTTCATCTCCGCAATGAAATTGCCTTTCGAAAAATTCACACGACCAATACGTCCGTTCATTCCCGCTCGTATTGTACAACGGGAGAGGTCGTCTTCTGCCACAGTAAGCTGTGCCTCAGCAGCGTCCCTCAGGGCTTTAAGTTCTTCCAGAGAGGCTTGAGCGCTCTCGTAGTCATCCTGGCTTGTTGCGTTGCGTTCCAGTAGGTTCCTCTGGCGTTCCAGCTTTCTTTCTGCATCCGCAATGCGCACATCCAACACGCTAATGGAGGATTTCTGAGCATCCACCGTAGCCTGGTAGCGTGTGGGGTCAATGCGAAAGAGAACATCCCCTTTCTTCACTCGATCGCCTTCCCGGAATTCCGGCTCCGCCAGAATCCCTTGCACGAGGGGACGTAGTTCCACTTTGTTGATGGCTTCTACGCGCGCTCCATTGATTTCCAGTACCGTTGGGTCGGCAATCATTTGCACTGGAGCCGTCTTCGCCGAAACAGTTTCCTGAGGGACATTACTTTCAGACTTTTTTACGGCGGTGTTTTTCTGCTCCGGGTACACGGGAATCACCCTGGCTCCCTGACGCGTTTTGTGGGCGCCATCCGTGATCACGACTTCCCCGGGCTTCAATCCGTCGTAAATGGATTGCAGCCTTCCCCGAATTGAACCGGATATCACATCGCGCCGCGCCACGGTTCCGTCGTCTGCAACCGTATAGACAAAAGAACCCTCCGAGTCATGGTGCACGGCCGTCAGTGGCGTCATGGTCACTTCCATGGAATCTGTGAGTCGCACGACCAGGGCTCCAATGCCGTGAGGTACAAGCACTCCGTCTTTATTGTCAAATTTTGCCCACAGGGTGTAGGAATCCGTGGTGCCTGAAAGAAGGTTGTCGACAATTTCGATGCTGCCGGGGGTTGGGTATTCCTGCCCACCAGCGGTGTAGAGTCGCACGTCTGTGCTGTTACGGATGCGTTTAGGTCCCCCAAAAACGCCATTGACATCAGTTTGACTAAGAGGGAAACGCACATAGATGGGGTCCATCTGGGTGAGGGTAGCGAGTTGTTCACCAGCAGTGATATAATTGCTGACGGAGAACTCGACTCTGCCGAGGCGTCCTGAGATCTCGGCGCGAATCGTACAGTCTTGCAGATCTTTCTCCGCTTTGGCTAGATTTGCCTGAGCACCGGCGCGACTTGCCTTAAGTTCCTCAAGTTTTGCCAGAGCTGTTTCCATTTCCTCTTTGGAAGTAGCAAGATTTTCTGCCAGTTTGGCGAGCCGTTTGTAGTTATTGGAGGCGTAGATGATCTGCGCATCAATCTTTTGCAGATTTGCTTTCGCTTCTTTTACCGCCGCCTGGTAACGCAGCGGGTCGATGCGGAAAAGGACATCCCCCTCTCTAACCAGGTCTCCCTCTTTGAAAGCGATATCCGTGAGAAATCCCTCCACTGCTGCCCGCACGTGCACCGTCCGGATAGCTTCCACATGTCCGATGCTGCGTCGGGCCACATAATCATGACCGGAAGTAGCCTTTTCAACCTGCACATGCTCGGCCATTGAACGTATCTGCTGTGCTGAACCAATCCCGGCCAACGCGAAAAAGACAAACACAAAACACGCCTTCATATCTCTATATTATACGCCACATTTTTTTCCGTTTCTACGCGTGTGTGTGAAATTTGCAGAAATTTTTCTGCATGGCAAAGGAAGGACTTGCAATGGACTGAGGAATCATGTAAAATGCACCACGGCGTTTCCGCTGCCTGTTTTTGGAAGGAGACGCCCCTCAAAGAGCAATACTACTAACATCATGAACGGACTTAAAGGAGCGTGTATTATCGGACAATCCGGTGGCCCTACGGCAGTGATCAATGCTAGTGTGTTGGGAGCGGTGCAGACTGCTCTCAATTCCCCGCAGATTACTCGTGTGTTGGGCGCAGCTAATGGGATCACTGGCGTACTGAACGGCAAGCTGTACGATTTGGGGATGGAGGATCCTGTGGAGCTTGAGCTACTGAAGTTCACGCCCTCTTCCGCTCTGGGAACGTGCCGTTACAAGATGAAGGATCCCGACACGGATCCTACTGATTACGAGAAGATTCTCGATACCTTCAAAAAGTTTGATGTACGTTATTTCTTCTACAACGGGGGTAACGATTCCATGGATACCTGCAACAAAATTTCCAAATTTATGCAGAAGAGCGGCTACGAATGCCGCGTCATGGGCATCCCCAAGACCATTGATAACGATCTTTACGGTACAGATCATTGTCCTGGCTATGCTTCTGCAGCTAAGTACATTGCTACGTCATGCATGGAAGTGAAGCACGATGCCTGCTGCTACGATACGGGTATGGTCACTATTATTGAGGTGATGGGGCGCCACGCTGGTTGGCTCACGGCTGCGGCTGCTCTTGCAAGCTTCGCTGGCGCCGGTCCCGATCTCATTTACCTCCCTGAGGTTGATTTTGATATGAACACTTTCCTCGATGATGTCGAACGCATTTACAAGGCCACTGGGAAGTGCCTTGTCGTTGCTTCTGAAGGTATTCATGACAAGGATGGCAAGTTTATTTCTGAGGCTAAAACCAACGGTAACGACGGCTTTGGTCATGCTCAACTCGGCGGGCTTGCTAACAAGCTGGCCGAGGTTGTCCGGACTCGTGTGGATGCCAAAGTGCGAGCTATTGAGCCTTCGCTGCTGCAGCGCTGCGCCACGCATCTCGCCTCCACGACCGACGCGATGGAAGCCTACCTTGCAGGCAAGACGGCGGTGACGGCAGCGGTGAATGGCGATACCGACAAGATGGTCGCCTTTGAGCGTAACAACCTTTATGGACAGTATGTGTGCAATACGAAGCTTTTGCCGCTGGAGAGCGTAGCGAATTTTGAGCGCAAAGTGCCGCGTGAGTGGATCAACGCCGCTGGCAATGGCATTGAAATGGCGTTCATTGATTATGCTCTGCCCCTCATCCAGGGGGAGACGGGTATGAAGACCGTGCAAGCTCTGCCACGCTTTGCTCGTCTGCGCAAGGTGCTGGCTAAGCCCGTGGCATAAAACGCATTTTCAATATAAGGGCGGGGAAAGCGGCATTGGCTCTCCCCGCCTTTCGTTTTCTTTCTTTCCCATGATTGGACTTGCTATTTTCCTCTTTTGTGCGTTGTTGCTGGTGGCAGGGTACGCTGTGTACGGTCGCCTTGCGGAGCGTATGTATGGGGTTTCGCACAGCATGACCATGCCTTGCATGCAACAGGCGGATGGGGTGGACTACGTCCGCATGCCTACGTGGCGCATATTCCTTGTGCAATTGCTGAATATCGCCGGATTGGGACCTGTGTTCGGCGCTTTGGCCGGCTGTTTGTACGGTCCTGCGGCTCTGGTGTGGATAGTGGTCGGGTGCATTCTTGTTGGGGCTGTACATGATTTTTTGGCGGCAGTGATGAGTGCTGAGCATGGAGGAGCGAACATGCCGTACTTGGTGGGGCGCTATCTCGGTGGCTGGTCACGCCATGCATTGCGGGTGGTGTGTGTAGGGCTGCTACTCATGGTGGGTGTGGTTTTCACCACGGGACCGGCGGGGATGCTGCACGCGCTGGTGGATTCTGTGTCGGTGAATATCTGGTGCGTGGCGATTCTTTTCTACTACCTTCTCGCCACGGTTTTGCCCATCAACACGATAATCGGTAGAATATACCCTTTTTTCGGAGCTTTTTTCCTCTTCATGGTTGTCGGTCTCGCTCTTGCTTTACCGGTAAGTGATCTTCCCGTTCTGCCCGAAATTGATTTTACGCATAACGTCCATCCGCAAGGACTCTCCATCTGGCCCATGATATTTGTGACAATTGCCTGTGGCGCTGTCTCCGGTTTTCATGCCACGCAGAGTCCTATGATGGTGCGTTGCCTCGCGGATGCCCGCAATATGCGTCCCGTTTTTTACGGAGCTATGATTACTGAAGGACTTGTCGCTCTTATCTGGGCTGTGGTGGGACTCAGTTTGCGCGAAATTCCAACGGAGTACATGCTTGCAGGCAAAGTTGTTGTGCCCTTGGAGAATGGTGCGCAGGCGCTTACGTTCGGTCAGCTAAGTCTCGTGAGCCCTGCCACGGTGGTGAATGTGGCGTGCAGCATGTTGCTTGGTCCCGTAGGGGCGGCATTTGCAGTGCTTGGGGTTGTGGTCCTTCCCATCACCAGTGGTGATACGGCCATGCGCAGTTGCCGTCTGATTTTGGCGGAGGCAGTACACATGCAGCAACAGAAAGTGGCCGGGCGCTTAGTGCTGGCACTGCCCCTATTTGCTGTAGTGATTGTGATTTCGCAGTTAGATTTTGGCGTTATTTGGCGTTACTTCGGATGGGCAAATCAGATGCTTTCCTGCTTCACTCTTTGGAGTATCGCCGCTTGCCTGCGTTTGCGCGGACGTTTCCACTGGCTCGCATCCTTGCCGGCGGCATTCATGACCGCTGTCTGTACGGCCTACCTGTTGGAATCTCCAGACTGTGGGATTGTGTTGCCCGGGGTGGCAGGAAACATCTGTGCCTGCATCCTTTCTGGCGTGTGTCTCTTGCTTTTGTACGTCTTTCGCAAACCGGGAATCGAAAATGGGTCCGTTGCTCAGGATTGAGCTGTTGATTTTGCGGGGAAAAGCCCGCACTTTTCAGCCCATTCTTCGACCGCATCCGGTACGTTGGGAAAGATATGCCCGCCATGCTGGCAGACCCATTCAATCACGTCCGGATGCGCACTTTTCGGCGCAGCAAAGAAGGAGTTCGGAAAAGAGCGGAAGGCGTCCAGATCATTGTGCCCATCGCCCATAAGGAATAGGTTTTCCTCCGGTACTTGCCATGTCTGGAGCACGTGGTTCAGGATGGAGCCTTTGTTGAAACGTGCATCCGTGAGCCTCATAAATCGTGAGGCTCTCTGTATCCCAACATCCGGGTGAGCCTTCAGTAGGGGAGCAAAGTGAGGCATAAGCAAATCCATGGTGGCACTGTCGTTTGCGACGATGGAGAGAGGATCGAGCGGAGAGGTGTGCCAATCTGCTTGAGGACAAGCCTTGCGCAACTTTGGGAGAATAGCGTTCCATTCCGCCTGCATGCGCTGCTGCATCAAGAGCTGAGCCGCATGGCAGATGACATTATGTTCTGCCGCTGCATGCCACAAGCCGTCCTCTCCAACCATGTATATGAAACGCTCACGTGTGCAGAGAAAGTCCGGCTGGAGTTCCAGTTCAGGTAGAAATTGAGCCATCTCCAGAAGGGTTCGTCCGGTATTGATGCCCCAGCGTACGCCGTGGTTTCTCAACCGGCGGATGTGATCGCGGAAGCGCGGATCCAGTTTGCGGGAGTCTCGGCAGCACAGGGTACCATCGTAGTCCAACGAAAGAAGGTAACGACAGGAACCTGCCGGCAACCCCTCATGGCGAGGGAGAGATACCGTTCCCTCCTCATCAGAGACGAGAACAAGGTTGCTGTCAGCAGAAGCAGGCATCATGGAGTCTCAGTGGGCAGGTTGACTGCCCTCCGGCAGAGTCTCGCCGGGTTGGCGCATGTGGATTTCTACACGGCGGTTGAGCGTTTGTTGTTCGCGGGGCAGGGCTGGATCCACCAGTGGATTGGATGCTCCACAAGCACGGACGTAGACGTGGCGAATCGGCACACCGTTCGACTTGAGCCAGGAAACCACCGCCTGCGCGCGTCTCAGAGAGAGACCGCGATTGTATTCCTCTGTGCCAATGGCATCCGTGTGGCCTTCGATGATGAAAGCTGTCGTTGGGTTTTTATGAATGAGAGCAGCAAGTTGCAGCATGGAAACTCTTGCAGAATTTTTCAGTACGCTTTCGTCGAAGCCGAAGAGCAGATCCGCGCCCAAACGGGCAACGCCGGACGAGGCTCCCAGATTTGAAAGCCCCATGAGTTCGGAGAGCGTGCGCGTGTCAGAGGGCAGATTCGATGCTCCTTCTCTGGCCTGGCGTCTCAGTTCATGGTCGATGAGCCCCTCGGCATCCTCCAGCGCCTGATTCTGCGGGGTAGCGTTAGCGATGATGCTGTTGGTATTGATCGGAGTTTGCTCCGGGAGCAGGGGAGAAATATCCGGCATGCTTTTCGCTTCCGGAAGACTCATAGAGGGCGGCGATGGAGCGAGTTCTGCTGCGCCGCTCTCAAAGAGTTCAGCAGGCGCTGGCAGGGGAAGATTTGTTTCCCCGGGAGCAATTACTAGATCCTTCACCTGAGCATCAATGAGATCAATTTCCTGCGGCTCAGGTTCTGGCGCTTCCATCTCCTGCGGTTCTTCCGGGGGAGGCAGTTCTGCTTCCTCCGGAGCCTCCGGCCGCCGTACGACGATACGTGCTTCTTCCAGACGAGCGTTATCCACTTCATTGATGCGGTCTTGCAATCTGCTGCGCCAAATATTGAAAACAAACGGGCTTGCCCGAAGAGCGAGAAGGTGCACGGCTGCCGCCGCCACTGCTGCTACAAGCAGTAATGGGAGCATATGACGCTGCCGACTGAGAGCAAAGCTCCCGCGGTGCCGATTGCGGTGTGCGCGGCGTTCCCTGTTACTCCGGCTGGCAGAAGTGTAGGACATGTCAAAATTGCACAAGCAATCAATTCTTAGGTAACAGGGGTTGATTGTACAGTACTTGTTTCCACCTCTTCCTGTGCAGGCCGCCGCATCAGTTGCGGAGATTTAATGAGTTGCTGTCTGGGAGCAGGAGTTTCTCGCAGCTCGGGGGCGACTTCGTTAATCCATTGAAGAATAGCGGGCAATACGTCATCCGCACCATCCAATATATTGGCGTGCACGTCATGTTGCACAGTGTGGCTTCCCCCCTGTTGCGTGTAGTGAATTATGCGGTAGTTAGAATCGGGGGAATCGTCATGTTGCCGGGGAACATAGAGGCGTCTCTGATCCTGGTGTAGTTGAGTATAGAGGGCGTAAGCGTCCTCCGGCTTGGATTCCGGTGTGTCTTTGCCGGAGCATATAAGTAGGACCGGTTTTTCTCGCGGCAGGTTGAATACGCTTTTCACTGCGGCAAAATCAAATGGTTCCAGTCCGGTCAGTTCCTTCATACGCCAGCCGATGAGTTCCCTTTGCCAAATCGGCAAATTTCTACGTTGCAGTACCTTGTTGAGAGGAGCGTGCACATCGATCGCTACAATCCCCCGCAAGCGGGGTTCGTTCGTCGCAGCGTGGAGCATCAATTCCGCTCCGAAATCGCGTCCCACACCGAGCACGACAAGTTCCTTTTGCCCCGTGCGACGCTCCAGCTCATCGATGAGGCTGGTGATATCCCTGCTTTCCCGAATTCCCCTTGTGCAGCGAGAGCGGGCTTCATCCTCTCCTCTCGGCTCCCATAGGACACAGCGCAATCCTGCCGCCGCCAGCTGTTCTGCTATTGGCAGGGCTGATCGTATCCCGTGATCCCAATCTACGCATACCAACACGTAATCTACGGACTTCAACCCACTCAGGTCAGCATTCCCCATCCTGTCCTGAATTACCAGCTGGTGCGGTGTGCCGGCAGCCGGCAAGTTGTCAACTGTAGCAAGGCATGCGCGGATAGTGTGTTTGTCCTCGCCATGAACGATGAAAGGCTCCAAATTGAGGCCCTGCACGTGCTCAGGGAGTTCAGAGTATCCGCTATAGAGGGGATTGACAGGGTGAAGAAGGCGCTGTACCTGATTTTCAATGTGTATGCATAACCATATTCCTCCTGAGACAACTGCTAAGGGCAGCAGAATTAAAACCCATTTGCCAACACCTCTCATCACCTGACTCTACCATAGCTCCCGTCTTCTGGCAAGTCCCGGCTATGTTTGCCATGGTTAAAAATTGCGGCGAGATAGAGTCGATTATGCCTTTGGAGTGTAAGTGAGCAACAGCGCCACTGCATCCGCTGAGAGACGCTGCAGGGCCTGTAATTTGTCCTGTACGCGCGGAAGCGACCACAGGGTAAACTCATCGTGTGCGATAAGATTGAAATACATGCCCCGCAGGCAGGTGAGGCACCATAGCCAGTCGTCCTGACGCATACCGGGAAAGAAGGAGCGCACAGCTTCTGCCCATTCGGCGAGAGCAAAAGCGTAGTGCGATTCATAAACTTCACGAGTGAGCTCCGGGGATTCGTATCCCATCTTGTTGAGAAAGCAGAGAGTTTGCTCTCCCGTAGCGATTTCATTCTTCGGCCAGTGAGTCAGAGGAGCGGCGAGCCAGGAAGCAATAATGGCGCGTGCATTGCCCGAGGGAAGAGCAGCTTGCAGGGCATTACGGCATGCCGTATTGTACGGCTGAGAAAGATAGGCCAATGTATCGCGGTACAGATCGATTTTTGAGCCGAAGTGGTAGCGGATAGCGCCCATGGTAACACCGGCTTCCCGCGCCACCTCTCTCAGCGTGACACCGCGGTAGCTCAGAGCGGTGAACTCGCTGATGGCTGCGTGCATGATACGCGCCTTTGTGGCATCGGATTTGCTCATAGGACATCTTCTGCTGCGCCGGAAGATTTTTCACGCTTCATGGGGGAGTTTTGTTGCAGATATTCAATGTCCTGGCGGCAGAAATGGGTGAGTTTGGTGCGTGTGATACGTCCGCCGCTTTCTTTGAGGTAGACAACCCCCTTTGCAGCATCAAATCGCATGAGTTTGGCGAAGATATGCCGCCCCCCGTCGGCGGAGGTCCAACTCCGGAAGCCGCGTTCAGCAAGACGCCCTTTGTACTGCGTGAATTCCTTATTTGCCCGAGCGACACCTTCTTTGAGCTCGATGATGAAGCCGGGAAGCATACCATCAAACCCGTCAATGCGCGCCGCAATCTTGCCGTGTGGAGTCACGATGGCGAAAGATGGTTTGCGAGTGAGTCCGTAGCGCCGCTGCAAGGAGTTGATGCTATCCGCATGGTAGGGCGTTTTGTCAGCCCGTTTGTCGTCCTGAGAGGCCCCGGAATCCAAACGCAGGAGCACGGCGTTTTTGTCGGCCCAGTCCAGGAACTCGCGCGTTGTGAGATACTGGGAGCCCAGGGCATTGCTCTGGGGACTGATGACGGAGTCATGGAACCACACGATGAGCGGTTGCTCGCGTCGGCGCGCCAGTTTGATCGCCTGAGACATATTCGACTGCCAACCGGTTCCTTGTCGCTTGTGTTCAAAAATTTCGGTCAATTCAGGAATTTCGGCGTCGGGGTGGTCAGCGTCTGTCCAAACCAATTCTTCATTCGAGCCGTTGTCGATCTTTTCGAGCTCCTCCGAGCTGCTCACGCGGACATTGACGGCATTGAGATCGCCTTTATTCGGCAGCAGGGGATTGCCCAGATTCGCGGCAGCCTGCTCTGCCGCCACGCTCGGGTCTTCAGTGTCCGGGCGTTCGATCTCCTTTCTGGCGGTGCAGGATACCACCAGAGCGGAAACGATGAGGAGCAGGAAGCATCGCATCTTTTGCTCAGGTCGTTTGCGGTTCGTTTGCCTTGACTTGGTTCCATGCCTGCTCCATCTCGTTTGCCGTGGGTGCAGATACTCGCCGCTGTTGCAACAACTCAAGCATAGCATGAAAACGACGAATGAACTTTTCATTTGCCTTGCGCAGCGCCAGTTCAGGGTTCACTTTGCGGTGTCGGCAAAGGTTGATCGCCGTGAAAAGCAGGTCGCCCAGCTCTTCCTCCACTCGCGCGTCTCCCTCCATCATGGACAGGGTTTCCTCCACTTCGTTCATCTCCTCGTGGAGTTTGTCGCACACCCCATGGGCATCCGGCCGGTCAAAGCCCATCTTTGCTGCTTTCGCCGAGATTTTGAGGGCTCGCAAATGTTCCGGCAGCCCTTTTCCCGCGTCGTGCAGCGGCGGCTTGTCCTCATTGCGGCGTTCGGTACTCTTGATTTCATCCCATCGCCTGAGCACGCCTTGCGCATCGCTGATGCAGGCATCACCGAACACGTGCGGATGTCTCCGTACAAGTTTGTCACTCAGCTCCTGCGCGACATCATAAATATCAAAATTCTCTTCCGGGTTCTCATGAGCCATCTCGGCGTGAAAAAGTACTTGCAGCAACACATCTCCAAGTTCTTCGCGCAGGTGGCTCCAGTCTTTTGCTCGTATCGCGTCAATGCACTCGTAGCATTCTTCAATGAGGTTCGGGATGATACTCTCGTGCGTCTGTTCTGCATCCCATGGGCAGCCTCCGGGTGTGCGCAAACGGTGCATGATGGCGATGGCTCGTTCCAGCTGTCGCTTTTTCTCTTCGCAGTGCATCATGTCGTCATCATTCATAAGCTGCGTTGGTCTTTGCGTTGGTTAGTGGCTCTTCCCTCCAGAATGTCCTCCACCTGCTGGACCACACTCCAGGCCACCCGGCGCCGGCGGTATTTGCGCATGAGTACGTCATGCAGAGCTACCCATAATTCGTGCGTGAATTCCACAGGACATGTTTCCACTTCATCGCGCTGCGACCGCGGCGCCTTTGGTGTACAAGTGAGCTGCCACCATTTGCCGAAATAACTCGCTTCGTATATTATTTTGCTGCCATCTTCGGCTCGCGCCTGCCATGAGACCTTCTCCATATACGTCTTTCAGTAGATTTTCCGACGTTTCCGTATCCGTTTGCCGTTTTTAGCGGGCTGGAGAGGGGCTTCCCTTGCCGCCGCCCATCTCTCGGTAGATTCGATTTTCGTCCCCTTTCATGGTGGGGGCGATTTGTTGCTTAGCTTCCGCGTCCAGAGAAATGATCAGCGGCTTGGAGCGGTTCCCCGCAGCATCGTATCTGTAGATAACCCTCTGCACGAGCTTCCCCTGAGGACAGGAATACATGCGTTCCTCCACGAGACGTGCCGAGCTGTCATAACCGTAGTTGACTTTGTAAATCGGTTTGCGCTCGTGGTTATAAATGATGCAGCCCGTGAGCTGACCGTATTTCCCTTCATGGTAGTCATTGATGGCCGCAAGCTTGCCGCTCGCCGTATAACTGGCGCAGCGCATGCCTTTGCTCCCGCTCTGCCTCTTGTACACCGAGCGCGACCCGTCCGGATGGCGCACCATGCGTGCCAGATCTTTGCTCTCGTTCGCCAGATCCGGACTTTGAGCAGGCGCCTCGCCGAGAGCAAGCAAGAGCCCGAGCGCAACAAAGAGGAATCTTGTCTTCATGCCGTTCATTCTATCCTGTTGAGGGTGGAAACGCAAGTGCGGACAGACTCCTCGAGCGAGAAAAGCAAAAAATACGCCGGAAAGAGGGGAAAGGGGTCTCAGCGCTTTTTATCTTTCTTGTCCTTCTTGTCCTTTTTCTTTTTGTCGTGCTTCGGCGCTTTGTATGAACCCCATTCCTCCAGAAGCGAACGCGCGACAGAAGCTTCCGGCGAATTCGGATCAAGCTTGATACAGGCATTGATCAACTGCTTAAAGCGCGCACTGGCGCCCTCCTCTCGGCGTGTCTGCCCAATGAGCAGGAAATACGCCTCCTGCCGGTCTGCCGTGCGGATATTCTCGTTACGGATGACCTTCATGCTTTCAGTGAGCATCTCCTTCAGATCCGGATTAGAACTTGCGGTAAGGAACCCATCCTTTGTCCCCATGAGGTTGTAGAGAAGAGCCTGGGGTTTGTGAGATGTTCGAGCTACCACGCCGGTAGTGTCCTTCGGGTCTGCTTCCTGCGCCTGCTGAGCAAGATCCTCAGGCACCTTGATGGGCAAATCGGCGATTTCTCCCAGAATCTTGGCTTTTGTGGGCCCCATGACTTCGTCGGCTTTAGCAAGCAGCTCGCGCATTTTACGGAGCGCAGCCAGTTTTTTGGAGATATTCTCCAGTCCGAGCTTCCCCATCTCATCGCCTAAATAATCCAGGCCAGGCAGACAGGCGTACATTTTTCCTTCATTGTTCAGCATCAGAACCGATGGGCATACTCCAAAGGGAGGCTGAGGCATCCCGGCAGATATTTCTTTTGCCTTTTCCTTCTGTTCATCCGTCGGATTTTGATAGTATGGCACTGCAAGCAGACGTGCCGATCCCGTCACTTGCTCTATTTCAGGACGTTCCCAAAAGCTTTTAAGCATGCGTACGCTGCGTCGATTCCAATCCGGTCCGTAACAGAAGACAATGATGCCGTCCGGTCCGGCTGCGCGCAAGGCATCGGCGTAGGTGGCATCTCGGCGAGAGGAGTTCGCAGGATTCGTCATGCCTTCCGGGGCCAGATTTGTTGCTATCTCCGGCGCTTCCAGCGAGAGCGGTTCTTCCTGTGCAAGCGCCGGCTGGGCGATGCCGAGCACCGCAAGAGCGAGAAGTCGGAGAGTGCCGGTGAATATGCGATCGTTATTTCCTGTGCTTATCATATACGAGAACAGCTCTGAAATCTATGCCAACCATTTGCTCTGCGCCCGAATCAATGCGTAGGAATTTGGCCTGGCGAGAGCGTCCCTCCAGGTCGACCACGGCGTAGGGTTCGTCCTTGGAATCGGGCAGATCTGCCAGGAGCTCCCATTTTTTGCCATCGGCTGAGGTCTCGATATTCCACTCGCGGTATTTCTTGCATCCATTGGTGGGGACGATGACAATACTGGTAATATTAGCGCGCTCCGGTAGTTGAATCGTGATTTTTACGTGGTTTCCCTTCTCGGAGAGGATACGCCCGCCGCGCGCCGTGAGCGCAGCTGCGTGCTGCACGATGGTGCTCTGATCCGGATTGTACTTTTGCATCATCACCATGCCGCCTTCCGACACCAGTTTTCCTTCCTGTTTGGGGAAGTCCGGCATCTTATTTTCCCCTTCTGTTTCGAGGTAGGGAGCGGAGTACTTGTTTGCCAATTCCAGGAAATAATTCAAATCGCGCGGGCTGATGCGTCCGGAACTCTCCAGTGTCGCGGCGCACATCTCTTCTGCCGCGCGCACCACCGAAGCTGAGAGCAGCGCGTGTTTCTTCTGAGCCTCGGCGTCATCCTTCGGCAAGGCTTCCAACAGGGAATCCACCATCCCGCGAATCTTGTCGCCCATGCTCTTGTTTTCATCGTACGCTTTGGCAACAGCCCAGCTGAGAGCCGGCCCAAATTTCGGTCGGCGACTCACAGCCTCTGCGACCATCCGCAGGTATTCCTCCTTGTTGGAGAAAGCCTTGCCCAGCGAATTGTACTGGAGACTGAGCAACTTCTGAATATCCCACTCCGCTTTTTCATTGACGTCCAAATTGTCAAAAAAGCTCTTGAACGCCACCATCTTCTGCTTCGGAGTCCGCAGAGCCTTGAGCAGCGTCGGATAAATCGTCTCTGTCAGGTAATGCGAGCACATTTCGGGGTGTTTCGGCGCCACAGAGGTGCAGATAAACTCGTTTACGCCAAGGTAGCGGGAGGGCAGGCGGCTCAGCGACTTGGCCGCTGTTTGCAGGTAAAGCTTCCATACCGGGTTGTAGAGCGGCTGCATCGTCACTGCCATTTCATACACCTGGAGAGCGTTTTTCGTCTGGTGGTTGGACAGCATGACGGAACCCAGAGAGGTCATGATTTGTGCATCGCGCGTACGCTGTCCCTCGGCATACATGTCGGACATCATTTCCAATGCACTCCAGGTGTTCATGCCCCAGACCTTCCAATGAGGATGACGGTCATCAGAGATGGTGAAACTCGGATGCCACTTTCCATTGGCATAGACGGCGTAGGCGCAGTGCCCCGGCTCGCCCACTGTGATGGCGGGCACCCCGTTGGCGCAGGAAGAAGAGGCCCCGAAGTGTGAGCACCCCCCGCACACGGCGCCGGTATCGCGCACCGCTTTCGCAAAATTGTCCGGATAGAGTACATTGAACGGTTCGTAGTAAAGGGGTGTGAAGATGGTGTCACCGAACTTGTTGAGCGGCAGGTAGGGCACCTGGGAGGCCATGCCAGTGAATTTGATGGCGGGAGCCGAGGTGTTGTCGCGCATCCAGCGCATGGAACCCACCGAGCCGAACGGGCTGTCGCCCTTCCATCCGCAGGGGAAATGCATGAGCCAATCCGGCATGTTGCCGAATTGAGAGTTGAGCAGCCCCTTATCCCAGCTATCGGCGAAGAACAGGTAACGTTCGCGCGCAGGAAGATAGGCGTTCTTTTCTGCTTCCCTTTCAGCTTTACGACTGCGCGATCTGATGCCCGGCATACTTCCCAGATTTTTCACGTCATCTGAGTTGGCTTTATTGAGCATGGCTGGACCGTACCAGCCGTTGCGGGCAAATTCTACAGCGACCGCTGCCGCAATGCGCTTTTTCACGCCGGGGCGTGCGGGTACATCATCCTCCGGGGGCACATCCTCATCCATTTTGGGATCCGCCTGGCGAAAATCGTGCACCATAGCCAGCGCCGTCTCTGCCGATTCCAGTTCACCATCGTACACGAAGGTTGACACCCATTGAAGATCATTGAGCAGGGGTAAGAGGGACTCCACGACACCCTTGCCCCGCATCAGATCCTCCAGTTTGTCGAGGTTTGACCTGTTCAGCAATTCCCACTGGGTGATGGCCAATCGGTTTTCCGGCTTCTTGATAAACTCCAGTACACTGTCTTTGTTCACATGGTTGAGTCCCGTGCGTATGCGCGCCGCCAGCTTTTTCTGGAGTTGCTTGGGGTGCTTCCAGTCCATGGGAGTCGGTCCCTTTTCGACCTTCTCCTCTGCGACAGGTTTTACATTGTCCTCCTGCACAATCTCCATCTTTTTCACATCCGTCGTTTCCGGATCCTCCACCTCTTCCGGTTCTTCCGGCGTCTCCTCCTGTGCAATTTCCGGCTCCTCTACCGGCTCAGGAACCACGACCGGTTCCTCCACCGGTTCGGGGGGAGGCGGGAGTTCCTGCTGCGCCACTTCCTGCTTTTCAGGCATCATCAACGGTTCCAGAAGGAAACCGATGCCCACGCAGCCGAGCAGGGCGGCGAAAAGGATGAGCTTGCTTTTCATGCTCTCTTTTTAGCGGACTTTGTGTGTTTTGTCAAGAGATGAATAGGGTCAAGCATGGCAAAAGCACCAAAAAATGCAATTATCATTTATGCTTTAAGGCTTGTGAGTTTCGGTGCGTCGAATCCATCCACGCCGTGCAGATGATGATCGGCAGGGGCGCGCATGCGGAGAAAGAGCCCCCGCAATTTTCCGAGGGCGGACCGATCACCCGTGCATCCTGCAGGGCATCCGAAGTCGTAACGCCTCTTCCTTCTCGGCTGTTCAGGAGAGATTCGTACAGAGAGGGCAGGCCTCGACCCGATGAGTGGGAGAGATTTTAACGAAGGGGGGGGGAGTAAGAAGGGAATCACCGGTTCGTCCGAGACGCTGGCAGAAGCGGCAGCCGGGCGTGTAGTCACGCGGGGCGGGGATACTGCCGGGGAGAGTGGGAAGGGGAGATTTGCGGGGGGCGGAATCAGAGAGGATAGCAGCGAGGAGAGCGCGGGTGTAGGCGTGGCAGGGATTGGAGTAAAGTTCCTGCACGGGGGCGGATTCCACGATGCGGCCGGCATACATGACACAGACGGTGTCGCACTGCTGGGCAATGACACTAAGGTCGTGGGAAATGAGAAGAGAGGCTGCGCCGGATTCGCGGCGCAGCTCGCGCAGCAGGGAGAGGATCTGTTGCTGCACGGTAACATCCAGCGCGGTGGTGGGTTCATCTGCGATGATAAGCTCAGGAGAGCAGGCGATGGCGCAGGCAATGACAACGCGCTGCCGCATGCCGCCGGAGAGGGCGTGCGGGTAGTCGCGGGCGCAACGCTGTGGGGCCGCAACCTGTACGCGTTCCAAAAGTTCCACGGCCCTGGCGAGGGCATCCTGCTCGCCGAGACCACGGTGGAGCATGAGGACCTCCGCGATCTGGTCGCCAATGCGTCGGGTGGGATTGAGCGCCTGGGCGGGTTCCTGAAAAATGACGCCTATCTGGCTGCCGCGGATGGAGCGCAGGCGTTTGACCGGCATGGAAAGAAGATCCTCGCCGTGGAAGAGGGCTTGTCCGTCGAGAATCCGCCCGCTCGGCTGCGGCAGGAGCCGGACGAGACTCATCGCAACGGCGCTTTTGCCGCAACCGCTCTCGCCGACGATGCCGACGCACTGCCCCGGGAAAATATCGAAGCACACATTCTCCACGACAGGCACGATGTCGTGCCCGGAGACGTAGGCGGAAGAGAGGTTACGCACCTTCAGCAGAGGAGGATCCGGAGAAAAAATCATGGCGTGGCGGTGCGATGGGTAGGTAAAGGGATGTCAAGTTCCTGCTCAGGGAAGCATTCTCGGCGGGCGCGTGCGCGCAGGGTGTTGCGTTTGATGCGCGGGTCGATCCAGTACAGGTGGCTATCCAGCGGGTCAAAGTAAAGGGGCGGACAGAAGAAAGTATCCTTCGTTTTTGGCCAGCGCAGCCAGCGCCATTGAGCGAAGCGCCAGAAGCCGCTGGACCAGCCGGGAACCCAGGAGGCAGTGTCGGCGATGCATCGTTGCACGGCGTGTTGGGCCGCGATGGCTTGCTCGGTAGTTGTGGCGGATTGGGCCGCAAGGATCGCGCGATCCAGCTCCGGGGAGGCAGTGGCGGTGATGTTGTTTGTACCGCGTAAAGGAGCGCCGTGGGCGTCAAAGGCGTAGCGAGAGAGGAAGAACTGAGAGGCATCCGGGACGGGTGGGGAAAAGCCCCAGGAGAAGAGGCAGGCTGTATATTGCTTATTTTTTACACGAATGTAGAAAACGGTGTCATCCATCTGATCGAGGGTGAGATCCAGCCCGCAGCGAGCGGCATCTTCGCGCAGGATGCTCATGGCGGCGGCGTAGGAGGGATCCACGCGCGAACTTACGATGATTTGCAGGCGCGTTCCATCCGGTTTGTGCAGAATGCCGTCCGGTCCTTCCTCGGTGAAGCCGGCGGCGGCGAAAAATGCGCGGGCCTTTTGCGGATCGTATGGGTGGGCGCGTATGGAAGTGTCGGAAAAGGCGCCGAAACCGGCGAAATACGTGCCGCCGCGTTTGAAATCGCCGCGGAAGAGGGTGTTGATCACGGCTTGCACATTCAGGGCGTGGTGAAAGCCGAGGCGAGTGTTGATGTCGTCGAAAGGAGCGGCGGAACAGTTGAGATGGAAGCCGAAGCAATTGCGAGGCCATTCGTTCTCGAAGCGCACGCGTTGGATGTAGCCGAGGTGGACTGGGGGAATCTCGAGTCCCTCGTACCAGAAATCAGCATCGCGGGCAGAGATGGCATCCAACTCGCCGATGCGGAAGAGCTCGCGTTGTTTGGAGAGTTCGGCGATGAATGAGTAGCGAATGTGGTCCACATTGCAGGAGTAGCGGGTGTATCGACGTTTGGCGGCCCACCAGTTTTTCACACGCGAGAGGGTAAGACTGCTGCCCATGGCGAGCAAATCCGGATTAACGGCGTAGCCACCCGTAGTGGGGACGGGACGCCATTGGTACCGAGTTACAAAGTCCGGTCCGAATTCAGCGAAAAAGCGCGTGCAGGCGGAGGGAATGCTGCCGGCGTAGAACGGTGCGTACGGCTTCGGCGAGGGCAGGGTGATGGCGAGTATGTGGTCGCTGTACACGGCAATGCGGGAGATGCTGCCCATGTAATAATCGGCGTAGAAGGGCTCTGCGCTGTATGCCGAAGTGCGCAGGAAAAGCGAGGAAATAAAGTCGCGCGTGGTGAGGGGGTCGCCGTTGGAAAAGCGGGCAGCGGGATCGATATGGAAATAAATCGTCCTGCCACCGGGAGAGACTGCCCAGCGGTCTGCGGTGCCCGGGATAAGCGCGCCGGTGCTCGGATGAATGCGGACAAGGGGGAGCTCGATGTCGTCGTAGAGGTAGCGACGGGTGGAATTGTTGCTGTTGGGGCCGAATACGCGCAGCGTATTTGGGAAAGAGCGCGGCAGTGCGAGGCGGAGTACGCCGCCTTTGATGGCTCCCGGGTCGCCGAGTTCCGGTTGATCGGCGCCGGATTGCCACTCGAGGTCCGGCGGGAGTTCGTTTTCAGTGAGAAAAACGAGGTAATCGCCCATGGAGCGGCGAGATTGCAGGCGGTCGAGTTCCTCACGCAGGAAAAGAAGGCGGGTTGTTTGCCGGGCGTCGGGGGAGGCGTCGCCGATGGCTCCTTCCTCGTTGGAGAGCTCTTCTTCCAGTTGCTCGATACGTCGTTTGATAAACTCGCGCACACGCTCATTCCAGCGGTCGGGAAAACCGAGAAAGCCGGGAGGCATGCGCCAGGCGCGTGCGTAGGCCGGCACGGCGTGGGCGGATGCGTCAAATGCGGGGGGAAGTTCGCTGTTCGCCGGCGGTTGCCAGTGCGCCCCGTCGGAGGAAAGGTCGCCGTCTCCGCACTGAGAAAGCAGCAGAGCCCATGCGGCGGCTATGAGCAGTCGCACGGGCAGGGCGCACAAATCTTTGAGGCGGCGAATCATTCGAAATGGTCGTGACGGCGGGGAGAAGTAGCTTCCCGCACGCCTTCCCCGATGAAGGTGATGAGCAGGAGGATGAGCACCAGCGCGCCCACGGCAGAGGACGCTACCCAGGGCGAGGAGAGCTTGGAGAGGCCATCGTTCAGCAGGCGTCCCCAGGCGGCGTAATGATCCGGAAGCCCAAATCCCAGATAATCCAGCGAGGTAAGCGAAAGTATCACCGTGGCTGTGCTGAAAGGAAGCAGGGTGATGATGATGGGCGTGAGATTCGGCAGGATGTGCCGGCGCATAATGTGCAGCGGACCGGCCCCCATCGCTTGCGCAGCTGCCACGTAGTCGCGCTTTTTTTCCTTCATCGTGGCAGTGCGAATCAGATAGGTCATAGGCATCCATCCGAGCAGGGCCATGAGTGAAAGCGTGACGAACATGCCGTGCAGCGTGGGAGGAAGCAGGTCGGTGAGGACCATCACGAGGAAAAGGAAGGGGAGTTGAGAGAGGATCTCGATGCCGCGCTGTGCAATGAGGTCAAAGATTCCTCCCAGGTAGCCCATCAGCATGCCGAAGAGAAGCCCGATGCCGTAAACGAGAGGCAAATAGAAGAGAGCAGCCTGGATGTTTACCTGCAGCCCGCCGAAGAGGTAGGCAAGAATATCCGTCCCGCGGCTGTCCGTGCCCAGCAGGTGCCCCCCGGTGAGTGGCGGGGCAGGGTGGTAGTGAAGCAGGAAATGTTCATTGCTGCTCAGATCAAGAAATTTTTTCAACTCGCCCTCGCCGCTGAATTTTTCTGTGATGAGTTTGCCGTTTTTCCAGTTGGCGCTGTAGACCTCCCGCCGGTCAGGACTCCACCCCTGCACGTGACCATCCGGCACGCCGCGGCGGTAGCGGATGCGCAGGTGGATATTGCCATCGGGGTAAAGACGGCAGGCCTGTCCATCAAAGGGAGAGCTGCCGTCTGCCGCGTAGAGTTTGCCGTCCTTCACCGGCAGACTCTCCGTGGGGAAGGGCGCCGGATCCGCCGTAGGCGCCCAGGGAACAAGGGGCATGATCACCATGCGAGGTCCTCCGGGGAAACCCAACGAGCGTTGCAGTTCGCGGTAATCCGGCTCGGTCAGGGCGGTGTTGCCGGTGAGCCCGAAGAGCGCGCCCGGGAGAATATTGCGCCGGAATGCCGGGAAGTACAGGGAACCATCCTCCGCCACCACGACAAGGGCGCGCTTGCCCACAATCAACTGGTCTGCCGCAGCCAGGGTGAACAAACCGAGCAGCAGGAGCAGGGCGTAGTACCCGCGCTTATGGGCCCGAAAACGCTCGAGACTGCGCTGCGCCTGAGGCGGGAGACTCAAGCTGTCCGCGCGGCGGCAGAGCAGGTACACCCCGCTGAGAGCCACGAGAAGAGCCACGGCCCAGCCGAACCACTGCACACGGCCGTCCGCCGCAAGTTGGGGGGCAAAATCTGCGGGGCAGGAGAGGAACGCGAGGCGTCTGGCGGCGGAAAATGGCCAGGAGAGCGTGGGGATCAGCCAGCCGTGCAGCTCCGCCGCGCCACTGAGTATAGCGGCGAGAATAAGCAGCAGAGCGATGGCGTTTTTCTTCATTTAACGAAAGGTGATGCGCGGGTCGAGGCAGGCGACGAGGATATCTGAAAGCAGGTTGCCGATGACGATGACGATGGAACTCACCAGCAGTGTGCCCATGATGAGAGAGTAGTCCTTATCCATGAGCGCCTGGTAGCTGAGCATGCCGAAACCGCGAATGTCAAACACGCGCTCGATGAGAATGGACCCGCCCACCACCGAGCAGATGACCCCGCCGAGACCGGAGGCGATAGGTATGAGAGAATTGCGTACAGCGTGGCGCCACACTGCGCGGCGATAGCTCAGTCCCTTCGCCACGGCGGTGCGCATGTAGTCGGCGCTGAGATTTTCCAGCATGCTGTTTTTCATCATCATCGTCGTCATCGCGAGCGCCCCCACCACGTAGCAGGTGAGAGGCAAGGCGGTGTGCTCCGCGATATCCGTGACCTTTTCCCAGGCCGAAAGGGTTTCGAAGTCCGTCCCGGTGAGTCCGTAAAGGGGGAAATATTCCAGGCGGGCGCCGAGGTAGATGAGAAGAATAGCCCCCAGGGCAAAGCCCGGTACAGCATAGCCGATAAAGATCAGCAGACTCGTGGCTCCATCCAGTACGCTGCCGTGGTGCAGCGCCTTGAAAATGCCCAGCGGGATGCTCAGCATGTACGCCACCAGCGCGCCCAGAATCCCGAAATAAAGCGATACAGGCAGACGCTGCAGAATCATCCCCATCACCGGCTCATTGTACTTGTAGGAGCGACCGAGATTCCCCTGTAGCAGACCGTTGTACGCCTCGCGATAGAGAATGGCGCGGGGGGAAGGAGGATTGCCTCCCGGCGGAGCGGGGGCAGAGCGTCCCCGCGTTTTGCGAAGACGCTCCGCGCGCTCTGCGCCGGTTTCGATGCGCAGGTTCCACGCTTCTTTCCGGAACCACGGAGGGGTGATGAACAGCGGGGAACCATCGGCCCGCAGACGCACCTCCAGCAGTCGCGGAGAACCGTCCGCGGCAGCAGCAGTGATAGTGGCGATGCCGTTGCCGTTGAACTCGGCGCGGTATGTTTCCACGCGACTGCGTCGGATGCCAAGCCATTGCAGGTAAGCTTTCCAGAGCGGTTCGTTGAGGTTGAAGAGATCTTCCAGCTTTTCGCGCTCACGCTCGCTCACAGAATCAGTAGCGATACCGGTCGATTTCTCGCCGCTCAGCGCACTGATTGCCCTCTCCTGCAATATACGGTCCACCGGACCGCCCGGTACGAGACGCGTGAGGCAGAACACCAGAAGCGTGACCCCCAGAAGCGTGAGTGGCGCTAACAGAAGCCTCCTGATGATATATCCCCGCACGCTCCTCATTCTATCAAATATGACTCTTCATACAAGCGGATTTTTTTCAGTCAATATTGTGCAGAATTCGGAGTTCTTCGCCCCTGTTGTCAAGAGGGAGATCCGCCGTCTCAGCAGAGTCTGAATCTGCATGGCAATCCGCCGGAATACAGTCGAAGAAGCGTCTTGCGGTAGAGGAGGAGACGTGGCGCAGGTTGAGGTAGCGCGTGCGCAGCAGACTGCAATCCCTGTGCCCCATCTCTTCCTGCAACTGCGGAAGATTGTGGAAGCGTTTCAGGTGAAGCGAGGCGAAGGTGTGACGCGCGGCATCCCTCTGCCAGTTGGTGAGCCCGGCGCGAGCGCGCAGGCGTTTCCAGAGGCGCACCCAGTTGCGCGGCGCGATGAGGAGGGAGGAGGGGTTTGCGTGCTTCAGAAGCTGTTTTGCCTTCCCGCGGAGCGGCACGGCGCGTGGTCCGCCCGTTTTGCTGGCTCTGCCGTCCACGTACACCACCTTCTCGCTCTTGTCGATATCTCCCCATTTGAGACGGCGCACCTCCCCCGGGCGTATGCCGCACCATAGCAGGAGAAGCATGCAGGGGCGCATTTCATGCATATCCTCCCTGTTGCACTCGTGCATCAGGGCGCGGATTTGCTTGCCGGAGAGCGGCACGATGCGCTCTTCGTACACCGGCGGTGTTTCGAGGAAATCCACGGGGTTGGAGGAGCACCAGCCGCGGCGGATGCCGTAGGTGAATATGCTGTGTAGCACCGCCTTAGCCTTGCGGAAGACATGCGGACTGCTGTTAAAATGCGAGCGTAGCAGGGTCAGGCATTGATCGGGCGTAATGGCGCGAAGCAGGCAGCTGTTCAAGGTTCCGAGCTTCAGCATTCGAGTGGTGTACGAGCGCAGGTCAGCCAGTGTGCTCATTCGTCGTCCCTGCCTCGCCACTAAACTCTCTCTCACTGCTGTCTCAAAGGGGACACTGCGATCCAAATCGGCCACGCCGGAGACTCCGGTGCGTACGACGCGACGGAAGGCATCGATAATGCTTTTCTTATCCGCGTGGGTGACAGCTGCTTCCTCGGTGAATTCGATGAAGAGCCGCATAATATCCAATGGACTGACGGCGAGTTGCCCGAGCAGTTCAGTGTGATGTTGGATTGTATGATTATTAAGCATCCAATGCTCCTACCACAAGGGACTTGCTTTGGCAAGCACAGGGCAGGTGCGTCAGAAGGTGTGATTGCCTTTTTGTTTGCAACGCATGATTTATTGAGTTTGTGCTCATTTCGTCAATGCTCCGCGAGCGGCAATCCCGCGTGAGAACGGAGGGAAGATGACGTTTCAATAGCGTGTGCCGGGCCGTCCGATTTATTTCCGTTTTTAGTCCAGACGCCTGGCCTCAAGGCGAGCGGCGCGGAGTCGTTCGCGCTCGTCGAAGGCCAGCCGCCCGAGCCTTGAAGAAGGATCGAGATCGCGGGCGAATTCGACGGCGTCAATGATGCGCCGGAAGAGTTGCTCCGTATCAGGAGTGTGAGCGCCCCGGTAGGAATCAGCGTAAAATTGCATGAGAGCGGGGTAGAGGCAGCGCAGGGCAATGAATTGACGCTGCTGCGTGGGAAGATGATCCTGCCTTGCCAGTTCTTCCAGCTTTGAGAGGGAGCTGAGGCGTTGACCCGCCGGGGCAGAAGAGCAGCGCGCGAGGGTGGCGTGGCAGAACAGCAGGGAAGCGAGCCGTCGCTGTTGAGCTTGTGCGTCGCGGTCCGGGGCGGAGGCTGCTTCTTCGGCGACTCGCAGGGTTTCCCGGGAAAGTTTGCTGAGGGGGATGGCTGCGTAGGCCCCTTTTTCATCGTTCAGCACGAGGCAGGGCAGGGATCGCACACCCGCATCAATCGCTTCGCTCAGCAGCAGAATGGCCTCCCGCGTTTCGGCGCGCGTCGGCAGCTCCTGAGCGATGAGTCGCGCATCCTTCGGCAGCAGATTCTGCACGACCTGCTGCGCGCCGTCGGGATCCGTCCCCGGGGCATAAAAAAGCTTCCAGACATCCGCACCGGCGGAGTCGCCGAATGCCGCAACCGCTGCGAGCAGGAAGCAGAGAGGGAGCTTCATTCAGAGGGCGAGATGACGACGCGTTTGAAGCGTGAATTCACCTCCTCGGATTGAGTCCTCACGCCGGGCATTTCTGCGAGGGCAGAGTGCACGAGGCGGCGGTGGTACGCATTCATCGGGGGGAGGGCGATGGGGTGACCGGAGGCAACCACACGCTTGGCCTTTTCGATGGCAGAGTGCACGAGGCGATCTTCCGCCTTGGCGCGGTAGCCATCGCAGTCCACGCGCACGCGTGGCGCGGTTTCGCAGGAGGTGACGAGGAGGCGGTTGACGAGGTATTGCAGGTCATCGAGCCGCGATCCTCCATCGCCGATGATGAAGCGGCAATCCGGTCCGGAGATGGCGAGTGAAATTTCCTCCGGAGAGCTGGAGACAATTTCGACCGTTTCTTCGAAGCCGAGCGAATGCAGGATATCGGCGGTGATTTTGGATGCTTGTTGCGCGTATTGATCCGTTGTTTCCATGGTGAAAAGAGGGGGTTATCGGCGGTCGCCCATCAGGCGCAGGAGGAAGAGGAAAATATTGATGAAATCCAGGTAGAGAGTCAGTGCGCCGAGGACAGCGGCCTTCGAGCGCAGCGTGCCATCCGCTACGCCTGCTCCCATCGCGAGAAGCTTCTGTGTGTCGTACGCCGTGAGGGCCGAGAAGAGAATTACCCCGAAGAAGGAGAGAACGAGGTCAAACGTGCCGTTGCCCCAGAAAACATTGATCACAAGGCAGAGCAGAAGCCCGATGAGCAGCATGAAAAGCGTGCGCCCCCAGACGGAAAGATTCCGGGTGGTGAAGGCTCCGTACAGCGAGGTGGCCCCAAAGGCGCCTGCGGCGCAGGCAAACGCCACCCCGAGTGATTGCTGCGTGTAGCACAAAAGCAGCGGGCCAAAGAGCATTCCCTCCGCCACACTGAAGACGATGAGCAGCACAGCCAGCGCCCCGGGACTCATTGCCCGTGCGCCGAGACTCATGGCAACGATGATTCCAAGTGTGCCCAGGCACAGCAGCAGCGGGTGCTGCAGTGTCCATGCCAGCATCTCGTCATGTCCTGTGCTGTACACTGCCACGCCCGCCGTGATCAGAAGGGTGAGCGCCATCCACGCATAAACCTTGTTGATGAAAGTTCTCGCGAGAGCGTAAGACGCCGCCGCGTCCTGTCCCTTTGCGATGTCGATTATTTGCTGCTCTTCCATACCCTGCATCATACCACGCGCGGCACGCGCGTGTCAAGAACCCCGCGCGGCATGAAAAAATGCTTTTGCCGGACGCTCCGGGTGAATTATTTTGAGGAAAGCTCCCGTGCGTAGCGGTCGCGGGATTCGCAGAGGATGGCGTTGGCGCGTGCGATGTCAAAGAATTCGCCTACCTCGGTGACCTTGTTTTGCAGGGTTTTGTAGGTGCTGAAGAAATTTTGGATTTCCTGCAAGTAGTGAGGGGGAAGGTCGGCCAGGGTATGCACGTGCTCGTAGCGAGGATCATTCACATTCACCGCCAGGATTTTCACATCCGGCTTTCCGCCGTCAATCATATCCATCCCGCCGATGATGCGGCATTCCACGTAGCATCCCGGGAAGGTGGGGGAGGAGGTGAACACGAGGATATCCAACGGGTCTCCGTCCAGGTATTTTGTTTCCTCCACAAAGCCGTATTCCGCCGGATAATAAACCGAGGAGTAGAGAACGCGATCCAGCTTGATGTGACCTGTGCGAGTATCAATCTCGTACTTGTTGCGGCTCCCCATGGGGATTTCAATGCGAGCTTCTACGGTCTCCATGTCTTTCATGCTATCAGGTTGCCCCTCCGGTGTCAAGCAGCGTGAAACTCCCCCCAGGGCAAACGCATTGGGAAATGTACCATGTACCGATGTACCATGGACCCTTTCATGTACCATGTACCGATGGACCATGGACCATGTATGAAGTTAGCGCGCTTGCGCGCGAAGCTGCAATGCGCCAGCATTGGTGGAGGGTTAAACATACGCGGTTGTTGGTTAGAAAGGTTTACGGAGAAGCGAAGCCGTGGCCACCACTCTGCTACATGGTACACTATTAATCGGAGGTGGTATAATCTGAAGAGTTGAGAGGGAAATCCTCAACAGGACTCCT
>CANQGG010000003.1 GCA_947601655.1 uncultured Akkermansia sp.
ACTCCAGAAGCTCACCGTGTAGGTATCCAGATCTCCCTTGGCGTCATCCGCCGCATGCGCCTCCAGGTCGCCATAGCTGGCAGAGAGGCTCACGCCGACGCTCCAGTGGGCATCCACCTGAGCATCGATGCCTACGGCGCCACCCCAGGAGTTGAGGCGGTAGCCGCTCTCATCGCCGACGCTGTGCTGCTCGGAGAAGAAGCTCGTGCCCTCTACCCAGACGTGGGAGTTCTTGCAGGGGCGCTGCTGAGCGGTTGCCTCGTCGGCATTGCCGGCGCAGCGCAGGCGGGCGGCCTGCAGGGCGTGGTCACGCACGCGGCCCATCTGATTGCGCAGGGCAGCGCTCTGTGCCGCGGAGACTGAGGTGAGCGTGCTGCCTGCCACGGCCGCCAGTGCACGCCGTGCTTCGGCGGGATTGCTCTCCACGAGCCGGTCTATGCCGTTAATCAGCTCCACAACGTCCTGATCGGCTTCCATCACGCCGTTCTGATGAAGCTCACGATAGAGCAAGCCCAATCCGGCGCGGCTGTTTGCTGTGGTCGCATACTGCTCCCACGGGCTTTCCGTCCGCTGCGGGATGTGCGTGAGAAGCTGTCCATCTTTTGTCCAGAATGTGGTGTTGCCGACGTCATAGAGCTGATTCATGACGGCTTCGCTGACGCCTTCCCCGGGGGCGACCACTGCTACAGCGGTGACCTTTTCCCATTCTTCTTCTGCCTGAGGTTCCGCCATGAATCGAACAGTCTTCATCTTATAGTTCGCCGCTTGTTCCATGTACTCCTCGGGGTTCTCAATTCCCCCCGCGGCTTCCATGATCACGACATTCAGATCCCCCTTCGCATCCAAGATGTTGCCGGTCAGTGTAACGTCAAGCTCCGTCTCGTGTTCGATGATGATCTTCCCGGCTGTCGACTTGTAGTTGATTTCTTTAACACTGCTTCCCTCCGACAAGTCCGGCTCGCTCAGGTCAATCCTCACGGGTGAATGCGCATAATTGCGGAAAATGATGTTCTCTTCTGCCGTGATGCAGGCGTTCTCCATTCCTTCCGGTGTTGAGGTTGACAGTGTTCCGTTGTTGTCGATGGAATGATACGTCGACCCTGCCGCGATGGTCACTTGCGTGTCCTTTCCCTTCACCTCAAGATCGCAACCGTCGTTGTTCGGGTTCGTGAGGTTGTAATTGCCCTCTCCCAGAGAGAGTTTGCCATCTACAGTGCCTCCGAATACCTGCTCTTCTCCCGAGCCATCTCCATTTACGAGGAAGCTACTGCCGGTATAATGACCGTTTCCTGTCAAATCGGATAGTTCAAGTCCAGCAGAGCCGGTGTAATTGAGTGTTCCGCCGTCAACAGCTTTGAACTTCAGCTCTGATTCGTCTGCCATTGTCTCGTCACCAAACGTCAAGGAGCCATCTTCGCCGGATACCTCAATCGTTCCACTCCCGGAGAGCTTGTCGCTACCCTCGGACAGATCACTTACACCGGAAAGGGTAAGTTTGCCGTCCACCTGCAGGGCGCCTTTGTCGCCGAGCGTCAGCTCGCCGCCGATGGAACTCTCGCTGTTCTCGCCAAATGTGAGCGTACCGTTCTGCACATTCACATCCTGAGCATTCAGGTTGCCCTGCACATCCAGCGTGCCTCTTGTTTCTGTGCCGCCTACGGTGAGGGCGCCGTCGATGGAGTTGTTCTCGCCGTTGAGGGTTAACTCGCCGTTCTGCACATTCACATCCTGAGCATTCAGGTTGCCCTGCACATCCAGCGTGCCTTCCGTACCCGCCTCGGCATCGCCTACGGTAAGAGCGCCGCCCACGGTGAGGTTGCCCCCCACTGTGTTCCCGTTTTCATCCTGCCTCTGCTCTATCGCTAGTCCTCCCTCATTCACCGCCAGGTTGCTGTCGACTTTCAGGTTGCCCTCTATGGTCAGGTCCGCACCGCCCTCCTTCTTCAGATTAACACCCGGGGCCGCGCTAATATCTCCTTCGAATGTGGTGTGACCTGCCTCCGGTGTAGTAGGCGTACCCTCATTCTGCAAGGTGATATTCTTCTCCCCTCCGCCCTCATTGGTGATCTCAAGACGGCTATTTCCCTCGAGCTGTTTGAGGGTTGCATCTTCATTGGCAGAAAGCGTGGTGTTCTCATCAATAATAACTTTGTCGAAACTGGTGAGATCACCGGCATTGGCAGATGCATGATGGGTACCATCATGGTCATCACCATCAGTGACAGCATCCCACACATTGAGCTTGCCGGTCAGGGTAAGTATACCATCCTGTGCATCGTAGCCAGTTATCTCCAGTCCCCAACCCTTTTCGGCAACAAAATGCTCCTTCGCCCATTCCTCTCCCTTACCCTTGAATTTGCCGTTCGTGAGGAAGACCTCGATCGTGATGGTACCATCCTCGGCGGCTTTGAACAATATTCCGCTCCCATCAAAATGAAGCACAAATTGACCGTTAACATCCACGGTTCCTTTTTCGGGATTCTCGAATTGAAAAGCGGCGTGTCTGTTTGTGGTATCTTCTTCCTCTGTCTCCGGCTGCCACACACTCTCCGCTCCCAGTGTGATGCTGTCGCCACCCTGCAGGGTGATCGTGCCATCACCAATCTCATCAAACCACGTGTTTGCACCGTTCACCTTGAATTCTGTGATATGATCGGCTGACAACCCTCCCAACCTGTTGACGCCGGTGTAATCACTTTCGATGTCGATCGTGCAACCCGTTGTTATTTTATTCGCGTTGACAAGGCTCCCTCCCTTAACCACTACGATCGGATTGATACCCCCATAAAAAGCGGAAAGAAACTCCTCGCTGATGTCAAATACCCCACCATGACTCAGAGTTACCACGGTATCTTCTTTCATTTCTGCAGAGGGGCCTGTCCCTCTGTCACCTTCATATGAGGTATGATCCACCTCCGTATTGCTCCGGAATTGGAAAATGCCGCCATCGACGTTGATCTTGCAGTTTGTAAAATCTGCATAGGCGTCATTGCGGTAATTCGGATCGTACATTTCAAAGACGCTGCCACTTTGCACATCGATGGTTACATTGACGAAACTGGCATCATCTCCCTTCTCTTGGTAGGAGCCTCCATTTTTGACGATAATGTGCGAAGAACCTGCTCTGGTCTTGTGACCTGAATCGCCGTAGTTTACATTTTGTCCAATAAATTCGCCCCCATCGATGATTATGTCAGCAGTCGAACCCGTCTCGTACGTAAATCGACATCCATTGCGCGGAGACTCATGACTTATTTCTACTCTTCCTCCCTTGTTTACCGTGAGGGAAACATAGCTCCCTGAATTACGCCCCATGGTGGCTTCCCCTATCTTGAGAACACCGCCATCGTTTACGGTTATCGTCGCCTCTCCATTGTACGCCATACTTCCTATATCACGAAAATCAACAACTCCTTTAGTCTCACCCACACCGCTCACATTGATGATAATATGCCCATTGGCACTATAGGCATATCTAGTGTCACTACGGCCTGTCTCAACACTACCGCCCTCGACATTAATTGTAACTTCTCCGTTGTTGGCATAGGTACAGCTACTGGTCAGAGTCCCCCCTTCCTTCACATTGATCGTCACCTGATCGCCCTTATTGTGGGCATAGGATCCGTCTTTGCCGTCTTGGAGTCTCCCCCCATCATAGATGTTGATGGTCGCTGTAGTTTGGGACTTGCCATCATTGTGCCAAGCTATATATCCGTTGTTGACAAACAGGCCTCCGTCATGCACATCGATGGTGGCGCTGCCACCGTTATAGGCAAGAACAGCATAGGAGCTCCCCTTCCCTTCCCAGTAGCATTTCCCCGTGACATCGATAACCGTATTGCCCCCGAGTTGAGTTGTCTTTTCCCCCAGCTTGAATTCGCTATAGTCCCCCTCCTTGGTGATGGTGATGATGACATCGTCCGTCACCGTTCCGAAATCATAAAAATACCCCTTGGCGCCGCCTTCGGGCTCCTCGTATGTTTCTGTCAGTTCCACGGATTCTTCTCCCTTCTTCACAGTGACATCAGCAAAGGAAGGCAGGGCGGTCAAAACGGCCATGAGTGCGGCGAATAGAGAGACTGGTAAATGAAGTTTCATAGTGTATGGTAAGGTAAATTTTACTTCGAAGAGGCCATCGCGTCGCGGTTCCTACCGCTGCTGCGCCTCCGGGGAGAGGATACGTATTTGGAATACGTATCCGCACACACATAAGATACTGACTATGTGAGGACTGAAAAACTTTAACAAACCTATTTTGCGAGTTGGAAGATACGAACCTCCCTAATAAGGCATTGAAAAAGAAGGATAAAAAAATTCAAATTGAGGCTTGACATACGTATTCCAAAAACGTGGATGAGGGGAATGCAGGAGAGATCGGGAGCACCACATCAGGCAGGTCATGCCCGGACGCATTTACCGTGGCATACACGCTTTAGTCTTGAACGGAAGAAAGCCTTGGGCTACCATGGGGCGCGACCATGGCGCTGCTCCGCAAACTGACTCCGATGCGCAAACTCTTCTACTTTCTCTTGGTAGCGGGATTTGTCACGGCAGGGCTGTATTTTTACCCAACGGGACGGACGATGGCGAAGGTGCCGGCCCAGCCGGATGTCTTCCAGCGCGATCCGCGGCAACCGCTTATTGATGGGCTGATCCTCCTGCGCGCGAAGGAGCTTGTGGAGGCGCCGGTTGTGGATGGATTTCAGTGGCCCTGCGGAGCGCCGAATGGTGCGATGATTTACGATGCGCAACCCTTTGGCGCCATGAACCGCAAACGCAACGGACACCACACCGGCAAAGACCTCAACGGCATCGGCGGTCAGAACACCGACCTCGGGCTGCCGGTGTGCGCTGCGGCGCGGGGACTGGTGGTCTACAGCGGCGAACCCTCTCCGGAATGGGGCAATGTCGTCGTCCTCGCGCACAGGATGCCGGATGGTGCAATCATGCAAACGCTCTACGCCCATATGCAGGAACGGGAAGCGCGCGTGCGCGTGGGGCAGCATGTTTGCCGCGGGCAGAGAATCGGCAGCATCGGCACGGCGGGAGGACGCTATCCGGCACACCTGCATTTTGAGGCGATCCCATCTCTCAGCACGGAGGCCGGCATGCCGGGCTACCACCCCGACGGCACCATGAACCGCATCGACCCATCAGAACTCATCCGGCAGCATCCCGCGCCGGCTATACCGGATCCCTATCTCGAAATCCGACGCCTGCGTTTCCGCGAGGCCGCACAACAGCAGCAAACCAATTCCCCTTCCTGAATCATCTCTCCCATGCACAGCAATCGCATCATCTCCCTGATTATCATTATTATCCTTCTTGCCGCAGGCATTACTGGGATTTACCGGGGATCCAAGGAAAAAGCGCCGCAACCCACGCCGACGACGCCTGAGCCTCCTCCTGTGGCGACGGTCAATCCTCCGCAGGAAGCTCCTTCCCCGCGGCAAACTCCTGCCCCGCAACCGAACAAGACTGAGTCCCCCCATGCAACTGCTGTACCGCCTGCGCCGGCAGCCGCGGTCACGGTCGCAAAGACCTCACCGCAGCCACAGAGACCTCACTCGCCGGAAGCGGCAGCGGCTCAGCGGGTGGCGCAGGCGCTTCAACTGCCTGAAGAGCAACGCAAGACTGAGCTCCAAAAGCTCGTGCAGGAGGGAACGCTCTCTCAGGGAGCTGCCGAGCAGCTCGCCGACTGGAAGGGTAATGGAGGGAATGCTACCATAGTGGTGGAAGAGGTCGGCACTGCCCCGGCAAATGCGGATGGCAGCAAGCAGACACGCTACCGTCTCACATCGCCCGAGGCAAAGGACAGCGTCCTTCTCACCGTATCCACCCCGACCCGGGGCGGCGCGCCCGGCGTGCACGAAGTGCGGCAAGTTTCGGCGGATAAGACCCAGACTGATGCGCAGAGCGATGCTATCAGTGTGGTGGAGGCCCTTGTGGAATCCCTCCGAAGGGGAGACATGGCCGCCGCCCGACGCCTCACCACCGGTGGGGAAGTATCGGATGCGACCCTCGCCGGGTTGTGCATTATGTTCGAGGACGGTGATTTTGAGCTGCGCAAGCAACTGCCCATGCGCAATATGTTCAGCAATGAGCAAAACAGCGGCTTCCTCGTGTACCTGACCCCGCGGAAGGGGGAGGGACGCACACGGCACGTCGGCGTGGAACTCACACACGACAAGGATCGAGGGTGGATGGTGCGCGCCGTGGCGCCGGATGATTTACTGAACCGTTATGAAGAGAGCGGCGCCGCAGAAAGCGGGGTCTTCTTCCCGCTCGTGAAGAATCCGAATGGCGGAGATTCGCTCGTGCTCTACTTCGGATTCGACGACGCTAATCTGAGTCCACGCTCCGAGCGCCAGCTCAAGATCGTGTCGGATACTCTGCTCGCCGGCAATGGGAGGATCACCATCTCCGGGCATACGGATGACGTCGGCTCAGCCAACTATAACCGCGACCTCTCCGCCCGCCGTGCGGAGGCTGTTCGCGCCGCCCTCGTGGCGCACGGAGTGGCGCCGGAACGCGTCATCACGAAAGCGATGGGCAAATCCCAACCGCGGCGCTATTTCCACACGGGGGACACAAAAGAAACCATCCGCACCATTCGCAGCGAGAATCGGCGTGCCGAGATATACCTCGATTTTTGAGAATAGCCTGTCGTGTTTCCTCTCCCATCCCAAAAAATCTCAGCGGCGCCGGACTTCGCCGCTGAATTGAATGATCAGCAGCTCGCTGCCGTGAGCACCGAAGCACGCCATGCTCTCGTGATTGCCGGAGCAGGGAGCGGCAAGACACGCACCCTGACCTACCGTGTGGCGTGGTTGCTCAGTCATGGCGTGCCGGGCTGGCGTATTCTGCTGCTCACGTTCACCAACAAGGCTGCGCGGGAAATGCTGGAACGCGTGCATTCCCTCGTGGGAGAAGGGGCGAGGCACATCATGGGCGGCACCTTCCATTCCGTGGCAAACAGAATCTTGCGCCGCCACGCTGAACTCATCGGCTTTCGCCCCGGCTTTACCATCCTTGATACGGATGATCAGAAGAGCCTCATGCGCAGCATCGTCAAGCAGCGCGTCGGCAAACAGAGCAAGACCAATCCTTTCCCGAAGGCGGATTTTCTCCTCTCCCTGCACAGTCTCGCCGCCAATACCGCGCGCACCCTTCATGATGTGCTTCTGCAGGAAAGTCCGCAGAATCGCCGCCACGAGGAAACCATCCAGAAAATTTTTGAGGATTACGCGCAGAGGAAGCGAGATGCCAATGCGATGGATTTTGACGATTTACTGGTTAATTTGCGGAAGCTGCTGGAGGAGCATGAGGAAGTGCGCCTCATGATGCAGGAGCGTTTTCTGCATGTGCTGGTGGATGAGTACCAGGACACCAATCCCCTGCAGGACCAAATTATTTCACTGCTTTGCGGCGGAACTCGAACGAGTCTCATGGTGGTGGGGGATGATGCGCAGAGCATTTATTCCTGGCGCGGTGCGCGCGTGGAGCATATTCTCGAATTTCCGGAGCGTTTTTCCGACACGGCGCTCTACAAAATTGAAACAAACTACCGGAGCGTCGCCCCCATCCTTGCCCTGTCTGATGCAGCTATCGCGCAGAATGAACACCGCTTTTCCAAAACACTGCGCCCCGCGCGGCGGGAGGAAGCGCGGCTCCCGCTCGTCGTGCCCGCGCCGGATAACCGCACGGAGGCACAGTATGTTTCCCTCTCCATCGAGCAACTCATTGAATCCGGCGTGCGTCCCTGCGACATCGCCGTGCTCTACCGCGCGCATTTCCACAGCCTCGACACGCAGATCGAACTCACCCGCCGACATATCCCATACCGCATCACCAGCGGTTTGCGTTTCTTTGAGCAGGCGCATATCAAGGATGCCGTGGCGTACCTGCGCCTGCTGAGCAATCCCGTCGATGAATCGTCATTCCTGCGCATAGCTTCCATGCTGCCGCGCGTGGGAGATGCGAGCGCTGCCAGGCTTCTGCAGGCGTGGAGAACCGCGTGGCAGGCGTACGCTGCCGAACATGCGGATTATTCCGCCTCCCCCATTCCCTTCTCCGAAATCATGAGTGCAGTGCATCCACCGGCCGCGGCAAAAACGGAATGGGCATCATTCCTCGCGACTTTGGAGAGCTTGCGCCCTGCGGATCACGAATTGACGCCTTCCGAGATGATTGTGCGCGTGGCGGAGGAGCTGGAACCCTTCCTGATGGCTCAGTACGAAAATGCCGAGGATCGCATCCAGGATCTCGAACAGCTTGCGCGTTCCATGGAGGATGCGGAGAATCTCGATGACTTCCTTTCACGCGTAGCCCTGCTCAGTGAAACCGACCGATCCATTGACACGAACGCCGGTGAGAATTGCGTTACGCTGAGCACCATTCACCAGGCAAAAGGATTGGAATGGCGCGTCGTTTTTCTCATCTTTCTCGGAGAGGGACTTTTCCCGCACCATCGCAGCATTGCCGATGGAGATCCGCGGGAGATGGAGGAAGAAACACGCCTCTTTTACGTTGCGCTCACCCGCGCGCAGGATCGCCTCTTCCTGAGTTATCCGCGTTACAACGGGCATGGCTACGACAGCCATTACTGCCCTCCCTCGCGTTTTCTCACCTCTCTTCCACCGGATCTTTACGAGGTGGGGGAAGCGTGATTCCGGCAGGGCAAACACATTGGGATTCCGGGATGCTCTACATTTTTTCCAGGGCCTCAAGCAGTTTCGTGTGGATGCCGCCGAAACCGCCGTTGCTCATAACCAGCAGCACGTCGCCTGTCTGGACGTGAGTAACCACATGCTGCACGATCCCGTCGATGGAGTTGCCGAGATGGCAGTCGGTGCCGAGGGCGGCAATTTGCTCCGTGAGAGCTTGTTCGTCCAGGCGTTCTTCCGGCTGGAGTTTCTTGAAGTTCTCCACCGGCGCAAGCGCCACGAAATCCGCCTTGCTGAGCGCAGCGCCGATCTCGTGCTGAAAGACGTTTCGTATCATCGTGTTGCTACGTGGGTCGAAAAGAACCCAGAGGCGGCGCTGAGGGAAGCGTTGGCGGAGGGCATCGATTGCCTGGGCAACGGCCGTGGGATGGTGGGCGAAGTCATCCACCACCGTCACGCCCTTCACCACGCCCCGCACCTCCTGGCGCCGCGCTACGCCCTCAAAACGCAGAAGCGAGTGTCGAATCTGCTCCGGCGTGAGACCGGCTCGCAGAGCGGCGCAGACGGCCATCGCCGCGTTGCGCACGTTGAAAATGCCGACCATGGGGACGCTGTAAGTTTCGCCCTGCAGGGAGAAGCTGCCCCCCTCCGGTTTCAGCTCGATCTGTTCAATGCGGATGTCGGCATCCTCCCCCAGCCCCACACTTACCATCTTCACCCAGGCGCCGAGTTCTTCCTCCGCCAGGCGGCGCACATCCCGGCAATTCGGGCAGTCCGCATTCATCAACACCACTCCGTCGCGCGGCACCGTACGCAGGAGGCGGCGGAAGGAGAGCTTGATCTCTTCGACGCTGTTGTAAATGTCCGCGTGATCCATCTCAATGTTGTTGATGATCACCACATGCGGCAGGTAGTGCAGGAACTTGGAACGCTTGTCGAAAAACGCCGTGTCATATTCATCTCCCTCCAGCACACAGTAGTTTGAATCCGTGAACCTGCCGCCGCGACCGAGGTTGCGCGCAATCCCTCCGATCATGAAGCTCGGCTCCAGTCCGGCATCCTCCATCAGCCACGTAAGCATCGAGGTCGTCGTCGTTTTTCCATGCGTTCCCGTCACCACAAAATTCTTCTTTCCCCACAGAAAGAATTCCTTCATCGCCTCCGGCAGGCTCATGTAGCGCAGTCCTCTCTCCAAAATCGCTTCCACCTCCTCATTCCCGCGGCTCATCGCATTGCCGATTACCACCAGATCCACATTCTCAGGAATATTCTCTCCTCTGTAACCCGTTCTGACCTTGATTCCTTCCTCCGCCAAAAAAACGGACATCGGCGGATACACATTCGCATCGGACCCTGTCACCTCGTATCCCCGCCGTGCCATCGCCGTGGCTACCGCACCCATTGCTGTGCCGCAAATGCCCGAAAAGTGAATACGTTTCATCACGCGTAGGTTATACTACGCCCTCACTTTTTGCAAGGAAATTGTGGGGCAAATTCAGGGCGTTCATTCCGTAATTCGCTCTTGTTGCAGTCGGGCGTCTGTGGTAGGATGGCGGCATGGCAACAGACAAACACATCACGATGAAAACGAGCAAGGGCGACATTCGTTTGACCGTCTTTGCTTCCAAAACACCGATGACGGCGGCAAGTTTCCTGAACCTCGCATCCCGGGGGTTCTACGATGGACTGACCTTTCACCGCGTGATAGCCGATTTTATGATTCAGGGCGGCGACCCGGAAGGAACGGGACGAGGCGGACCCGGATACCAGTTTGACGACGAATGCATCCCGAGTCTGAAATTCACCAAACCGGGGCTGCTTGCCATGGCAAATTCCGGGCGAACCTGGACCGGACAAGGCACGAACGGATCACAGTTTTTCATCACCCACGTGCCTACCGAATGGCTCAATGGCAAGCACACCATTTTCGGCGAAGTGGTCGATGGGAAAGATCAGGACGTGGTGAACGCCATTGTGCAGGGAGATAAAATTCTCGGCATCGAAATTCACGATGATTGCGCTGACCTCTTCGCAGAGCAGGCAGACAACATCAGCCGCTGGAATGCCAAGCTGGGCGGCAAGTGATTCATGGAATTAGCCGTCAGTGACCTGCGCATTGAGTTCGGTGCGCGCGTGCTTTTTGAGGGGCTCTCCTTTGTGGTGGAGCGCGGGGATCGTGTCGCTTTCGCCGGTAAGAACGGCGCCGGCAAATCTACCCTCATGAAGTGCATCGTGGGTCAGCAGGAGCCGGATCGCGGGCGCATCCTCATGCCGAAGCACACGCGCGTGGGCTACCTGCCTCAGGAGGGCATTCACATCTCCGGATCTCCGTTGCTGGAAGAGCTGCTCGGGAGCGTGGGAGACGTGGCGAGAATGCAGGAAGAGGTGAACGAACTCTCCGACGAATTGCAAAATACTGCAGTGGACACTCCACGCCACGCCGAGCTCATCGAAGAGCTCGGACGCTTGGAGCTGCTCCTGCGCGACAGAGGCGCAGAGGCGCTCAAGCCGCGAGCGGAGACGATTCTGCGGGGATTGGGGTTTTCCGAGACGGATTTTGGACGAGACTGCGGCGAGTTTTCCGGCGGATGGCAGATGCGTCTGGCGCTGGCGAAGCTGCTGCTGCAGGAACCGGAGGTGCTGCTGCTCGACGAACCGACCAACCACTTGGATCTGCAGAGCCAGCGTTGGATGGAGCAGTACCTGCGCGGCTACCGCGGCGCTATCTGCATGATCTCTCATGATGTTGCATTGCTGGATTCGCTGGTGAATCGTACGATCGCTCTGCACCATGGACGCGCCGAGGAATACGCCGGGAATTTCAGCTACTACCTGAAAGAGAGCCGCGTGCGGCGGGAAGCGCTGCAACGCGCCGCTAAAGCCCAGCGCAAGGAGATTGAAAAGACTCAGGCTTTCATTGATCGCTTCCGCTACAAAGCCACCAAAGCCTCCCAGGCTCAGAGTCGCCTCAAGCAGCTCGCTAAAATCGAACTCATCGAAGTCGATGAGGAGGAGGCGGTGATGAACTTCCGCTTTCCGCCTCCTCCGCCGGGCGGCGCTACCGTAGTGACGCTGCAGAAGGTCTCCAAATCCTACGGAAATATCCATCTGTTGCACGAGTACGACCTGCGCATTGAAAAAGGGGATCACATCGCGATCGTCGGCGTCAACGGCGCCGGAAAATCCACTTTTACCCGCCTTATTTCCCGCACTGAGGATCCGGATGCCGGAATTGTGGAGTTCGGACACCACACGAAGGTGGCTTTTTTCTCTCAGACGCATGCGGATGTACTCAACCCGGCGCTCACCGTACTGGAGTGCGTGGAACAAGCGGCCTCACGGGAAACGCGTCCGCTGGCGCGCAATATCCTCGGCTGCTTCCTCTTCCGCGGGGATGACGTATTCAAAAAGGTCGGCGTACTCTCCGGGGGCGAGAAATCGCGCGTAGCGTTGGTGTGCATGCTGCTGCACCCGGCGAATTTCCTCATCATGGATGAACCGACCAACCATCTGGATTTCCAGAGCCAGGAGATTTTGCAGCAAGCGCTGGCGGAATACCCCGGCAGCTACTGCATCGTGTCGCATAATCGCAGTTTCCTCGATCCTATCGTGAACAAGGTCCTGGAGTTCCGTCCCGGCTGCCCCCCGCGCCTCTTCTATGGGAATGTGACACAGTATCTCGAAAAGATTGAGGCGGACGCGCAGAGGAATGCTTCCTCCCCCTCGGCGCAACCCGTCGCCGCCTCATCCGTGAAAAACCGCCAGACCGCCCGTCGCGAGAGAGCGCAGGAGAGAGAGCGGATGGCGCGCGTGATCCGCCCCCTGCAGAAGGAGCTCGAGGAGGTGGAAAATTCCATCGCGAAGCATGAGACCCGCAAAGAGGAAATTACCAATGAACTGGGAGACGGCTTGACCCCACAGGATGCCGATGCCTTGCGCCGCCTCACCGAAGAGTATCAGCAGATTGACCGCGAGACAGAAGAGCTCTTTACGCGCTGGGAGGAGTTGAGCATGCGCATCGAACATTTGTTGAACATGCCGCAGGCGAAGGAAGGAGGTGCAGCGAGTTAATGCCACCGGAGAAAAAACAAGCCGCCCCCTCTGCTCCCCACCCTTTCGGCGCGCGTCGCATGCCGGATTTGTTGCACGGGCACATTTGGAACAAATTGCTCGTGTTGGCTCTCCCCATAGCAGCATCCGCCATGCTGCAGCAACTTTTCAATGCCGCGGATGTTGCCGTGGTAGGGCGCTTTGTGGAGGGCGCTGAGCACGCCCGGGCCGCTATGGCCGCCGTGGGGAGCAATACTCCCATCATCAACCTCCTCGTGTGCTTTTTTGTGGGCACGGCCCTGGGGGCAACCGTCCTTATCGCTCAATGCATCGGGCGCCGGGATCACGATGGTATCCGAAAAGCAGCACACACTGGGGTGATGGTAGGCGTGCTGGGCGGTGTCGGGATGGCCCTGCTGGGTCAGCTGATTGTGCGCCCAATCCTGGATATGATGCAGGTGCCGGCGGACGTGCTGAATCCGGCGGAACTCTACCTGCGCATCTACCTGTGCGGTCTCCCGATCATCCTGCTTTACAACTTTGAGGAAGCCATCTTTCGCAGCATGGGCGACACCCGCACACCGCTCATCGTGCTCTCCTGCTCCGGGGTGCTGAACGTGCTGCTCAATCTCTTCTTTGTATTGATACTGAAACGATCAGTAGATGGGGTGGCTGTTGCGACGGTGGTGTCGAACGCCGTCAGCGCGGCCATTCTTGGTCTCCTGCTCTGCCGTGGGAGAGGCTACGTGAAACTCGAGTGGCGCCACCTGCGCATTGACCCCGCCGCCCTGCGTGAAATCCTGAGAATCGGTATTCCCGCCGGTGTGCAGGGCATGGTTTTCTCCATTTCCAATATTTGCGTGCAGTTCGCCATCAATTCGCTCAACACCGTTGTCATGGCTGCCTCTGCCGCTGCGTACAATCTGGAGGTCTTTACCTACTGCATCACGAGCGCCTTCGGACAAGCCTGCACCACCATCGTCGGGCAAAATTATGGCGCGAACCAACTCCGCCGCTGCTCCCGCACTCTCTGGGTTTCTATCATATTCAGCGGTGTTCTTCTCGGTGCTGCTGCCTGGGCAATGCTTTCTTACGGAGAGGAGCTTCTCGCCCTCTTCAACCCGGATAAGGAGGTCGTCGACATAGGGATGATCCGCCTGCGCTATATCCTCATTGCGCACATTTTCTCGGTCTTCATTGAAGCTCTCACCGGCTACCTGCGCGGCTTCGGTTTCAGCCTTGCCCCGGCTCTGTGCGTCCTCGGCTGCGTTTGCGGCACTCGTTTCTTCTGGGTCTATGTCATCTTTCCCGCCTGCCCCACTTTCGCTTGCATCATGGCGGTCTATCCCGTGAGTCTGGGCCTCACAGCCCTCTTCATTGCCGCCGTATGCGTCGTTTACCAAAAACACGCCTCTTCTCATTCCTCTCTGCTTTCCCTCCATTGATGGAATCCGGGTGTCCCTTCCTTGCGCGGGAGGAAGAAGTCGCTCCTGACCGGGAAAACAAAATAGGGACGTGCGGGGAATTCCCCTTGCCAAACTCTTTTTCGCCGCTATAATGTAGCGCGACCCATTATGAGTGACTCTTTAGCACAACAAGCGCTTCAGTACCACGAGCAGCCGCGCCCGGGCAAGCTGGAGGTTCTTCCCTGCAAATCATGCTTTACCATCGACGACTTGACCCTGGCATACTCCCCGGGGGTGGCGGAGCCCTGCCTCGCCATCAAGGCAAATCCTGCCGCCGCCGCGAAATACACCGGGCGCAGTAACCTTGTAGGGGTCGTCAGCAACGGTACGGCAGTTCTGGGACTCGGGAACATCGGCGCCCGGGCAGCCAAACCGGTGATGGAGGGTAAGGGGTTGCTTTTCAAAATTTATGCGGATGTGGATGTGTTTGACATCGAGCTGGATGTGACGAAACCCGAAACGCTCATCGAGGTGATCAAGACCATGGAGCCGACCTTTGGGGCGATCAATCTGGAGGATATCAAGGCTCCCGAGTGCTTCATCGTGGAGCAACGTCTGCGCGAGGAAATGAACATCCCTGTCTTTCACGATGATCAGCACGGCACGGCAGTCATTTCCGGCGCCGCGCTGCTGAATGCAGCGCACCTGACGGGGCGTTTGCTGCAGGAGATGAAGTGTGTGGTGTGTGGCGCAGGCGCCGCCGGCATCGCCTGCGCGAAATTCTACATGGCGCTGGGAATTCGTCGCGAAAATATCTACATGTTCGATTCCAAAGGACTTATCCACACCGGGCGCCTCGATCTGCATCCCACTAAGGCCATGTTCGCCCAGAGTGAGGACTGCACATTGGAGGTGGCGCTGCAAGGGGCGGATGTGTTCCTGGGTCTCTCCAAAAAGGGACTGCTGAAGCCGGAGATGGTGGCGAGCATGGCTCCCAACCCCATCATCTTCGCCTGCGCGAATCCTGACCCGGAAATTACTTATCAGGAAGCAAAGGCATCTCGCCCGGACTGCATCATGGGCTCAGGTCGCAGCGATTGGCCGAATCAGGTGAACAACGTAAGCTGCTTCCCATACATTTTCCGGGCAGCGCTGGATATGCAGGCTACCGGCATCAGCGAGGCCATGAAAATCGCAGCCGCGCGCGCACTGGCCGATCTCGCTCGCTGCCCGGTGCCGCAAGAGGTGATTGATGCCAACGGCGGCGTACCGTTGGAGTTCGGGCGCGACTATGTGATCCCTAAGCCCTTTGACCCGCGCATGATCACCTTCCTCTGCCCCGCCATTGCTCAGGCTGCCGTCATTTCCGGCGTCGCCCAATGCGACCTGCCCGACCTCGAGTCCTACAAGCAGCAGCTTCAGACACGCGTCGCAAACGTGCGCAAACGCACAAGGGCCCTCGTGCAGAGCCATCAGGGCTGATCTCTCTGACCGGCAATCGCGGTTCTTCTCTTCTTCCCTTTCCTCACTGTACAACACCTTTCCTAGGGAAGGTGTGTGCCGTTCGCTCGTATTGTCAGCAGACACGTGGCGACAGACAGCGTCCAAATCCTAGACTCATAGAACCCTCATTCTTCTTTGCTAAAAACAGTTATAAATCACTCATAATGAATAATTAGTATTTACGCAGCATGAAAATAATTAAGACATATGCCACAATACTAACGAGAGTCTCTACTGCTAACGTCAGCTCGCGTATGCTCCATTCCACGCAGAAAGCTGAGTTGGGCAAGATTGCCCCAATTAATGGCAAAAGCATGGGGAAGCATACAAGCGAGAGAATGAAGACCGTAAGGACGCTTTTGGCAACGGCAGATTTCACCAACTTTTCTCCCCAATGGGCTAAAATTGTCCCCGGAAAAAGAAAGAATGCAACGGTCGCCATGGAAAAATTCATATCCTCAAGCACATCCAGTTCCCCGTACAAACCCATGCCCACTTTCACAATTCCCACTGATGCTGCAACAAGTGGAAACAGAAAAAATGGAATGATGCATTTAACTCGGTATATTTTATCTTCTGTCATTTTGAAGAGATCAGACTGAAAAAAACAAATAAACAAGAAAGTAGGAAACCAGGAGGAATACATCCACACACTCGGACAATGAGTGACTCAAACGCTTTTCATACAGTTGCTCTGCTTTGCTCCGCGCGTGCTTGGTCCGATTCCTCCATTGAGCAATCCTCAACGCTAGGCAAGATTCGAAAAAACATAATGGCACCCCTATCACCAATATCCCATAAGTTACCTGACTCCACTCCCTCTGTACAATGACGTCCTCTCTGCACTCCTTAAACAGGTACCAACGAATCAGAAGCCATATCCCTATGGACAGAGGAGGCACGATATAAATGAAAGGAATCTTTTTCATCGTGATTCAGGCATTTTATGAAATTCCCAACCAAGCATGCTTCCGTACAATCTGATCGAGTATAACTGCCCATCAATGAGCACTTTATAATCGTCGATCAACTTGTCAGTCCTCTCCTCCTTCACCACTTTCCACGTTCCTCCATCCTTGCTCATTCTTGAAATCTCCACCTTCAAAGCTTCTGATCTTATGCCATCCCATATAACCTCATGCATGTGTCCGGAAACCAGGTGGAGAAGCACCATCGCTATACTCCCGATCGCGAAGTATAAAAAAGATCTCTTGATGTTCATATTAACCCCGAATTGAGACTTGTTTCGTATTCCTATGGTGTAGGGAGCACCCTCCCCATGATATAGTTTCCTCCACAATGTTCTCAGGCTAGCTCTATTCTTCTCGGAAGACAAGAAAAATAACCGACGACTCCGGATTCCTCTGACCATTCCTCTCTCCCGATTTATCCTTCACTCGTCAAATTGATGCGCCGACATATATTCTGAAATCAAAATAATTCCTCTTTCCCCTGCACGCAATTTGGGTGGTGCAGAGGAGCGTCATATATTCTAATAGTTGGCTCTAATTCCTTGCTTCCCGCATTTTACGGGAATACTCTCGGAATCATGATGAAAAACGGCGTCATGATGCAGTATTTTGAGTGGTACTTACCCAACGACGGGAACCTGTGGAAAAAACTTGCTCAGGATGCGGAGCACCTTGCGCAAATCGGCGTCACAGCGGTCTGGGCGCCGCCTGCCTACAAAACCACGGAGGCCGGGGGCGTGGGCTATTCCACCTATGATCTCTACGATCTCGGAGAGTTTGACCAGAAAGGCTCTGTGCGCACGAAGTACGGAACTCGCGCAGATTTTGAAGGAGCCATCCGGGCTCTGCATGATCAGAATATCAAGGTCTATCTCGATGCCGTGCTCAACCACAAAACCGGAGCTGATGAGAAGGAAACTTTCTATGTGAAGCGCGTGAGCGCGGAAAATCGCTACGAGGAACTCGGAGACGCGTATGAAATCGAGGGTTGGACGCACTTCACCTTCCCGGGGCGCGGCAAGAAATACTCGAACTTCGAATGGCACTGGTACCACTTCTCCGGCATTGACTACGATGCACGCCACAATGAAAGAGGAATCTTCAGGATAGAGGGAGAAGGAAAAGGATGGAGCAACGAGGTGGACCGCGAAAATGGCAATTATGATTACCTCATGTTTGCGAATGTGGACTACAAGCACCCGGAAGTCGTGCAGGAGGTCACGCGATGGGGGGAATGGGTAATCCGCGAATTCAACCTGGACGGGTTCCGCATGGATGCCGTCAAACACATCTCCCGCTCCTTCGTTGCGAACTTCCTGCGCAGCGTGCGAAAGAACTTCCAGCGCGAGATTTACGCCGTCGGCGAATGCTGGAAAAACGATGACGGAGAACTCTCTTTCTTCCTCGATGAAACTGAGGAGCAGCTGGATCTTTTCGATGTGCCCCTGCACTTCAATCTCCACAAAGCCTCACAGGAAGGAGCCGAATTCGACCTGCGAACTCTTTTGCAGGGCACCCTCGTGCAGACGCATCCCACCCTTGCTGTCACCTTCGTGGATAACCACGACTCCCAGGCGGGGCAGTCCCTGGAATCTCCGGTGGCGGATTGGTTGAAGCCGGCAGCCTATGCGCTCATTCTCCTGCAAAAGGAAGGCTATCCCTGCCTTTTTTACGGGGACTACTACGGCATGCGCGGGGAGGAGCCTATCCACCGCGGGGTAATCGACACCCTGCTGAAGGCGCGCCGCGAGCGGGCCTACGGGGAGCAATGGGATTATTTTGATGATCCCCATGTCGTGGGATTTGTCCGCAGTGGGGATGAATCGCACCCGTACTCCGGGCTGGCTCTGCTGATTTCCAACAAGGACGACGGAGAAAAAATTATGAATGTGGGCAAACTGCATGCCGGCGAGCGGTGGATTGAAGCTACCGGCTGCTACCCGGGCGAGGAAGTTGCCATCGACCCCGAAGGCAACGCCGCTTTCCGAGTTCCCGCCGGCAAAGCGGCCGTCTGGCTCAATGCTGTCTCTCCCTGATTCCAAAGGGTATCAACGAGGGCAAACGCATTGGGATGTACCATGGACCATGTAGCAGAGCGGTGGATACGGCTCCGCCTATCCACAAACCTTTCTAACCAGCAACCGCGTATGTTGGACCCTCCACCTCAGCTAAAGCTTCGCAGCTTCGCGCGCTAGCGCGCTAACTTAATACATGGTCCATGGTACATGAAAGGGTCCATCTTATGGCTCTTGCCAGCGCCCATGAGCTTTGATGAGCTCCACAAGTTTCTCCACAGCTTCCTCCTGCGGGATGTTGATCTGCACCGGCGTGTGTCCGACATACAGATTGATCTTACCCGGCGCGCCGCCGACATAACCGAAATCGGCATCCGACATCTCGCCGGGACCGTTCACAATGCAACCCATAATGGCGATTTTCACGCCTTTCAGGTGACCCGTGGCGGCACGGATGCGCGCCGCGGCTTCGCGGATGTTGTACAGCGTGCGCCCACAGGAGGGACACGATACAAACTCTGCTTTACTCGTACGTACACCGGCAGCTTGAAGAGTATTGTAAGCCAGGTGCAGCGCAGCAGCGGCGTCTTTCTCCCCGCGCACCAGCACCGCGTCCCCTATGCCATCCACCAGCAATGAACCGAGGTTGATTCCCGCCGCCATGGCGGAAGAAAGTTTTTCCCCCGCATGATGCGCCGCATCCGGCGGCACGAAAGTATCCTTCAGCAAGAGGGCATGCCCGGAGGGCAGCTGCGCAGCCAGCAAACGTTGCGCCTGCACGGGGGGCATATCTACGCCATCCTTCACTGCCACAAGGGAAGCCGGAGAATCCTGCAACGCGCGCATCTGCTCCGCATCCCGAGGATCCACCTCCAGCAACGACAACTGCTCGTAAGCGAGCTCCACGGGCGTGTCGGGAGAAGCATCCCTGCCGCATGCGCGCAGCTGATCGCACTGCGCCTGGGGCAGCGCCACACGCACGGGCTGTTTGCCACCGAGTAAAACGCCGTTCACTTCGCATTGCTCACTTGCGCGGCGCCTGTACACCAGAGGATCGAAAGGCGCCGACAACTGCACCGACGGCGAACAGGCGGACGACGAGGAGCCAAACGCGCGGGCAAGCTCGAAGCCCGGCGCCACCTCACACACCGCTTCCTCTGTGAGCGATACTCGAAGGGTATCGCCGATGCCATCCGCCAGCAGGGAGCCGATGCCGATGGCGCTCTTAATGCGTGCGTCCTCCCCTTCCCCGGCCTCCGTCACTCCCAGGTGGATAGGATAGTTCCAGTCGTCCCCAAGCTCCCGGAAACGCTGCACGAGCAAGCGGTAAGCGTGAATCATCACTTTCACGTCCGACGCTTTCATGGAAAACACCATCGCATGGAAATCAAGCTCTCGCGCCACACGGGCAAACTCAAGCGCACTCTCCACCATTCCCTCCGGCGTGTCGCCATAACGCGCAAGAATGCGACCGGAGAGCGACCCGTGATTCGCACCCAGACGAATGGCGCGACCATGCTCCTTGCAGAAGAGAACGAAGGGAGTGAATGCCTCACGAATGCGGTCGATCTCCCGCTCGTAATTCGCCTCCGTGTAGTCCGGCACGGCATCCCCGCGCTTATCCACAAAGTTGCCGGGATTGATGCGTACCTTCTCCACCCACTTGGCCGCCTCCATCGCGGCATCCGGTTTGAAGTGTATATCCGCCACCAGTGGCACATGGCACCCCGCCGCCCGCAGCTCTCGCGATATATTCTCCAGATTTGCCGCGTGGCGCTTCGTCTGCGCTGTAAGGCGCACGATCTCGCAGCCCGCCTCCACCAGCTGCAAAGTCTCCGCCACACAGCCGGCCGTGTCCAGCGTGTCGTGGGTGAGCATGGATTGCACCCGAACGGGATTGGCACCACCCACGGCAGTGTTGCCGATCGCCACCTCACGGGCAACCCGCCTCACGCGCCGAAAAACATCCGCACAGTAGCTCATTGCATTTCCCGCTTCGGGTTCAAGGCATGGGGAAATTGCTGTTGAAGGCAGAGATCTCCGCGCGCAGCTCTTCGTAGTCCGCCGGGTTCTCATGCACCTTCTGCGCGGCAAGGATGCCGAGGCAGCGGCCGATGTACTCCGCCACACGCTTCACATCATCCTCCTTCATGCCGCGAGTAGTTACCGCAGGAGTGCCGATACGGATGCCGGAAGGAGTGGAGGTGCTGCCTTTGTCGAAGGGAATGGCATTCTTATTCACGGTGATGCCCACTCGATCCAGTGCAACCTGAGCCTCCGCTCCATTGATGCCCTTCACGCTGAGATCAACGAGGAAACAGTGATTATCCGTGCCGCCGGCAACGATGCGGAAACCGAGTTCGGCCATCTTCTCTGCCATGGCCTTGGCGTTCTTCACAATCTGCTGTGCATACTCGCGGAACTCCGGTTTGAGAGCCTCCCCGAGACAGGCGGCTTTCGCGGCAATCACATGCATGAGCGGTCCGCCCTGCAAACCCGGGAAAGTGGCGCTGTTGAGCTTCTTCGCCCATTTTTCCTTGCACATCACCATGCCTCCGCGCGGTCCACGCAGGCTCTTGTGCGTGGTGGTGGATACAAAATCCGCATACGGCACCGGAGACGGATGCACCCCTGCCGCCACCAAACCCGCAATGTGCGCCATGTCCACAAACATGATCGCTCCCACCTCATCGCAGATTCGGCGGATACGGGCAAAATCAATCGTACGGGAATACGCTGAAGCCCCGGCGAGAATGAGCTGAGGCTTCACCTCTCTGGCCTTTGCCTCCAGTGCGTCGTAATCAATGCACTCGGTCTCCGGGCTCACTCCGTAGTGCTCCACCTTATACATTTTCCCGGAAAAATTCGCAAAAAAGCCGTGAGAGAGGTGCCCGCCGTGCGCCAAATCCATCGTCAGAATTGTGTCTCCCGGTTGCAGGCATGCCTGGTAGACGGACATGTTGGCCTGAGACCCGGAATGCGCCTGCACATTCACATGCTCGCAACCGAACAACGCCTTCGCGCGGTCGATCGCCAACTGCTCCACCTTGTCCACAACCTCGCAACCGCCGTACCATCTCTTGCCGGGATAGCCCTCAGCATACTTATTCGTCAACACCGAACCCTGCGCCTCCATCACCGACGGAGAAGCGAAATTCTCCGACGCAATGAGTTCGATGTTGTTGTTCTGCCGTCTCCTCTCTTCCTCAATGTAGCCCGCCAACTCCGGATCACTCATCGCCAGCGGTGAACCACTCGCTTTCAGCAGCCGCTGCACGTGCCGCCCGCCCTCAAACTCTGCCATCAACCACGTGTGCAAGATATCATCCAAATCTTCCGGGGTGATAAAGGCCGATGCAAGGCACATCACGTTGGAATCATTGTGCTGACGCGAAAGCGCAGCGATCTGCGGCGTACGGACAAGCGTGGCACGCACCCCCTTCCAGCGATTTGCCGCGATGCTCATTCCCAGCCCTGAAAAGCAGATCAAAATCCCGCGGTCAGCCCGCCCGTCCACCACGCGCTTGCATACCGCATTCGCGTAGTCCGAATAGTCGCACGACTCCCGGCTCATCGTCCCCACATCCTCCACCTGAAGTCCCCATTCCCTGAGCATTTCAACTGCCGCTTCTTTCAGATCTACCCCTTTGTGATCTGCTCCGATGACGATGCGTATCTCTTTATTCATAATCCCGGGCGCGCTCCGCGCCGACCTCCTTTTACCACACCGGCACGCCGCGTGCAAGCGTTTTCACGTACGCACACCCATTTCCTTGCGCCTCTCTCGCAGCCCGATACGAGGAAGAAGAAGCTATTCTTCCCGGGCCTCGTTCCTTCCCAACCACGCCCCGAAACGAGGCGCCCCCCGCGTTACCACCGACGGGACTCGAACCCGTACAGCCCGAAGGCCGGGAGATTTTAAGTCTCCTGCGTCTACCGATTCCGCCACAGTGGCAAAAGAGGATCGGGGGAATTGTACACGAAGCGCGCGAGGAAGGCAATTCTTTTTAGGGGTGCAAGGGGCAAACGCATTGGGAATGCGTTTGCCAAAGATGTACCATGGAGCATGTATTAAATTTGCGCGCTTGCGCGCGAAACTGCGGAGCAGGAGCGAGGCGAATTTTTGAATCGGTGCGGTTTTGGGAACGGAAAATTGCAAAAGCACAGGAGTACACGCTTGAAAAAAGAGGCAAATTTGGTAGAATCGTGCAGCGAAGCGTATGAGTGAAGAGAGCGTACCGGTCTACATGCAGGACAATCCGAGCAAGATTCAACGGATGTTCGGGGACTATTATCTGGAATACGCATCCTACGTGATTTTAGAGCGAGCCGTACCTCATATCGACGACGGGCTCAAGCCGGTGCAGCGCCGCCTGCTGCACTCCATGGAGCGAATGGATGATGGACGTTTCAACAAGGTGGCCAACATCGTGGGCGACACCATGAAATACCACCCGCACGGGGATGCGAGTATCGGAAGCGCCCTCGTAACGCTTGGGCAGAAAAAACTGCTGATTGATACCCAGGGGAACTGGGGGAACATCCTGACCGGAGATGCCGCCGCAGCGCCGCGGTACATTGAGGCGAGACTCTCAGCTTTCGCAAAGGAAGTCGTCTACAGCCCCAAAGTGACGCAGTGGAAGCTCAGCTACGATGGGCGCAACAAGGAGCCGGTAGCCCTGCCGGTAAAGTTCCCGCTGCTGCTGGCGCAAGGCGCGCTGGGCATTGCCGTGGGGATGAACTGCCTCATCCTGCCGCACAATTTCAACGAAATTATCGAGGCCGCCATCCACTATCTGCGCGGGGAGACGTTTGAACTCTACCCGGACTTTCCCACCGGCGGTCTGCTGGATGTGAGCGGTTACAACGACGGCACCGGCAACAGCCGCCTTCGCTGCCGCGCGAGACTGGACACCTCCACCAAGCGTCTCATCCGCATCACGGAAATTCCTTTCGGCACCACCACGGAATCCGTCATTCAGAGTATCGAATCTGCACTGGAAAAGGGCAAACTCAAGCTGGCAAAAATTGAGGATAACACGGCGGCTCAAGCGGACATTCTGCTGCACCTGCCGACGGGTGTGGACGTAGAAAAAACCTGCAAGGCGCTGTACGCCTTCACTGAGTGCCAGGTGAGCATTTCACCGAAGGCGGTGGTGATTCAGGATCGCAAACCGGTGTTTATGGGCGTGAGTGAAATCCTGAAGGCGAATGTGGACAACACACGCGACATCCTGCGCCGCGAACTGGAGGTGCGCCTCGGTGAGCTTCAGGAAGCCTGGGTGCAAGCGTCTCTGGAAAAAATCTTCATTGAGAAACGCATTTACAAGGTGCTGGAGCAGAGCGAGAGCTGGGAAAACTCCCTCGCGCAAATTGCAAAAAAACTCGCGCCGTACGTTGCAGAGTTCATCCGACCGATCACGGAGGAGGACATCATTCGTCTCACGGAGATTCGCATCAAAAAAATCGCCAAGTACGAAATTCACGAGGCCGAGGAGCACATCATCGACCTTGAAAAACAGATGGAGCAGACTCGCAGGAACCTTGCGCAACTCACCCGCTTCACCATCCGCTGGTTCGAGAGCCTGCAGAAAAAGTACGGTGAAGGACGCGAACGCCTCACCGAACTCACGACCTTCGACTCCCTCACCCGCGCAGAAGCCGCCGTGGAAAATGAAACTCTCTACATTGACGATGAAGGGTTCGCCGGTTATGGCGTCAAGAAGGGACAGGCCATTGAAAAATGTTCCACTATGAGCGATATCCTGACCATCGACTCACACGGAGTTATGATGGTGCGCCGTGTGCAGGAAAAATTCTACGTCGGCAAAAATTTGCTCGATATACGCGTCCTGCGACCCGGTCAGGACTGGGTCTTTAATATGATCTACCGGGACGGCAAGGAAGGCACTTCGTACGCCAAGCGGTTCCGTCTGGGAGGCTTTACGCGCGAGAAAGAATACCAGCTCACGCAAGGCACGAAAGGCACTCGCATCTTCTTCTTCTCCGTGCACGCCACTGAAGATGACAGTTCCGCCATCAAAGTCAACGTCTTCCTGAAGAATCAACTCAAGAAACTGCGCCGCCCCATTCCATTTGATTTTGCCAAGCTTCGAGTGAAGGGTCGCGCCGTGCTGGGCAACATTGTCACCAAGAACCCGGTAGAGCGCATTGCACGCGCTATGGCAGCAGCCTCAACGGAGGAAAATGAGCAGCAGGAGGCCACCCTCACTCCGGTCCCGGGGGAATTAACTTCTCAGGGGACTCAGGAAAAGCCGGAAAAAACGACGACAAAAAGTGAAGAAGCAACCGGGGAAGGCGAGCAGATGAGCTGGGATTTCTGAGAAGCTCCCTATCTGCTGCGAAAAAAGGCGAAACAATCGCATTTGAAATGCGTTTGCTAATGTACCATTTGAGATGTACCGTGTACCATGTAGCAGAGCGGTGGATACGGCTCCGCTTATCCACAAACCTTTCTAGCCAGCAACCGCGTATGTTGAACCCTCCACCTCAGCTAAAGCTTCGCAGCTCCGCGCGCTAGCGCGCTAACTTAATACATGGTCCATGGTCCATGGTACATCGGTACATGGTACATCATTCCTGGTCCATCGGTACATGTGACAGTGCGTTTGCCCTGAGCGCTATTGAATGCAGCTTGAAATGAGGAATGGATTTGGTACAATGGGATGGCACAGCATGGATGATTTATTTGACTACGTGGAAAAGCAGGCAGCAGAGCGGAAGAGATATGATGAACTCTGCCGCATCGTTCGCCGCAACAATGAGCTGTACTACGCCCGAGCCGAGCCGGAAATAACTGATGCTGAATACGACAGACTCTACCGCGAGCTGGAAGAGCTCGAGGCGGCGCACCCGGAATATGTCACGCCGGAATCACCGACGCAAAAAGTGGGAAACGACCTCGCAGAAGGCTTCGCGAAGATCACTCATCCGGTGCCTATGTTGAGCATCGACGACATTTTTGAACAGAAACCCGCGCCGGGAGTGGAGACGGATCACGTGCTCGTGGAGTTTTACAAACGCCTTCAAACGGCGTTGGACGAGGCAGCGCCGCACGTGGTCATCGAACCGAAAATCGACGGCTGCGCGGTGACACTCCTCTACCGCAATGGGGAACTACAGTACGCCGCCACACGCGGTGACGGCAAGGCAGGGGACGACATTACGACAAACGTGCGAACCATCCGCAGCGTGCCGCAAAAATTGCCGGAAGGAGCGCCGAGGGTACTGGAAGTACGCGGGGAAATTTACATGCCCTCGGCAGAATTCGATGCTCTCAATGCTCAGCGTGATGCGGACGGTTTGCCTGCCCTGGCCAACCCGCGCAACGCCACCGCCGGCACCATCAAATTGCTTAACCACGATGAAGTCGCGCGGCGTCCGCTTCGTTTCCTGGCGCACGGACTGGGCGCTTACGAGGGGGAGCAGCTACGATGCATGGATGACTATGAACGGCTGCTGGGTCGCATGGGCATCCCATACAATAAACCCATCCTGCATGCACAGAGTCTGGATGAGCTGCGCCACGCCGTCAGAGAAATCGACACCTTGCGCCGCAAACTCGGCTTCGGCACGGATGGAGCTGTCATCAAGCTGGATTCCTTTGCCCAACGTGTGCAACTGGGCGCTACCACCCGCGCCCCACGCTGGGCTGCGGCTTTCAAATATCTGCCGGAGCAGAAAGAAACCAGACTGCTGGGCATCACCGTGCAAGTGGGACGCACCGGCGTGCTCACTCCTGTCGCAGAGTTGGAACCCGTACTCATCTCCGGCTCCACCGTCTCACGCGCCACTCTGCACAACCAGGACGAAATCGCCCGCAAGGACATCCGCATCGGCGACACGGTTCTCGTCGAAAAAGCCGGAGAAATTATTCCTTCGATCGTGAAAGTCAACGAAGCCAGTCGACCTGCAGGAACTGCCCCCTATTCTCTGCCGGAAGCAGTGGGGGGCGTGTGCCCGAGCTGCGGCGCTCCCATCACGCGGGAGGACGGACAAGTTGCGTGGCGTTGCACCAACTTTGCCTGTCCCGCACAGGCTGTCACCCGGACAACCTACTTCTGCTCCCGCACTGCGCTGGATATCGAAAACCTCGGCGGCGTCGTTGCGGAAGCCCTCGTCAGGAGCGACCTGATCCACTCGCCTCTGGACCTCTTTCTGCTCAGAGTGGACGAGCTCGGCGCGCTGAATCTTGGTACACCGGAAGAGCCGCGAAGATTCGGAGAAAAGAATGCAGCCAAGGCTCTGGAAGCCCTGAATCGCGCCCGGCAAATGCCGCTGGAACGTTGGCTCACCGCTTTTGGCATCCCCTCCATCGGCGCGGTGAAAGCGCACGACATCGCTGTCTACCACTCAGATTTGAATCAGGTAGCGGATTCGGAATTCCTGCGCACGCTCGTGCAGCTGGAGGATGACATTGAAACCTACAATGGGCTCAACCCGGGCGCGGCGAGGAACAAGGGAAAAGATAAGACTGACCTGGAAATGCAGCGTGAACGACTCCGCCGCGATAAAATTGATCCCTCTGCCGCACCGTACCTCGAACGCGGCTACATGGTCATCGAGCCGGACGGCAAAAACAAGCTACATCTTGTGAACCCCATCGGTTCCGTCTCCGCTCGTAAACTGCTTGCCTTCTTTCAATCCGATGCCGGACAGCACGTACTGAAAACCCTGCGCGAGCTCGGCATCTCTCCCGTCTCTTCTGCCTACAGGGAAACCCTCTCGACCGACAAAAGCACGGCGCTGAGAGGCAGCGCCATTGCCATTACCGGCACCTTCGACGTCCCCCGGGAGGATTTCAAGCACAAGATTGAAACCGCCGGCGGGAAATACGCCTCTGACGTCACGAGCGCCACGAGGTACCTCCTGGCGGGAGAAGGCGGCGGCGAAAAACGCACCAAAGCGGGTCTCCTGGGCGTGCCGATCATCAACAGGACAGATCTCGATCTCCTGCTGGGAGGGGCGCCGACGCCGTGGTGCTCTCGATTGCTGATCTACGGCACCATGGGGTTGGATAGCGTGAGCACCCCTGAGGGAAGCACCACGGATGAACCCGGCGGCTCCGCTCTGTACGCTGCTCTGGGGGCACGTCTCACGGCGTATGACTCCGCCCTGCTTGGCGTCATCGGCGATGATTTCCCTGAGCAGCAGATGAAGAACCTTGAAGCGAGTGGAGTCACCACGCGCTTTATCGAGCGACGCCCCGGCAGGACATTTTCATGGGCCGCACGCTACGAGGCGGATATGAACCAACGCACGTCACTGCGCACGGAAGAGGGAGTGCAGCAGGACTGGAATCCACGCTTACCGGAACAACTGGCAGACAGCGGCGTGCTCGCACTGGCCAATGTGACGCCGCGTCTTCAGATTACCCTGCTCGATCAATTCGCAAAGCGTCCTTTCTTTATCGCCACAGACTTCATGAAAACATGGATCGAACGCGAGCGTGATCTGACAGAACAACTCCTCGCGCGCTCCGATCTCGCCCTCATGAACACGGAGGAAGCTCTCGCCTATTCCGGCGAAGACGATGTCCTGTCAGCCGGGCATCGCATCCTTGCCGCCGGTCCTCGGTACGTCATCGTAAAGTGCGGTAGCGAGGGCTCCATCCTGTTCACCCACGAAGCGCCGGGAATCCATGAGGAGAGCTACATAAAGCTTCCCGCCGGCAAAATTCCTCAGGCCATTGATCCCACGGGAGCGGGTGATACGTACATGGGAACACTCTGCGGCTGCCTCTCCTATGCCTGCCGGGCGGACAGAAGGCCGAATCTGTGGGACATTCTGCGGGCGATGGTATACGCCACCGTGGCGGCCGGTGAGTGCTGCACGCAGTTCGGTGCGGCTGCGCTCCTCGGACTTACTCGCGAAACCTTGCAACAGAAGGCCGAAAAATTAGCCAGAGAATTCGGCAAGTTGCTCAGGAAGGAACGCGGAATAGTCTTTAAGCTTCACGAGCTTCCTGAGCCTCGGCTGCCTCGCGATTGAGCGCCTGACGCTTTTGAGCAATGATAACGCGGGTCAGGGCACGCGCACGCAGGCGGCGCAGCCAGAGAGCAACGTAGAGCAACCCAGCCCCGACCAGAAATAGAATAATGCCTGCCGCCAGCGGTCCGAGCTGTAAGCAGAATGGGATAGCCAACACACTGGCAAATACCAGCGCACACGCGGCTGCCACCAGAACTGAGCTCGCATAGCTGCTCCCGTACCACAGCATCAGAAGAGCATACACAAGTCCCAAAAACGGAGCGCAAGGACGCAACACCACATCCGACAACACGCATAGCAGCGGCAATATGACCACGTGCGCTCCGGCAAAGGCGAGCATACTCCTGGAAACAATCCCGCTGCCGCTGCGTCTCGCCAGTATGATGTGCCCGCAGACAAGCGCGACCACCAGAACACAGAGCACCACTGCCAGCAACACATTCTGCCAGCTCCCTTCCGCTCCCCGCCCTGCGTACAACTCACAGAGCAACCCCATGACTATCAGCAAAATCGCCATACCCCCCAGAGTCCCGGGCATTCCTTCCGGCACGCCCCCCACCCTGCGGGAGGACAAACCACCCGTCATCATACCGGTCAAATTCCGCACATCCGCCTCCCCCTCCGAGGGTAACTGCGTTTGTTTTTCCTCGTCCATAGCTTCTTCGTAAATGCGATCCCCGATTTAGCGTTTCCTGGATGAGCTGCGACGAGCAGCCACGCGCTTGGTCTTCCCGGACGACACCTTGCGCACGACGCGGGCTCTCCCTTTCCCCCGTGATGATGCGACTTTTCTTCCGCGCACAGAACTCCGACTGCGAACAACGCTCGGCCGATAGTCTGACTCTCGTACCGGTGTGCGGGCGGTCTGAGCAGCGGCAAAATAGGCCTTACGCTGGTCACTCAATGAGTAATTAGCGGCATTTTGACTTCGGAAATATGCCTGATATGCGGGATCCACCTGACCGATGTGCACCACGGCATCGCTGTAGTTCCTCACTCCCACGCTCCCGCCGGGAGGAAGACTCTGCTGGCATGAAACCCCTCCCAACAGGCAGCCCCCCATCAATATTCCTCGTATCAACATGCAAGAATTTCTCATGGCGCAATCGCATTGAAGAGGTTTCCCGGCAAGCTCGTGAAGTATCGTAAAATTCCCTCCACCGTACTGCAACTGCTCAGCATGACGACGCAAGCGAGCAACAACATGATTATCAGCAACCTTTTCTGCACAGTAAACTTCATGTCCCTTTCTGAGTGAAACCTATACCATCGGAAGTGTAACACACTCTTTTCCTGTTGCCAATCACAAAACAACCCGCAGAACAATCACCCGAGAAAAAAAATAAGCTCAATACCTTGCAAACAAGGCAATTACTCAATTACACAGCTCAGGGATTCAAAAATCCTCCCGGATCCGCTGTGTTTTAGCTCACAAGCCCAATTCGCAACACTGATGCCGCAGGAAAGCTGGGAAGCCCTCCTGCGGCACCGGAGAGAAAAATTACTGAATCACAGGCAGTTTGGCGGTGTTTTGCCAGTCTCCACGGGTGAAGTCCGGGAATACCTGGGGAGCGCCATTCTCATTCACCGATTTTTCAGAAAGCGGACCGACCGCGGACCAGAACGCACCCTCATACACGTTTTGATCCATCGGTTCGCCGTTATGCAGGCACTCAATTACCCGATAGAGCATGATGTAGTCCATCCCGCCGTGCCCCCCGTTCTTGCGGGCCGCCTCGCCGAGACGCTTGTAGAGAGGATGGTCGTACTTATCGTAAAGGGCTTTTTCAGCCTGGGCGCCCTGATACCACTGGTGGTAGCTGCCGGTGGTCGCTATTTCTCCGGCTCCCGGCTGCCCCTTCTCCGGAGCATCGGTGACACCGGGTCCGAGCTTCTCCCCGGCCACGCGCAGCGGGTAATCGGCCAGCGTTCCTTCCGTCCCCTGAATCATGTTCTTGCGGTCGTACGGACGAGGGCTTGTCTCATCCCATTGCACAATGATGGTCCGCCCCTTTTTCGTCTTAATGATGGAATTGCTGATATCGCCACACTTAAAGTTGAGCTTATTCCATTTATGGTCAGCGGGGAAATGCTTTTTCGCGTAGGCGGCACGACCAATGGCAGGGCTACTGAATGAAACAATGCGGTCGAAGGTGTCCTCACCTCGGGCGAGACTCATGTACTGCGCCACAGGACCAAGTCCATGGGTGGGGTAAAGATTGCCGTTGCGCCCTGCGTAGTGGTAAGTACGCCAGGAACCGCAGCCGCGGTTCTCACTCCACATTTGGGAGCGTAGCTCGTGGATATAGGCCGCTTCCCCGTGCAGGAGCTCGCCGATCACACCCTGGCGCACCATATTCAGGAACATGAGCTCATTGCGTCCATAATTGCAGTTTTCCAGCATCATGCAGTGCTTCTTTGTACGTTCGGCCGTATCCACCACACGCCACAAATCTTTGAGTGTAATGGCCAATGGCACCTCCACAAAAGCGTGTGCGCCGCTCTCCATGGCGTCGATGGCCATCTGCGCGTGAGTCTCCCACGGAGTATTGATGATCACTGCATCCGGCTTTACCTCTTCCAGCATCTTCTTGTATGCATCCGGACTGCCGCTGTACTCTGCAGGCCGTTTACCGGTTTTCTTCTCCATTTGGTCGGCTGTGCGTTTCACGGCGTCTCCATATACGTCACAAACCGCCACGAGTTCGCAGTTGGGGATGGCGGCAAAATGGGGGGTCTGCAGGGATCCACGCTCGCCCAGACCGATCACTGCCACGCGCACGGTTTCAATTTTCGGCGCTCGGAAGCCACCCATGTAAATGGAACCTTCCGGGCGTGGAGAAGCTGCGGAAGTATCGACATTAGCGATATTTTCAGCATGCGTTTGCTCCGCATACACAGGCGAAAGGTTACCTTCCTGCGCACTGCATAAGGCAGCGGCACCAACCCAGGCTATGATATATTTCTTTAACATAAGCGTTCGGTAAAATTGAGGGGGGAACTCGTACTGGACGATACCTTTAGTAATACGTCCTTCTTTCTCTTAACCTTTCATCAAAATATATTTTCATGCAAAAAATTCGCTGGCCCTCCTCAGAGGCCTGTCCGGCCGCCCCACGCGGCGATACCACCGCGCTTAATATGAGCTTGACGATCAAGGTTAGTTTGTGAGAAAATCCCCCCGTATGAAACGATACAAAAAATTTCTGATCGGCATTCTGGTGCTCAAAAAAGTTCTAGTCGGCATTCTGGTACTACTGTCGAGTGGCGCTTATCAGACCCACGCAGAAAATCCGGCAGAAAACACCCACCCAAATATCCTGTTCATCATCACGGATGACCATGCTGTGCAAGCCCTGGGAAGCTGTGACAAAGATTCCCCTGTTCCTCTGCCCGGCTTCCGCCGCCTGGCGCAGGAGGGCATGGTATTTGACCGCGCATACTGCGCCAATTCCCTTTGCGGCCCTTCGCGCGCTTGCATGCTCACCGGACGCCACTCGCACAATAACGCCTTCCTCTACAACTACGGAGGCCCCGCTTTCAACGGCGCTCAACCCACTTACCCGAAAATGCTCAAGGCCGCCGGTTACCAGACAGGCATCGTCGGCAAATGGCACCTCATTTCCAACCCGACCGGCTTCTACAGCTGGCAGGTATTCCCCAGTCAGGGAGACTACTGGGATCCCACTTTCCTCACCGAGGGCAAGGGAGGCAAGACGAAATCTCACATTGACCGTGGGTATGTGACTGACCTTGTGACGAGCAAGGCGATCGACTGGCTGGAGAATCGCGATGAGAGCAAGCCTTTTGCTCTGATTGTGGGGCACAAAGCGCCGCACCGCAACTGGTTGCCCGCGCCGCGCCACCTGCAGAAGATTCGCGAGTACGTGGCGAAGATGACCCCGCCGGAAACCCTTTACGACGACTGGGCAAACCGTCCGGAGATGCTTCGGTACAATCGCCAAACGGTCGGCTGGGATCTCTGCAACTGGAACGATTCTCACCTGCAGGAAGATCTCATTCCTTTCGAGGTCATGAAAGAAATCGTCCCGAAAAATCGTTTGGCAAACATGATAAAGAGCGGGCGTTTTAAGGATGAAATCCCGGCAGACTTCGACCTCGCAAAGCACACCCCAAAGTACGCTCCAAAGACAAACCTGGGAGATGGACTCAAGCCTGTGGAAAAGGGAGTCTTTCCCCTTTACCGCGAGTTCTACGCCCAGCGCACGCGCGAATTCGTGAAAGATTTCCTGGAGGGACGCATCAAGAGCCAGGAGGACGTCACTGTCCGCCGCTGGCGTTGGTACATGGAGGATTACCTTGGCACCATTCTCGCAGTCGATGAATCCATCAGCTCCCTGCTTAATTACCTCGATACCCATGGTCTCTCTGAAAACACGCTCGTGATCTATGTGGGGGATCAGGGTTTCTACATGGGAGAACACGGGCTGTATGACAAACGCTGGATTTTTGAGGAAACCTTACGCATGCCTCTCGTGATGCGCTGGAAGGGGCATATCCCCGCCGGGTCGCGCAGTCAGGCCATGGTGCAGAATATTGACTACGCCCCCACTATCCTTGAGGTCGCATCTGCCAACACCCCTGAGAACATGAGTACCTTCGACGGCGTTTCTCTTGTACCCCTCTTCAAGGATGGCAAGGCTCCTCAATTTGAGAATCGTCCGCTCTACTACGCCTTCTACGAGCAACCCGGCGAACATAATGCCCCGCGCCATGACGGCGTGCGCACTGCTCGCTACACTTTTGCTCACATCTGGACCGCTACCCCGGAGGAAAAGAAAGCAGGCCTGCGCAAGCCGGAAAATGAGTGGATGCTCATCGACAATGAAAAGGATCCGTTGCAGATGCACAACGTCGCCCAGGATCCTGAATACAAGGAGGTCATGGAACAGTTGCGCGCCACCTACGAGAAACTGCGCGAGCAGTATCGCGTGCCGGCGGACTGCCCCGGCAGCGGTCCTAAGATTCCGGATTACATCCCGTCCTGGGGACCCGGCGAAAAAGATCACCTGTGATTTTTTCCCGTCACCTGCTTTTTCAAAAGGGGTCGACTCATCCGAGTCGGCCCTTTTTCCACTCACTTGCCGATGCAGAATGTGGAAAAAACGCGCGTGAGGATGTCTTCCGTATCGACACGCCCGGTGATGGAGCCGAGGGCATCGAGGGTGTCGCGTAAGTCTGCGGCGACAAGTTCGGCCATCGGCGGATCCTGAGAGAGAGAGGATTCAGCGCGGTTGAGCGCCTCCTGCGCATGGAGAAGGGCGAGGCGATGGCGCGCGTTGATGGCGACAGCAGAGGATTGCACATCGAAGACCGAATCCGGGAATGCCGCTACGATGGCTTGTTTAAGCTCCTCAAAGCCGGCGCCTGTGAGGCAGGATATCCGGATGCCCTGCTCCCCGGCATGCGAGGAGTGTGGTGGCAGATCCGATTTGTTCAGCAGCGTCAGCCGTGCGGCACCGTCTGCGGAAACCATATCCTGCGGCAGAGGCAGATACGGAGCAGAAGCATCCCGCACCTCAAGGATGAGGTCGGCGTCGCACAGAGCCTCCATTGTGCGCTGCATCCCCACTCGTTCCACCCTGTCATCCGATTCGCGAAGACCGGCGGTATCAATGAGGCGCAGGTTCAGACCGTTGAAGAGTATATTCTCTTCCACGGTGTCGCGCGTGGTGCCCGGAATTTCGCTCACGATCGCGCGTTCGTAGCCCAGAAGACGGTTGAGCAGGCATGATTTTCCCGCATTTGGTGCGCCGATGATTGCCACGCGGATTCCCTCCCGTAGTAAACGTCCGCGCGTGGCGGTGCTGAGGAGCAGCGTCAGGGTATTTTGCACATTGCGGATGTCCGCAAGCACGCCGTCGATGCTTTGAGGCGGAATGTCGTCCTCAGGAAAATCGATGTGCGCCTCCAACAATGCACAGGTGGAAAGCAGCGTATCAATGGAAGTCTGCACAGGGGTCTCTATCCCCCCGGCGAGCTGGTGCTGCGCAGCCCGCAGAGCGAGATCGCTCCCGGCGCTGATGATATCCATAATCGCTTCGGCGCGGGTGAGATCCATCTTGCCGTTTTCGAAAGCGCGGCGGGAGAATTCCCCCGGCTCAGCCGGGCGCGCCCCGCAAGCAAAAAGCCGCTCCAGCACGTGCTGTGTCACGAGGCGTCCGCCGTGGCAGGAAAGCTCTGCCAGATCCTCACCGGTAAAACTGTGCGGAGCAGGAAAAAACGTGAGCAATCCGGAATCCAGCGCCTCGCCATTCGCAGCGCATATGCGCACCAGAGTCGCCCGACGAGCGGGGGGCAGCGCCTTGAGTTCAGCGCATGCCGCGAGGACCACCTCCTTTGTGCGCGTGCCGCTGATTCGAATGAGAGAAAGAGCCCCTGTTCCGGAGGGAGTGGAGATGGCAGCGATGGTGAACACAGCGAAAAAAGAAACGGCTGCGCGGGTGAACGATCGACCGGCGCAGCCGCTGGGTTAAAGTTGATGCAGGCTCAGGCGCCCAACTGGAAGCGGCGGAACGCCACGACGCTGATGGTGTCGCCCAATTCTTTGGAAGTGTTTTGCAGGAGCTTCTCGACCGTGATCGAGGTATCTTTCACAAACTCCTGGTTCAGCAGGCAACTCTGCTTGTAGAGCGCGCGCAGCTTCCCGGGAAGAATCTTCTCCAGCAGAGCCTCGGGTTTGCCCTCGGCAATCAGCTGAGCCTTTGCAATCTCCTGTTCCTCCGCCACAAATGCGGGATCGAGGGAGGAGGAATCCACACTCTTGGGCGCGCAAGCCGCTATGTGCAGTGTAAGATCCTTGCAAAGCGTGGCAAAAACGGCGTTCTCCGCCGTCTCATGTTTCGTGCAGGCCACCTGCAGCAGCACGCCCACCTTGCCGCCCATGTGAATGTAGGAAGTCAGGGATCCTTCCCCCTCCATCTTGAAGCGATCAAAGCGGCGAAGCTTCATGTTTTCCCCAATTGAGGCACACTGCTCCGCGATATAGGTCTCCACGGTCGTTCCCTCCACGGGTGTCGCCAGAGCTTGCTCAGTCGTGGCAGCTGAAGATGCTTTCAGCACGTCCCCGATCTTCGCCACAAGAGCCTTGAACTTGTCGCCCTTGGAGCAAAAATCCGTCTCGCAGTTGATTTCGAAGATGATGCCGTCCCCGTCTGCGACCACTGTGGCGACCATGCCTTCGTTGGCTTCGCGGTCAGCCTTCTTCGCGGCCTTGGCAATACCCTTTTCCCGGAGGTATTTGACAGCCTCCTCCATATCGCCGCCGCATTCCACAAGGGCGTTCTTGCAATCCATCATGCCGACGTCCGTCTTGGCGCGCAGCTCCTTCACCATTTGTGCGGTAATTTCTGCCATATCAGAATATCGTGATGTTTAGTTTAATCCTTCACGGGACGAGCCTTGTTGATGGCCTCCACCAGCACAGAAAGAATCAGTCGGATGGAACGCACTGCGTCGTCGTTGCCCGGGATGGGGTACTCCACGCTGTCCGGATCGCCATTCGTATCGGTGAGCACCACCACAGGGATGCCGAGAATGCGCGCCTCACGAATCGCGATATCTTCGTGGTCGGCCCCAATGGCAACGATGGCATCAGGAGCGCCGCCCATGTTGCGGATGCCGCAGAGGTTGCGCAGGAGCTTTTCGCGCTCGCGGGAGAGAGCGGCAAGCTCCTTCTTGGACATGCTCTTGTATTCCGGCTGAGAAGCGAGGTTTTCAAGGTAATCGAGACGAGCTATGCTCTTCTTGATGGTGGACATATTGGTGAGCATACCGCCCAGCCAACGGAAATTGACGAAGAACTGCCCCGTGGCTTCTGCCGCCTCTCTCACGGCGTCCTGCGCCTGGCGCTTGCACCCCACAAAGAGGATCTTCCGATTCTTCGCCGCCAGATCCGCCAAAAATTTCGAGGCGTTGTCCAGGCATTTTTCCGTCTGCTCCAGATCAATGATGTGAATGCCATTCTTCTGGGCGAGGATGTATTTCTTCATGTTCGGGTGCCACTTGCGAGTCTGGTGACCAAAGTGCACGCCGGCTTCCACCATCCTGGTGATGAGTTCGTCTATCATGTTGTATTTTGTAGGTTGCTCAGTCTTAAAGCAGACCGAGCGGTTGGTTGGAAGGTGCCGCATCGATCCCTCAGCCTTCCTTTGTATGAGCGGCATCAGCAGGGACCCCGCAGGATACTCTCCTTTCCTCCCCCTGTCAATCTTTATCTCGCAAAATTTGTATCTTTGTAAATCGCAAAAACAAATGCAGCACAAGGTCCCGGCAGATCACGCACGTCCCGGATCCGGTGCGGCAGAGGCGTATTGACATCTTTGCCCTTCGGCGCATTTAATCCTGCAATGCACAATGCGATCGATTTGACGAATATAGACTTGACTCAGAGAGTGTGCCGCAGTAACATAGCACAGGTTTTGTTGCGGGTTCTCCTCCCTCTTTATCACGTGTTATGAGCAAACAACCGAATTTATTAGCGCAGGTACGTCAGCATTTGCTTTCCCGCGGTGAGGAATACCAGTGGGTTACGATGGGACCGAACAGTGAGAAAATAGGGTTGGCATACTTGCCTGTAGACGCAACAGGTTTGCCGTGCACATTCATGTTCACAGAGCTGCATGAGCCGTGCAGTCTCGTGTTCGACGCTTATTTCGGCGCCCGAGTCAAGGAGGCGGACGTGCCTGAGCTTGCGCAACTGTTGCTCACGCTCAATGCAAACCTGCCGGAGGGGCAGTTATTGCTGGAGCAACAGGGAAGGCTCGTCTACTACCGCCTCAAGTACGTCGTGGACAACTTCAACATCACGGATGAGGAGGTCCTCAACAAGGTGCGTCACATGGAGGAAATGGGCGTGCGCATGAGCGTCACCTATGCGCGCATCATCTCGCAGGAATTCCCGGAAGAGTAAGTTTTCATCTCATATAATCCCCCCTACACACACTACTATGTCACTCGAAAAACCATTGGAAGGCAAAGTGGGCATCGTCACCGGCGTGGCGAACAAACGGAGCATCGCTTTCGGCATTGCCAAGGCATGGCATGAAGCCGGCGCCCAACTCATTTTCAACTACCAGGGAGAACGCCTCAAAGACGGTGTCATCAAGCTGGTGCAAGAGACTTTCGGCGCGGATACTCCCGTGTGCGACCTGGATGTAACCAGCGATGAATCCATCGCCCATTTCTTCGAATTCGTGCGCACGAAGACGGATCACGTGGACATGATGCTCCATGCCATCGCGTTTGCGCCCAAGATGGAAGGCTGCCTGGAGGGACATTTTGCCGACATTCCGCGCGATGCATTCAATCTTTCGCTCCAGGTCTCATCCTATTCTCTGATTGCCCTTTCGCGCGCGGTGGCGCCGCTCATGGTGAACGGCGGATCCATCATGGCGATGACTTACTATGCCAGTCAGAAAGTAGTGCCGAATTATAACCTTATGGCCGTCTCGAAGGCAGCGCTCGAAACCTGCGCCAAATACCTGGCATTTGACCTCGGGCGCCGTGAAAAGCCTATCCGCGTGAACTGCATCTCTGCCGGTCCGGTGCAGACACTTGCAGCGCGTGGAGTCTCCGGCTTCACAGGTATGTTCAAAGTATACGAGGAGCGCAGCCCCTTGCAGCGTTCCTGCACCATGGAAGAACTTGGAGCGACGGCTACCTTCCTCGCATCCGATGGATCAGCAAGCCTCACGGGTCAGGTGATCTACGTGGATGGGGGTTACGAAATTGTGGGCATGTAGTCCTCCTCTGGCGAACCCTTCTTCCCATCACAACTCGCAATGGTTACCTCTATGAAGTACCTCATCGTACTTCTGGCAGCGTGTCTGCTCGGCGTGGCTCATGCAGAGCTCGCCACGGATCCCATCTACCAATCGCACATGGTTCTTCAGCAAGGCAGGTCGGTGCCGGTGTGCGGCGTCTGTACCGGCTCTGAGCCCGTCGTGGTGAAGTTTGGTGATACCAAGGTAAAAGCCACAGTGAAGGGAAATAGATGGGAGGCTATTCTACCCCCGATGAAGGCTGATGCAGAGGGGAAAGCTCTCATCGTCTCCCAGGGGAAGGAGAGTGTGCAGCTGGACGATGTACTGGTGGGCGAAGTGTGGATTGCCTCCGGTCAAAGCAACATGCTCTGGCGCCTTGACCAGACAGGCGATCGCGATGCACTTGCTCAGCCCGCCATTCCCGGCTTCCGCTTCTACCACTCCGAACCTCAAGTACACACGAACCCCAGAGCGTACGACGACAGACTCTTCTCCCTCCTCAGGGAAAACCGTATGTACGAAGGGGCCTGGCATGTAGGTGGTGATGGGGACTGTCCGCGCATGAGCGCCGTGGGCTGGTATTTCGGGCGCAAGCTGCATGAACTGCTCGGAGTTCCCGTAGCGGTGATACACGCGAGCCTGGGGGGTTCGGAAATGATGGCGTGGATGCCTCCGAGTGTGCTCAGGAAGAGGTACGAGGACTGTCTCACCGCACGCTGGTTGGACAGCAAATACATGTCGAACTGGGTACGAGGGAGAGCTCGGTTAAATATCGGCTCTGATCTCTCGTCGCCGCACCCTTACAAACCGGGATACCTCTTTGAGACGGGGATTTCACCCTGGTGCGGCTTCCCCGTAGCCGGCATCATCTGGTACCAGGGCGAGTCAGATGCAGAGATACAGGATCAGGGTCAGAATAAACAGCTTCTCACGGACCTCATCACCGGCTGGCGGGAGGAACTTGGGCAGCCGGAGGCTCCTTTCATTCAGGTGCAGCTTCCGCGCATCAAGGATGCGAGCCCCATACGTGCCTACTGGCCGGAGTTTCGCGAGGTTCAGGCAGCTGTTGCCAAAGAGCTGCCGAAAGTCTTTTGCGTAACCACCCTCGATCTCGGAACAACGAGCCCGAATGTGCATCCCCCACGTAAGCTGGAGGTCGGCGAACGCCTTGCCGCCTCTGCTGCGGCGCAGGTATACGGAAAAAAAGACATCCCCTTTTCAGGCCCCGTTGCCACAAAGGCAAAGCCGCACGGTTCCGCCCTTCTCGTCGAATTTGACCACGCGCAGGGCCTTCACAGCAAGGATGGAAACCCCATCGTAGGTTTTGAGGTTTCGGCCGATGGCAGGAAATTTGTCCCTGCGCAAGCGGAAATCAGTGATGGCAAGCTCCTGGTGAGAGCGGAAGAGGTGCCACACCCCCAAGCAATGCGGTATGGCTGGACTGTCTTTATCAAGCCTAATCTGGTGAATGAAGCCTATCTTCCCGCTGTTCCGGTTACTCTCCTTGTCGACGGGCCCGGCGTGGATGAGGTCTCCCCGCATTAACTTCCCGCCGTGCCGGTTACTCTCTCTGTCGACGGGAAAAAGAAAGGCAACTCTGTTCGTCGCGCAAATTGATAACCCGGTGCATTGATGCCACAGGGAGCAGTTGACGACGGAAAGGGAGTTGCATATAATGGCGCCATGCACGAACAAGCAAAGCAAGAGGAACAGGAAGCTGCAGAGGAGCAGAAGAGTTGCGACTTTGACCCTGCAGCGACGCAGGAAGAGCCATCGGAAGAGCAGCGAGACGTGGACCACACCGACCCCGCCGAGGTACAGGAGGCAACGGATGAGCTCGGCAAGTGGCGCGACCTGGCCATGCGCACGGCGGCGGAGTACGACAATTACCGCAAGCGCTGCGTGAAAGAGCGCGATGAGTTCACGCGCTATGCCACGCGGGGCCTCTTGGAGGAGCTGCTGCCGATTGTGGACAACTTCGAGATGGGGATGCAGATGGCAGAGGCGGAGAAGGGCTCGATGATTTATATCGGCATGGATATGGTCAAGAAGCAGTTGTCCGACTTCATGGCTGTACAGGGAGTGGAGAAAATTCCGACCAAGGTGGGTGATGCCTTCGACCACAACATCCACGAGGCGATTCAGAGCGAACCCTCGGAACTGGAAGAGGGCCGCATCGTGCGCATATTGCGCCCCGGCTATCGGCTGAAAGGGAAACTGCTGCGAGCGGTGAACGTGGTGACGGCAGCCCCGGAGGCTGATCAGGAACAGAAATGATGAAGGGAGCACGGGAGATACAACCATGGCCAGAGATTATTACGAAGTGCTTGGAGTAGCAAGAGATGCGGATGATGCCGCCATCAAAAAAGCTTACCGCAAACTTGCCATGAAGTACCATCCGGATCGCAACCCGGATGACAAACAGGCTGAGGAAAAATTCAAGGAGATCGGGGAGGCCTACGAGGTGCTCAGCGATGCCGATAAACGCGCCGCGTACGACCGCCTCGGTCACGATGCCTTCAAACAGGGAGGAATGGGAGGCGCAGGAGCGGGCGCTGGATTCGGTGGTTTCCGCGACCCCATGGATATCTTTGCTCAGATGTTCGGCGGCATGGGTGGTTTCGGCGGTTTCGGTGGGGGCCAGGCCAGACATGCCGACCCGCGACGACCGGGTTCTGATCTGCGCTATGACCTGGACATCTCTCTGGAGGAAGCGGCGCGCGGCTGCGATAAGATTCTGGAGATCGAGCGTCTCGTGCCCTGCGATGCCTGCGGCGCGACGGGTTCCAAGGATGGCGCGAAGGGCTACAAAACCTGCCCCACCTGCCACGGAAGCGGCGTGATGACGCGGCAGTCCGGCTTCTTTGTGCAGCAGAGCACCTGCCCCACCTGCCGCGGCATGGGACAGACGCTGAGCAATCCCTGCAGCAAGTGCCACGGCGAGGGGCGCGTCCACAAGGATGTGAAGATTACCCTGCATATCCCGCCGGGAGTGGATACCGGCACCAAGCTGCGCTCCAGCGGAAACGGCGATGCCGGTCTGCGCGGCGGGGAGACAGGGGATTTGTACGTGTTCATCGAGGTCGCGCAGCATGATGTCTTCACCCGCGACGGCAGGGATTTGAGCTATACTATGCCCGTGCCCTTCGCTCTGGCTTCTGCCGGCGGCGTGCTCAGCGTACCGACGCTGGACGGGGCGGCGAAATTGAAACTGCCGGCCGGCACTTCGGGTGGCACGATTTTCCGCGTCCGCGGCAAGGGGATGCCCGCGTTGAAAGGCGGCGCCCGTGGAGATCTCATGGTGGAAGTGCAGGTGGAGACCCCGGTGAAGCTGGATGCTGCCCAGAAAAAGGCTCTGGATTCCTTTACTGCCACCCTCTCCGAGAAGAATCAACCGGAATGCGAGGCCTTCCTGAAACGGGCGGAGAAATTTATGTCCTGATTCTTCCCCGTCAATCGTTCCACGCCTCTCCTCGATTCAATCATGCACCGCTGCTATCTGCCGGATGAAAGCTATGAGCCGGGGAAAATCCTGACCATCCGCGGTGAGGAGGCTCACCACGCCCTGCGTGTCATGCGCCTGCAGATTGGGGACGCCTGCGAGGTGTTCGACGGGGCTGGGCACGCTGCGCAAGGCAAAGTTCGAGGTGCGATGGGGGGAGAACTGGAGATCGAGGTGGAGCGTGTGCTGCCGCCCCTGCCGCGCACGGCGGGGATTGTCCTTGCCGTGGCCATCCCGAAAGGGGCGCTCATGGATCTCATCGTGCAGAAGGCGGTGGAGATGGGGGTGCGGCGCATCATCCCGCTCATCACGAGCCGCACCATTGTCCGACTCTCTCCGGCTGAAGCTGAAAACAAGCGTAAAAAGTGGAGCCGCACGGCACTGGAAGCTTGCAAGCAATGCGGAGTGAATGACATCCCCTCCGTGGATTCACCGCTTCCGTGGATCGATTTTTTGCGCGGGGCAGAGGAACTGCCACCCCTGCGTTTGCATTGCGCCATCATTCCCCAGGCCGGGTCGCTGCGCGAGGCGCTGGAGACCGGGCGTGCCGCGGGGCAATCTGAGGCTGTGGTGCTCGTCGGTCCCGAGGGCGATTTCACGCCGGAGGAGAATGCGGCTGCGGCTGAGGCGGGGTTCTTTCCGGTGAGCCTCGGTCCCATCATCCTGCGGGTGGAAAGCGCCGTGTTCTTTGCTGTATCGGCAGTGCGCTATGCGCTGGATCCTCACCTGTCTGCAGAGCATGGCTTACCTGGAAATCACTGACGCCTGCGTCCATTACCCTGTCCGCACGGCATGGGGGGCTTCCGATCGCGCCGTGCACGCGGTGGATGGCGTGTCGCTCGCTCTGGAAAAAGGGGAAGTGCTGGGACTGGTGGGCGAGAGCGGCTGCGGGAAGAGTTCGCTTTCCCGCGCGATCATGCAGCTGCAGCCCTTCACGAGCGGGTCGATGCGCCTGGATGGCGAGGATCTCTCCGCTCTTCCCCCGCGTGAGTTGCGTCGCCGCCGCGTCGATTTTCAAATGGTTTTCCAGGATCCCTACGCGTCCCTGAATCCTCGCTTCAGCATCTATTCCACCCTCGTCGAAGCTCTCAGCCGTCGTTCTCCGCTGCCGCGCGGAGAGCGGGAGGAGGCCGTCGCGGAGCTCATGACGCGCGTGGGACTGCGTCCGGATCAGATGTTCAAATACCCCCACGAGTTCTCCGGGGGGCAGCGGCAGCGCGTGGCCATTGCGCGAGCCATTGCGCCGCGTCCCAAGTTGCTGCTGGCGGATGAGCCGGTAAGCGCGTTGGATGTTTCCGTGCGCAGTCAGATCCTGAACCTTCTGCTGGATTTGCGGCGCGATCTGGGGCTGACCATGCTCTTCATCTCGCACGACCTCGGTGTGGTGTACCACGTATCGGATCGCATCGCGGTGATGCGTGCCGGTCGTATCGTGGAGCAGGGAACTGCCGATGAAGTCTTCTTTCGCCCGCAGCACGAGTACACGAAGCGACTGCTGGACGCCGTGCCGTCTCTCTGATTTTGTCTCTCCCCTTTCGCCCTGCCATGGATGAGTCGCCTCACCAGGAAACGCAACTCTGCCTTGCGGCGGATGGCTCTCTTTTCCTCTCGCCGCGCGAACAACATCCGCGCCTGGAGCGCGCCTTCTCTGCCGGGGCGGGGCGGGGCATGCTCGATTTGCTGCGCTATGGCGTCCCGCCGGCGGCGTCTCCCCTGCTTCATTGGCTGCGGCAGAAAGCCGGGGAGCTCATGGTGGCATGCCTGCGCGGGCTGCGCCGCGGGGATTCTCTCTCTTCCTTCCCGTTGCCCGCCGATGCAGAGCTGGCGAGGTGGCTGGAAAGCATGCCGCCGCCCGGCACCGGTGAGTTGTCGGTCTCACTGCTTCGCGATTGGCTGTCCCAGTTGCCCGTGGCTCTCGCTGAGCTCGCTCGGCGCGAGTGCTGCTCCCCGGAGCAGTGGCTCTCGCGTCTCGGCGAGGGCTGGCAGCAGCTCGGCGCTGTCTGTTTCCATCTTGCGGAAAACGACGGGGAGAATGCCGCTGCGGCTCCCTTTGCCTTCCTCGCGACTTTCGTGCACAAGGTGGGGCATGACGGCAAGGCGCGTCACCTGCCGCTCGGTTACGCCGCCACGGAGCTTGCTAACGATCACGCGGCTCTGCTGGAGATTCTGCGTCCTCTTCAGGCTGCGGCGGCGCAGAGCGCTTTCCTGAACGAGCTGATCAATTCTCAGGAAGTGTACAAACCCTGCGCGTGGACCCCGCGGCGGGCGCTGGAATTCCTGCGCGAGGTTCCCGTGCTAGAGGCGGTGGGGATTGAGGTGCGCATGGTGAATTTGTGGAAGAAGGAGCCGCCTCGGGTGAGCCTGCAGGTGAAGTTTGAACTGCCGGAAAAGACGGATGCCCGGCCCTCCGATTCTCCCTCCCTGAATCTGCGCTCTCTCCTGCATTTTTCCCCGCAGATCGTCCTGGGCGATAGCCGCCTCACGGAGGAGGAATGGCAGGAGCTCATGGCGGGAGAGGATGGCCTCGTGCGCTTCCGCGGAGAATGGGTGCTGCTGGATAAGGAGAAATTGCAGCGTCTCATGGATTCCTGGTGGGGCGCTGCCCGTATGGCGCAGGAAGGCATTCCCCTGCTTTCCGGCTTGCGCTTTCTGCTTGCGAAGAGGGGCTCCGCCTCCGTGCCCCTTCCGCTGCCGGCGCCGGAGGTGCAACCCGTGGCGGGCGCGCGACTCGCCCTGGCTATCAGCAACCTGAAATTCGGAAATTCCCTCCCGGATCTCCCGGCAGAACTCGCTGCCACACTGCGCCCTTACCAGCACGAGGGCGTGCGTTTCCTGCTGAATGTGACGGAGGCCGGGTTCGGCGCTTGCCTGGCGGATGATATGGGCCTGGGAAAAACTCTGCAGGTGATCGCCTGGCTGCTGCATTTGAAACGCACCGGTGTCCTCGGTTCGCAGAACGGTCCGGCTCTCGTCGTCACTCCCGCTTCTCTGCTGACCAACTGGCAGCGCGAGCTGGAGAAATTTGCCCCGCAGCTTCGCGTGCTGCTGCTGCATCCCTACGCGCTGAGTCGGGCGGAGACCAACCTGCTTCACTCTTCCCCCCGGTACCTCTTGCGGCGGGCGGATGTGGTGCTCACGACTTACGGCATCGCAGCGCGGGAGGAATCACTCGCAAAACAATCCTACGCCGCTATGGTTCTGGACGAAGCCCAGGCCATCAAAAATGCAACCTCCCAACGCTCTCAGGCCATCCTCCGTTTCCAATCCCCCCGCAGGGTTGCCCTGACCGGCACCCCGGTTGAAAACGGACTCGGCGAGCTGCGCAGTCTCTTCGAGTTCCTCAATCCCGGTCTGCTCGGTTCTCAGAAGGAATACGCCGAGCTCCTGCGCAGCATGGGAAACGATTTTGCCCCTCTGCGTCGATTGGTGCGTCCCTTCCTCCTGCGCCGTCTCAAGACTGATCCCTCACTGCTCCCCGATTTGCCTCCCAAGACCGAGCAACCCTGCTTCTGTTACCTCACCCCCGAGCAGGCTGCTCTCTACGCCAGGGAGGTGGAGGCGTTGCGAGCGGTCATCGAAGAACAGGATGCCCCTACGCGTCTCATGCTCATGCTGCCCATCCTGGGGCGCCTCAAGCAGATCTGCAACCACCCTGCCCAGTACCGCGGAGAGAATTATTACGACCCCGCTGCCAGTGGGAAGTTTTCCCGCCTGGGTCACCTTGCGCGCAGCATCTGCGAGGCCGGGGATTGCTGCCTCGTCTTCACGCAGTACCGCAGCATCATGCCCTTCCTCCATGATTTCTTGAAGGATATCTTCGGCTCTCCAGGATTGATTCTCAATGGTTCCACTCCTCTTCCGGAACGTCGCAGGATGGTGGAGGCTTTCAGCGCCCCGGGCGGGCCGCGCTTCTTCCTGCTTTCCCTGCGCGCCGCCGGCACAGGCCTCACTCTCACGCGTGCCCGCCACGTGATCCACTTCGACCGCTGGTGGAATCCCGCCGTGGAAAACCAGGCCAGCGATCGCGCCCACCGCCTGGGGCAGACTCAGCCGGTTCTCATTCATCCCCTCATCTGCACCGGCACCATCGAAGAAAATATTCACTCGATGCTGCAGAAAAAAATGGCGATGGCGGATTCTCTCCTTTCCGGCGGGTTGGAGAAGCTGCTGCTCGATCTCTCCGCCGAAGAATTGTTGCAACTGGTGGGAAAAGGCATACCGAATTAACGAACTGCTCGTTAGAATAAATACGTGAATATCAAGTGATTATCAATACTAACTTGACAAAACTGATATCATTTGCTAACATGTCGGCATGAAGAAATGTTTACTCACGGTTTTTCTGGCGCTATTTGTGGCTCTGCCGGGGTATGGCGATGCGGTGAATGATCTTCGCCCGGTGATCAAGGAGGTGGCGCAGAATAATGGAGTGGATCCCGTTCTCATGGAAGCTATTATCCGTTTGGAGTCAGGGAATGCGATGTCGCACGCCGCGCGCACAAAAAACAATCTCGCCGGCATCATGGGACGCCGCGGTCAGCGTAGCTATGCCAGCAAGGAGGATTGTGTGCGTCATCTCGGCAGCATCCTCGCCAGGTACAAGGCGCGGGGACGTGTTACGGTGGCTCAGATCGGCCGTGTGTATTGCCAGAATCGGAGCCCCTGGGCTGCGCATGTTTCCACCATCATGCGGCGCATTCGTAGCGGCAGCCTCGGCGATGTCAGCCTTTACGGCATCTGACTCTGCTCTCTTCTCTGAAGGGCGGTTGTTTTTCTCCTGTTTGGGCGGTCTCAAAGAGCTTCGCGGAGCATGCGCGTCTGTTCCGCATCCGGAAGAATCTCCAGCAGAGCGAAGCTATCTTCTCCCAGGCTCTCGATGACTTCGAAATCCGCTTCGCTGCGTACCGTATAGTATTCTGCTCCACAGAAGCGGGCGAGTTGCTGAAGATCGTTGGACGCAGGATCAGTGACCTCCTCGGGGTTCACGACGCCGATGACGCGCTTGCCCGGCGGAAGCTGGGGAAGGAATGTAGCGCCTGCTGCATCCCTCAGCAGTGTGGGAGCATCGGTGAGCGCGCAGGCAAAAGAAGCGTCTACTGCATTGCCGAAGAAGGCAGAGAGCGCGCCGTTCCCTCCGCCGGCTTGAGAAACACTGCGGACGTAGAGAAGCGAATGGCGCAGACGGGTTGCGGTGTTCCACAGCTCGAGCATTCCGGGGCTGCCCAGAAGGAGTACCTCTGCCAGGCATGCGTGCTGGGCGAAGGCCTGCACGAGTGCGGCTGCGCTCTCCGGATAAGCGAGCAGCAATTCCTCCCATTGTCCGGCGTTTTTCCGGCTTGAGGAAAAATAATTGCACGGATCTCCCACACGCGCCACGTCATCCAGCGCTTTGACGATTTGCTCCGGTTCGCCCTCAATCACGCAGGATGGACGCTGCAAGCCGCTGAAGCCGGTCCGGGTGATGGAGAAGACATCCGTCCGGGGCATCTCCTCCAGAGCCTCCCAAAAGGGAAAGCTCGGCACGGCGCCGATGCGCAATACGTAGCGAGGAGGGTTATCGATGAGCAAATCGCTCCCACCGCACAGCAGCTGCGAGTCCAGTTTCTCCCGCAGCCCGCTGGTGGCATCGGCGAGTACGGGGGCTCTCAGGGTGCGTGCCAGCCACAGAGCGCTTTCCTGTTCATCGGGATCCAGCCCGCCGAGCACGAGTACCAGCCCTTCCTGTGCTGCGCGAAAACGCAGGATTTGTGAGATTTCAGAGAGAGAGCCGCGGAATCTTTGCCTCGGGAGAGGGTCCGCCACATGCACCGGCCTCATGATGCCCTGCGATAATGGAAGTTCTTCTGCACATACCAGATGCAGGTGTACCGGGAATTCCTCAGAGCAGAGAGAAACGAGATCGGGTTCCCTCCAGCCGTCCCTGCGGGGCAGTTCAATGCGGACGCTCGGAGCAAAGGAAGAAAAAAGGTTCTCCTGCGCCACTCGTCCATATTCTCCGCGGTCGCTGTCCGGCTGCGGGGTGTCGATCGTTACCACAATCAGTGGACGCCGTTCATAGTAGGCTTCTACCACAGCCGGCAGGAGTGACGCCGCACTTGCCCCGTCCCCGGCTACCACAGCTACCGCGCGCGCCGTGGCCTGGATGCGTCCCAGTGCAAAAAATCCCGCCGCACATTCATCCATCGCCTGCCAGCGGTGTACCGAGGGGCAGCGCTCCAATGCTTCAAGGAACGCCTTGTTTCGCTCTCCCCGGCAGCATACCCACTCTGCCACGCCGGCCTGCGCTGCGCTCGCGATGATCTGCTCCATTTACTCTTTTGTACAATGCGGATAACCCGCTGTCAACCTCTATTCCTTCAAACTGCTCCCCCGTCTCAATAAAAACCCGCGGCTCGGCATTTCCAAGTCAAACGCATTGGGAGGATGGACCATGTACCGATGGACCATTTGAGATGTACCATGGACCATGTACCGTGTACCATGTATTAAGTTTGCGCGCTGGCGCGCGAAGCTGCGAAGCTTTAGCTGAGGTGGAGGGTTCAACATAAGCGTTATTGCGTTCAAAAGGTTCTCGGCTATGCAGAGCCGTATCCACCGCTCTGCTACATGGTACAAAACTGCCGACGGCCGTAAGGCAGTTTGGACAAAAGCGCAGCTTTTGCCCGCAGGGCGAACAGCCGTGAGGCGGCTGTGAGTCATCGTCCATCTGTATATGGTACATCTCAAGAACCTTTCCTGACACAAAAAGCGCATTGATTCAGAAATTTACCTTGCTCCTGCTTCGCAGCTTCGCGAGCAAAGCTCGCCAAATTCCCTACATGGTACATCGGTACATGGTCCATGGTACATCTCAAAGCTTTCCGGGCACACTCATGGCGGCATGGCGCTGCCTCTCTACCCCCTTATCGCGCATTTCAACGCGGGCTACGTCCTCGGCCTCTACCGCTCCGACAACATGCAGGTGTATGTGAATCCCGGTACAAGCCTGTGGTCGATGATGCCGCTGCGCCTCGGCGTGCCTTCCGAAATCACGTTGCTGCAAATTGAGCCGATGGCAAAATGACCTCCCAAACAAAATTCGTTTGAACGGATAGTGCGCCCGGTGTGTCCCACCCGCCAATATGAGAATTCATCCTTTTTTCTACACTGTGCTTACTTTGCCCTCAGTTTCCTCCCTCCTCTGGGCAGATATCTCCATGGGGGTTCCTGCTGTGGCAAATCTGCCGCGCCAGGGCGTCTATCACAGCGACCTGCTCGCCTCAAATGCCGTGCATGCTGTCTTCAAGGGCATTCGCTCCATCCCTGTAGTGGACCTCGCTGTCCCCTCCACGGCCTCGGAGGAAGTGGCGGTCTTTGAGGTGAAGCAAAACCTCGCTCACCGCCGCTACGACCGCATGGGCGATGGCGCGCTGAACGTCGGCAAGCTGTTTTCTGTTTCCCTGGCGGCGGATGTCCCCGGTCAGGATGCCGACGTGGGACGACAAATTCGGGAAATGAAGCCGGGAGATGAAGCCTTGCTGAATATTGATCATATCTACCTCTTCCGCGAGGAGGGCAACGAAAATGTGCGCGCCTGCACTCGCTTTGCCAAAGTAGAACCACGCGTGGATGCGGCGGCTCCCGCAAACGGTGCGCCGGAATCAGCTTCCGGAGAGGACAAGCCGAGCGCGAATCCTGTCCCCGGCAGCCCCGCGAGTGCAACCCCTCCCCGGCAGGCTGAGCCCGACTCTCCCGCGGGGGATACCCAGACCATCGCTCCTCTCTCCTCTGTCACCTCGGGGACGACTTCGAGCTATGCCTCCAGTGTGGAGTCCCGTATCTCAATCGTTCCGGACGGCAAGGGGGGCGTGCGTCGTATGAAAGTCGAGACACGTCGCGAATGGGTCAACGGTGAAGACACCCCGCGCGTGCGCAAATTCATCAACGATGTGGAGGTTGATCCGACCACTGATCGCCCCCTTTCTCAGGATAAACCGGCTGCTCCTCCGGCGGGGTCGGATACGGAGCCCGGCAAACAGACTGACAAAGCTCCGGCCGAGTCGGGTAAAGACTCCGAACCGACTCAGATTGCGCCTGAATTCGGTTTCTAAACGCCTTACTTTTCCCCCTGCCCATCCCCGGATGCGCAGGGGATTTTGTCATTTGCACAGCCGGAGAAACCGCACAAACGGGCATTTTTAGGGCAAACACATTGGGAGGATGTACCATGTACCGATGGACCCTGGACCATGTTGGAATTTAGCGCGCTACGCGCGAAGCTGCGAAGCTTTAGCTGAGGTGGAGGGTTCAACATAAGCGTTATTGCGTTCGAAAGGTTCTCGGCTATGCAGAGCCGTATCCACCGCTCTGCTACATGGTACAAAACTGCCGACGGCCGTAAGGCAGTTTGGACAAAAGCGCAGCTTTTGCCCGCAGGGCGAACAGCCGTGAGGCGGCTGTGAGTCATCGTCCATCTGTATATGGTACATCTCAAGAACCTTTCCTGACACAAAAAGCGCATTGATTCAGAAATTTACCTTGCTCCTGCTTCGCAGCTTCGCGAGCAAAGCTCGCCAAATTCCCTACATGGTACACGGTACATGGTCCATGGTACATCTCAAATGGTCCATGGTACATCCCAATGCGTTTACCCTGAATCCTCATGTGAAACACGAGCTCCACACTCAGGGAACAGGAGTCCCCAATTTCCTCCTATCCCCCTCTGCGACCGCCGAATCAATCCATCACCCCCCGAATAAACGTGAGTTGAACTTGCATGCGAGACGCAGATTTCCCTCCACGTAGAAAGTAACTCAAGCGCATTCTGCATATCATATTCGCCAACGGTGCAATATTTGCTTGTACGCCGAGGTAAAAATTGGTAGAGTGTCTGCTGCCTTGTAACGGTTTATTATGTCAAATATTGTCGCTACCCCCCCCCGATTTGTTATTAGCTTATATTAAGCGTTTTATAACATATATGATCGTTGGCGTGCTGATTTGCCTAAGCGTAGCGAATGGTCAGAAGAAGGAAGCGGCGCCGGTTCCGCCGCAGCAGGGGGTGGAGCTGCTCTTCCCGGCAGGCACGGGGAAGCACGCGAAAGGCGCCAAGCTCAGCAAGGAAGAAAAACTTGCCGATGCTCTGCTCAAGAAGCTGAAAGCCATCGAAAAGGGAGGGAACGTGAACGCCGCAGACAAGCGCGGTCAGACCGCCCTCATGCACGCCGCGGCGGCGAATAACCGCCTCGCCGCCTGCTGGCTCATAGCCAAAGGAGCGAATGCCACCATCAAGAGCTTAAAAGGAGAAAAAGCGGCGGAGTTAACAAAGGACAAAAACCTGCAGGCTTTCCTGGAAGCATGCAGCGTGGACAGACGTTCGCTTCCGGACGAGGAGAAGAAACAATTGCAGGCGAAATATCCGGATCCCGACGAGGTTCACTCCTTGATTCAACGATGTCGGGGGAAGGATTCACCGGAAAATCTGAAATTGTTGACGCAACTATTGAGGTTGGGATATTCCCCCTCCCCGAATTATTCGTTCTATACCCTCGATCCTCTCCTCGCGACCTTGCTTTCGAGGCACGGACGCACTCTCGCTGCCGAAGGGCAAACTGGATATTTTGGGCCCGAATTAGCTCGCCTTCTGACTGCTTTGGGCATCAAGATCGGTAATGATGACGCGCTCTCCCATGCCCGGATAGCCATGCTTCTGGATGATGTTGACGCCTTACGCAAGGTCGTCACAGCTCACCCAGACATAGTCAAAAATCGTGGTCAAGCAAGTCAAATCATTGCTGGTCTCGGCTCGCCGGAAACACTACAAGTTCTCATTGAGGCAGGGCTTGACCCAAAGCTCTCATGGAACGGAAGCTATAAAGATTCGAAAGATTGCTTCATTGAGGATATACTCACAGGACCACGCCGTAGTGCAGCAGGAATTCGCGCGCTGGCAGCTGCCGGAGCGCCCCTTCCGGTGCACAGCGAACGAAGAAATGTTCTGACTGCCGACATGGAAGATCATTCCTATGATCCGGAAGTGATCGATGCTCTGATTGACGCAGGGGCGGACGTCAATGCCATCGGTAGTGGAAAACGAGACCGGAGGGGAGCGCCCTCAGGACTCCCGCCCCTGGTTCTTGCTGCCATGCAATATGGTGAGCAAGCTGTGAGTCATCTGCTGAGCAAGGGAGCTCAAATAAACGCGCGGTGGGTGGCGCCAGGGACACCTTTTGATGGTCGAACCGCCCTGTATTCCGCTATTATCCAGGGAAGTCCGGAAGTAGTACGGCTTCTTCTGCGAAAAGGAGCAGATACCAGGGCTATACCCGAGGGTAGGAAAAGTGTTCTCAAGCTGGCTGTAAGCTCAGGAAATTACGATAAAATCAAAGCGCTTCTTGACCACGGCGTCCCCATGGAGGACGATGTGCTGCAAAGCCTTCCCAGCGATACAAATAAACCATCGGCCGATGAGATAGAAAAGCTTGCTTTTTCCCTGCTTGAGCACGGGGCAAAGGTCCAATCTGTCGACACCAAAAATGGCTACACACCCCTCATGTCCCTGGGCTGGCTGAGCGAGCGCATCGCCAAACGGCTCCTCGACGACGGCGCAGATCCCAACGCGATTGCAGAGGAAGATGGCGTTAAGCTGTGCGCACTGGGTCTCACACTGCAACGCGGTCGGTCCGATATTGCGAAGTATCTGCAACAGCGCGGGGCGAAAATGGTCGGAGACCTCCTTCTCGCCAAGCCCGAGGACATGCGCGCAATGCTTGAGGCCGGCGCCAGTGTCCCTGAGGACTTATTCAAAAAGATGAACTTTTCTGCCATAGGCTCCCACGGAAACCCTACAGCCGGCCATGCTCCGGAATTAACCCTCGAAGAACTTACGGAAGCCGCAAAGATCCTGCGCGATGCGGGAGCCAAGCCAACGATGCGCTGTATGTATAACTACAATTTGGGGGACGCAGGAGTACCGGCGCTTCTGGCTGCCGGGACTGATCCGAATGAAAAAAATGAAAGGGATGAATACTTTTTTCTCCACACTCTAGTCCCGAGAATTACCTCTCTCTTCATCAAAGCTGGTGTGAACGTCAATTTACAAGACAAAGAAGGCAACACGGCCCTCATGCTCGTTTGCCAAACAGGACCGGGATATGTTGGACAGCAAGAGCTACTCGTTCTCCTGCTCAAAGCCGGGGCCGACCCAAACATCAAAAACAAGGAAGGCAAGACCGCCCTACAGTACGCCAGGGAGAAGAAAGCTGACGACTTCATCAAGCTCCTCCAGGAACACGGCGCGAAGGAGGAAAAGAGCGACCTCCCCAATGACAAAAAGAGTGACCCCAATGCGAAGGACAAGGAGGGCCACACTCCGCTGATGCGGGCTGCGCTCGACCCCGACGGTCTCGACCGCCTCAAGGAATGCATCGCCCAAAAAGGGGATGTGAACGCACACGATAACAAAGGATGTACCGCCCTGCGCCTGCTCTTTGGGCAGGATGGCGATATCAACAGTCGCGTGCAGGAACTCCTCAACGCCAAGGCCGATGTCAATCTCGGCGATTTCACCGACTTCACCCCGCTCATGACTGCCGCCTGCTACAAGGATACCGCCAAGCGTCGCTTCCGCGTGCAGCGTCTTATCAATGCCAGGGCCAATGTCAATGCTGCAGGAAAAGCGGGAAACACGGCTGCCATGCACCTGCTGCTCCACTATGATGACCCGGACACGCTGCGCATGCTGCTGGACGCCGGAGCGAAACCGGATCACAAAAACGGCGAAGGCAAAACGTTGCTCGACATAGCTTCGGAGAACCACCGGAGCGCCTGCCTCAAGCTGTTGAATGAACGTAAGACCCCCGGCTCGAAAACTGATCCCAAGGCGCGCGATTCTGAAGGCCGCACGGCGCTGATGCAGGCTGCGCTCGACCCCGACGGTCTCGACCGCCTCAAAGAATGCATCGCCCAAAAAGGGGATGTGAACGCACGCGACAACAAAGGATGTACCGCCCTGCGCCTGCTCTTTGGGCAGGATGGCGATATCAACGACCGCGTACAGGAACTCCTCAACGCCAAAGCTGATGTCAATCTCGGCGATTCCAACGGCTTCACCCCGCTCATGGCTGCCGCCTGCTACAACGATACCGCCAAGCGTCGCTTCCGCGTGCAGCGTCTCATCAATGCCAAGGCCAATGTCAATGCTGCAGGAAAAGCGAGGAACACGGCTGCCCTGCACCTGCTGCTCCACTATGATGACCCGGACACACTGCGCATGCTGCTGGACGCCGGAGCGAAGCCGGATCACAAAAACGGCGAAGACAAGACCATGCTCGACCTGGCTATGGAAAACCACCGGAGCGCCTGTATCAAGCTGTTGAACGAGCGTTCCCCCGCCTCCTCCTCCGGTCACCCGTGGTGGCCCATTATCGGAGGCGCATTGCTCGTTCTCCTCATCGGCTGCGTTGGTCTCCGCCCACGCCGCAGAAAATAAGAGACGCAAATCTTGTTTTATCTTGCTTTTCCTTCTGTAACAGATATACTGCGCATAGTTTCACACATTCCCTTCATGAACATGCACATCGCCGCTACCCCCCCCCGTTTTTGTTATTAGCTTATTGTAAGCGTTTTATAGATTTTTCTCTCACCTGCGTCCTGTTTTGTCTTGGCGTGGTGAGCGGGCAGGAAAAGGAAGCGGCAATGCCCGCACCGCAGCAGGGAGTGGAGCTGCTCTTTCCAATCGGCACAGGGAAGCAGGAGAAAGGGGGAAAACTCAGCAAGGAACAGAAGAAGGCGGCGTCCCTGCTCAAGAAGCTGAAAGCCATCGAAAAAGGCGGCGACGTCAATGCCGTAGACAAGCTCGGACAGACCGCCCTCATGCATGCCGCCGCGCAGGACAACCGCCTTGCCGTCTGCTGGCTCGTAGCGAAGGGAGCGGATGCGTCCATCAAGAGCAAGAAGGGGAAAACGGCGGGCAGCGTGGCTCACGGAGACATGGCCGATTTTCTGACGGCGCTCGAGAAAGAAAAACAGCCGCTGAGCCGCCAGGAAGCACGTGACATGCTCACGTATCAAGGCAGAAAAATGGGAGAGGTCGAAGAGAGCGATTTCTCCGGACAATATAGCGAGGCGGCAGACGTGATTCTTTTTCTGCGAGCGAAGCCGATTACTAAGGAGCCCTGGTCAAAGGATATCAATCAGTTGTTGAAAGAGGAAGAGGAAAAGGGATGGTATTCTGGTGGAGCCCCGGTGAACCTTGCTCTGCTTTATCGCCTCGGTGCGAGGAAGTTCTCTTTCCCGGAGGATCTCTCCAGCGTGGACGCGGAACCGCTGCAACTCCTCCGCGCACTCGGGGTGAAGACAGATATTGTCGATCCCGTACTTCAGATGAGGATCGCGCTTCAGTTGAAGCAAAAAGAAACCGTGCTTGCGCTCCTGAAACAAGATCCGTCTCTGCTCCAAAATCCGGATATATTCTCCTCCATCTCCGATGAGAAAACACTGCAAGCTCTGCTGGATGCCGGACTGGACGCCAAGCACGAAAAGCTCATGGAGACGGTCATCAAAAAGGGCGACGGGGCCATGCTGCGAACACTCCTCAAGTCGGGAGCAACGCTCCGGGATCCGGACAAAATTCTGAAGGAGTTTTACTACAGAGGCGCAGACTTTGTCCTCGCCCTCATTGACGCCGGAGCCAATGCCGATGCTCTGAACATATTGTCCGTGGAAATAATACCCTACGGCTATAAATCTTCAACGCTTCTTCACCGAGCAGCGTATAAGGTTAACCTCACGGATGTACAGCTCCTGCTTGCCCACGGAGCGAACCCCAACGCACCGAGCAAAAAGACAAAGGATGATCAAAAAGAGCCTTACGGCATGACCCCGTTGATGGCAGCTGCCAACTCTGCAATGTCGACGAAAGACGCTGTGAACCGCACCGAAATTGTGAAACGTCTGCTGGAGGCCGGGGCAGACGTGCACGCCAAAGATTCCGCAGGGAATGGCGTCATCTATTATGCCGTTTGCGGCGGGAGAGGAAAACCTAATGAAGACCACCCCTCCTACCGCGTGAGCAAGAAGGCGGAAGCGGACATCCTGAGCATGGTAGAGCTGCTGATCAAAGCAGGGGCGGACGTACCCAAGGATATCCTCCTTACGGAACTGCGTCCGGAAATATCCTCTGCCGGATGGGAGAAGCTGGCCCTCATGTTGCTTGATGCCGGCGCCGACCCGCTGGCAAAAAGTGAAAATAAATGGACCAACGGATGGACCACCCTCATGGTCAACGGCATTTGGGGCGGCAAGATTGCCAAGCGGCTGCTGGATGCCGGAGTAGACCCCAGCGTAAAATGCAAGATAGGAAGTTGGGAGACCTCCGCGATGAGTCTCGCTATGAAGGAAGGTGCGGTGGAGGTCGTGAAGCTGCTCAAGGAAAAGGGAATCGACCCCGGTGAACTGGAAGTCGTGGAACCGGAGAAACTGGAACCCCTGCTCAAACTCGGCGCGCGCATTCCCAAGGACATGACCAACCGCCTCCTGGGTAATGTTCTCGGCTTCCACGTATACCGTCCTTGCCATCCTTACGAGGACTACGTTGACATCATCCAAATCCTCAAGCGCCATGGCTACACCCCCAATCTTATTGCCTGGACACAGGACGAAAGCGTCCTCCACACAAGTGATTTTAACCAATACGTCCTCCGAGCATTTTTCAAAACGGGCGAAAATCCGAATGAAGTTGATGAAAACGGTGACTCCCTCCTTTTCCACTTCTTATCCACAAAAAAATTCGACCTGCCCACCCGGGAAGTGGCCCGCGCGCTCCCTATTTTCCGTGAAGCCGGGGCAGACTTTAACCACAAAAACAAGGCTGGTAACTCCCTCCTCACCAACCTTGCTTCTTCTAATGCATGGATTGTTAATGGGGTGTTACCCGCCTTTATTGAAGCAGGAGGTGACGTGAACAAGCCGATCAACCAAGATGGGCAAACCCCGCTTTTCTACGCAGAGGATGCGGAAACGATTGCCCAGCTCCTTCGTGCCGGCGCCGATGCACACGTGCGAGACACCAGCGGAAGAACGCCTCTCTTCCCTTGCCACATTAGACGAAACACTGAAGCAGTGCGTCTTCTCATGCAACACGGCGTCCGCATCAACGCACAGGACAACGATGGCAACACCGCCCTCATGATAGCCGTGACAAGGAATGAAAGTAGTAGCGTTCAAGCTCTCCTAGATGCCGGAGCAGATCCGAACATCAAGAATAAAGCGGGCAAGACCACCTTGCAGATCGCTCAGGAGAATAAAAGCTACTACCGAGATGAAATTGTGAAATTCCTCAAGGAGCACGGCGCGAAGGAGGAAAAGGTCGACCCCAACGCGAAAGATAAAGAGGGACGCACAACGCTGATGCAGGCTGCCCTCGACCCCGACGGTCTCAGCCGCCTCAAGGAATGCATCGCCCAAAAAGGGGATGTGAACGCACGCGACAACAAAGGATGTACTGCCCTGCGCCTGCTCTTGGGGCAGGATGGCGATATCAACAGTCGCGTGCAGGAACTCCTCAACGCCAAAGCCGATGTCAATCTCGGCGATTCCAACGGCTTCACCCCACTCATGGCTGCCGCCTGCTACAAAGATGCCGTCAAACGTCGCTTCCGCGTGCAGCGTCTCATCGGTGCCAAGGCCAATGTCAATGCCGCAGCAAAAATGGGGAACACGGCTGCCATGCACCTGCTGCTCCACTATGATGACCCGGACACACTGCGCATGCTGCTGGACGCCGGAGCGAAACCGGACCACAAAAACGGCGAAGGCAAGACCATGCTCGACATAGCTTCGGAGAACCACCGCAACGCCTGCATCAAACTGTTGAACGAGCGTTTCCCCGCCTCCGGACATCAGTGATGGTACTCATCAAATCCACTCTCTGATCAAGGCAAACGCATTGGAATGAAGTGGAACAACAGAGAACATCGTGTCATGTACCATGTACCGATGTACCATGTTGAAATTTAGCGCGCTACGCGCGAATCTGCGAAGCGAGAGCAAGCCGAATTTCTGAACCGATGCAGTTTGGGGACCGGAAAGGTTTTTGGGTAAGCTGAGCCGTCTTGCAGCCCTGATGATGCAAAAAACTGCACAACGCGCACATTATCAATACATCCGTACATGGCACATGGTCCATGGTACACAGGCAAATGCATTCCCAATGCGTTTGCCCTGCCCCAAACCAAAGTGCGCTTGCATGCCCGGGGGCATATCTGATACAATGGGCCGTGTGATGGAAAAACGACGCATGACAGGAGTTCTGCTTCCCGTCTTCTCCTTGCGGCGACAGGGCGATGCCGGCATTGGCGATTTGATGGCGCTGGAAGAGTGGATTGATTGGGCGGCGGATCATCGCGTAGGATTTCTGCAACTCCTTCCCGTCAATGAACTCGGCAATGATGATGTGCCGTCCCCTTATTCTGCCATCAGCTCCATTGCCCTGGAACCTCTCTACCTTTCTCTCGAACGCGTGCCGGGGATGCCGCTTGACAAACTGCCTCCGTATCGCGACAACCTGCCTCCCCTACAGTTGCCGGGAGGACGCGATCTTGTGGACTACAACCGCGTGCGCGCCTACAAGGGAGAATGGTTGCGCCGCGCGTGGGAGCGCTTTTCCACCGAACAGGAGTTTGCCGAACTGAGAGAATCTTTTGAAGCATGGATTGAGGAAGAAGGCAGCTGGCTTGAAGATTACTCAACCTACCGTGTACTCTGCCAGGCCTTCGGCACCAGCGCATGGTGGACCTGGCCTGTGCAGGATACCGATGTGGCGCGTCGCTTCGTGAATAGTGACAGGCAGGCGTGCAATCGCAAGAAATATCGCCAGTGGCTGCAGTGGCTCTGCTCCCGGGAATGGGCGCTGGTGCGCAAACACGCAGATCACAAAAACGTGCTGCTGATGGGGGACGTACCCATTGGTATTTCCGTAGCGAGCGCCGACGTCTTTTTCGAGCGCTATCTTTTTGACATGGACTGGAGCGGGGGCGCCCCGGCGGAAGGCAACTTTGCGGAAGATCCCTTCACGGCGAAATGGGGGCAAAACTGGGGCATTCCGCTCTACCGCTGGGATGTAATGCAGCGGGACGGTCTCGCCTGGTGGGTGCGCCGCATTCGCAAGCTCGCTGAAATCTTCGGCATGTACCGCATTGACCATATCCTTGGTTTTTACCGCATCTACGCCTTCCCGTGGATGCCCGCACGCAATGCGGAATTCCTGCCTCTCAACCCGGATGAAGCAGCTGCCCGCTGCAACGGCCGACGCCCGGGGTTCCGGCCACGCCCCGATGATACACCGGGACAACGCCGCGAAAACCTCATGCAGGGGGATACTCTTTTGCGAACCATACTGCGCGCCACGCCCGGCCAGCGTGTGATTGGCGAGGACCTCGGATGCGTACCGGATTACGTGCGACCTGATCTCTCGCGCCTGCGTATCGCCGGCTTCAAAATTCCGCATTGGGAATGCGACAAGATGGGACACATCGTTCGCGGCGATACGTACAACCCCTGCTCTTTCGCCACCTACGCCACACATGATTTCCCGCCGTTGTGCGTGGATTGGGATGAATGGTACAACCGCGTGCAGCAGGGACGGGATGCTGTAAAAAATGCGGAGCGCAGCCCCGAGGAGATCCGCGAGATATTGCGCATCGCCAGGGACTGCGGGGAAACCCTCTGCCGTTTGGGAGACTATGCTGACTTGAAGAGGAAAGAAAGTCTCGTGCCGTGGGGAGTGAAAATTAAAGATGCGCTTTACCGGGCTTTGCTTCGCTGCCGATCAGATTACGCAGCGCTCATGTGGACCGAACTCTTTGATATCCCCGCTCGCCTGAATCTGCCGGGCACCGTGGGCGGCACAAACTGGCGGCCGCGCATGCCCTTCACCGCCGCACAGGCTGCCGCCATGCCGCAAAGCGCGTGGATCAGAGAAATCAGCATTGCAAGCGGACGCTGAGCCGGCAGTCATCGACTCAATCGACCGCGCATTTTACCGAATAGCGTGGTGAGTTCCGGCACTCGCAGGACGAGAGATGAAACGACGTACACGACGCCTGCGCCCATGCCGGCGAGAGCCATCATTCCGAAACGCACCCAGAAATCCCAGGCAGTAAACCCCTCAAAGAAATAAAACTGCACAAGACGACAAAATACCGCAAGAATGAGTCCGGCCCCGGCAATGCGCACTAAACCGCCGAGCAGGATGCCGCCTGCCATGCCGCCCAGCAGATGGCGCAAATAGAAAAAAAAGAACAGGAAATTGAGGGTAGTGATAAAAGCTGTGGTGAGCGCCAGCCATGTGGCCCCCAGACCGAGTATACGCACAAACGTATAATTGAGTGCCAGCGAAATGGCAAAGGCTACGAGCGCCAGACCTGCCGGCGCCCACGGCTTTTCCAATGCCATGAAAACCGGCTGCAGCACTTTCATTCCGGCATAGCCAAGAAGCCCCAGCGAATAGGCGGAGAGCACATGCCCGCACAGCTCACTTGCCTGCGCATTGAAGCGTCCGCGCTGGAAGAATATACTCACGATTTCCTCTCCCCACAAACCGAGCAATATGGCCGAGGGCAAAGCAAAAAAGGCCACGAAACGCAGTGCCTCTGCAAGACGAATCGGAATCTCTCCGCTACCCTCTGAAGTGAGCGAAAGACGCGATACCGTCGGCAACACAACCATCCCGACAGCCACCCCGAAGAGCGCCACGGGCAGCTGCCAGAGATGAAACGCGCAGGAGAGGGCGCTCACCGCGCCGGCAGGCAGATACAGAGCAAAGGAGGTGTTGATAAATACATTCAACTGAGTGATGCCGGCAGCGATGGCTCCGGGTATCATGAGAGCCCACACGGCACGCACTCGGGGATCCGTAAAATGCAGGCGGCCTCTCTTCCAGGTGAGTCCGATATCCCAATGCGGACGATATCCGAACTTGCGGAGTTTGGGAAGCTGTACGCCGATTTGAGCCGCTCCCCCGCAGAGAACCGCAATGCCAAAGCCATACAGCGCATCCGGTCCGAACGAAGGATCAATGCACCAGCCGAGAGCAATCCCCACCGCTATGGTAGTGAGATTGAATGCGGCGCTCGCGAGATTTGGCAAACCAAAGATGCCAAATACATTCAGCGCTCCCATACTCAGCGCAGAGAGCGACGCCAGCAGGATGAAAGGCCACATGATGCGGCAGAGATCCACGGCGAGGTCCGGAAAGGTGCGCGGTTCCACACGCAGCGTCTCCTTCCCCTGACCACTGCGCAAGGTGGTGAGCTTCACTCGCTCGCCGCAATGCAGAGATGAGAGAGAGTCCACGCGCACACTGCTCTGCTCGGAAAGTCCGGATAACGGGGCATCCAATACCAGACAGGCTTTTTGCAACCCATCTTCGCCGCGCACCAACCCGCGATATTCTGCCGCTACCTCCTGTCGCGGCGCAAGCGCAGCTGCTGACTCACTCAACTCCGTCTGCAACACCGCTCGTTCCGGATACAAGATTTGCATGCAGAACCCTGCCAATAGCACACCTGCCGCCACAATGGCAATCATCAGCGATGCCACCTGCGACACGACGCGGTGCGCAAGATTCCACGCAGCATCGGGACCATTTGTCTGCTCCTCCTTGCTCATCATACTGGTGAAGCTCTGCGAAAGAGCTCCTTCGGCAAACATATCGCGCAGCATGTTCGGCACGCGGAACGCAGTCAGGAAGGCATCCAGGGCCCCGGTAGCCCCGAAGAGTGCGGTATAGGTGATCTCGCGCAAGAGTCCGGTGAAGCGGCAGCAAAAAATAGCTGCGGTAGCGATGAGGCTCTTTTGCTGAAGGGAAGCCATGGTAGCGCGTTTTATGCGGCGAAAAGCTCAGCGTCTCTTCTCCGGCAATCCCTCGCGAATCTTGCGGATGATACTGCGAGCGAGGTCACGATCGCCGGTCAACAGGTAGGTCCGCGCATACTCCCGAACGGCCGAGCGGTATAAGCTTCCATCAGCGGAATCCAACGCCTTGCGCTGCTCCGGGGAGAATTCCTCTATTGTTTTCACTATATCGCGAAAACGCCGGATTGCCGCTATATCTTCCCGATTGCTGCGCTGAAGCAACGCCAGCTCATAGTTAGCACGCAGCGCCTTGCCATCCGTCAGAGTGGGATAGGCCTCCTTAGCCGCGTTCAGGGACTGAACAGCCCACTTAATCGCCTCTGTGAGCTTCCCGGCAGTCGCGTGTATTTTTGAAATCTCAGCAGCAATGCTCGCCCGTTTTTGCAGGTCTTGCGGTGTAGCGTCCTGCTGCGTCTTCATCACGTCCCAAAGGCGCGCCAGAAGTTTCTCCCGCTCCTCTCCTTTCGCATGAGCAGCGAGGAAGGAAAGAGATGACATGAGCTCCTCCGGCGCAGTTTCATGGTCTGCAATGAATCGACAATCAGTCAGGGCTTCTTCCTCCGCTCCGCGAGCGATATTGGCCTTCGCACGCAAATGAGCGAGACGCAGTTGCAGCGCGAGATCTGCGGCGCCATAGTTCTCCGCAAAGGCCTGCGCTAGCGTTAGAGCCCTCGCACAGCCGGCATAATCGCCCATGCGTTCGCACAACTCACCGAGGAGCAGATAGCATTGTGGCAGCTTGTGCTCCTTATCGCCGTAGTCATGCAGAGCGTCACGGCAACGTTGCAACTTGAGTTCAATTTCTTTGAGGGCCGCCTGCTGCATGGCGGGATTATCCCTCAGAGCGATGGAAACTTCTTCGAGCATAAGACGCGCCGTAGCGCGGCAGGCTGGCCATTTAGCCTGCTCCAGCACATTGCGCACCAGTTGCAGCGGATGCTCCTTGATGGTGCTCATATCCGCACGCTGCATCTGAAGATCCGCCACCTCCGATGCGAGTTCCGGAGATGTAAAACGAGCCAGCACCGCCGGAGCATCCAGTCTTGAGATCGCTTTCACAGCTCCCTCCGGATTGCTCATTTTTGCACAGCTTTCCGCCGTGCGACGGATGGAACGCAGGAGAAGAGGGGCTTCCTCCGGACGATTCAGGGTATCATCTTGTATCCTGGTATCAAGCCGGAGCTGCAGTTCGTAATCCCCACGCCGCAAGGCCTCGGTAGCGACACGCTCCATATCAGCTAGCGACATCAGATTCTCCACTTCCGGAAGAAGCTTGAGAGCCTCATCCCATTCTCCCTTATCCAACAGGTTATTCACGAGCACCCGGAGAAAATGGCGCCGCGTCGTATCGTCCTTGATCCAACCTAGTCGAACCCGATGATTGGCGGCCAAATCCAGCAGCTGAGCCTTGTCGCCGGAGAGATCTGTCAGCAGATTAGCGAGGTTTGCGTTCGCTTCGCTGTTATCCGGCACGTAAATGGTTTTACCTTCAAAGTAGACGCGGATAGCCTCGCCTTTTGCCCAGAGGAACCAGAAGAGACAAGCAGCGAGAACAAAGCTGAGCGCTGCAATGGGAAAAGTATAGTTGACGTTGCGGGAGTTGCGATGATGGCGATATCTGCGATTCATAAGGAGATGATGAAGTACGTATTAACGAGATTATGAAGGACCATGGGCATCCTGTTCCTCCTGCGGTTCCTGTCCGAGCATGCTCCGGCAATATTTGATTTGGCTTTCTATCTCTTCCTGCTGCATGCGGTCAATTTCCGGCACGAGAGGGAGCAATTTCTCCCACACATCACAGGCATCCTCCCATTTCTGCGCCTGCATGAGGACAGTCGCCTGCCCGGACAGAGCCTCATGGTACAGTGGATGATCCATTGGTAGAACTTCAACGGCCTTCGCGTAGAGAGCAGCGCTTTTCATCAGACTCTCCTCGCGTTCATAGCATTGCGCCTGCAACAGGTAAAGAGATCCGAGAATCCCCTTACGATCCGGAGTATGGCGCAGACGGAGCCGAATGCATTCTTCCACAGCATCTGTCGCCCCTTCCGGATTGCCCAGCGCGAGACAGCTGCGCGCAATACCCTCCAACGGCGACATGCGCAGCAAAGGATGATCGGGCGGGTTTTGTTCGAGCTGTTTCCTGAACAATGCCAGAGAGTGCTCATAGCGTTGAATCTGGTAAAGAGCCCACGCACGACAATTAGTGATGCGTGCATGCAACAGACAGTGCTCGGGCAATGCATCGCGCAGTTCAGCATCTGCGCGTTCCAGGAGCACAAGCGCCGCATGAGTGCGGCGGTATCTGAGGGCGGATTGTGCGAGCGTCTCCAGCGCCAACGCGCGGAAGCAGCGCGCGCCGGTCGTCATCTCCCCCGACAATTTCTGAATGCCTGTCTTGATGAAGTCTAAAGCATCCTCATCCTCTCCGAAGAGGCGATGAGCACAACCCAGGTAAATATTCAGCGCTGCAGAACAAGAAGCGGCTCGCTCGGCGGGGTACCGATCGAGGAATTCACGAAGTCGACGACGATTGATCGTGCGCTGTTGGGCATCTGCCGGGGAAGTCAGGGCAAGATCGGGGTCAAGCAGCAACAGCTCGTGCAGCAGTCCCATCTCTGCCGGCATGGATTCAAACTTCTGCGCAAGCTCGTCAACAAATCGGATATCCTCCCCGTAGTCCCCGCAACCAATGGCAAGCAGCAGCGCATGCTCCCGCAGTACTTCCTGCGCAAACTCCGGGGAAGTCGTACTCCGCTGCGCTGCACGGTAATAATTCCGGGCGTTGTCCCAATCTCCTTCGCGCAACAGAGCACGCGCCATAGTGAGCAGCCGCCGCGCGCCAATCTCATCACTCTCCGGATTGGCAGGCAGGATGCGAAGCACCGTCTCCTTAACCTCCGCAAAACGCCCACGACGGATGATCTCCGCCACAAGTCGCCATGTCAACTCCTTGCGCCGCATAGCATCCGGAATCTTCTGCTTCTCCCCATCCCTCTCCGCGCGCAGAGCCGAGAGCAGACTTTCATCGTCGGCATCCGGCAAGCGCAGCGTTGCCACAAGCGCCTCCTCCCTCTCGTCATGCTCCTCCTCCAACCCGGTTCCCAATCCGACCACCAGAAGAATGGCCAGAAAGACGAAGGTTGCTACAATGCCGAGGCAAAACAAAACGAGTCCACCACTCACGCTCAGAAACAGGCGTCTCTTCCCGGCGCCACGGGGAGAACTCGCCGTGAGACCTTCGGAATCTTTGCCGGTTGGAGGGACAGACATCGCTGCAATAAAAAGAGGGCAGTTATGCGCCTTGCTCCAGATGGAAAGCGGCGTGCACAGCGCGGGCAGCGCGCTCTACATCCGCCGCTTCCACGGTGGTAGAGATGCGGATTTCAGAGGTAGCGATCATGCCGGTTACAATGCCGGCATCTGCCAATGCACGGAACACGGTGGCGGCAACTCCGGAATTCGACCGCATACCCACACCCACCACAGAGAGTTTCGCAAGTCCGGCTTCAGTCTCCAATCGCGCCCCGGGTCCCAGCATTGGGAGTACTCCCTTCAGCGCAGCCTGAGCCGCTCCAAGTTCGCTCATGTTCATGGTGAATGATTGGCGGGCTCGCCCATCGTGGGCAGTGTTGGCCACAATCATATCGATATTGATTTCCGCTTCGGCAAGCGCAGTGAGGATGATGGCGGTATATGCGACGGGAGCGGTAATGCCCGAAACCGTTACGCGTGCCTGGTTGCGCTCGATGGAGATGCCCCGCACGGCCAGGGACTCCATAGCGGAATTTTCTTCTTGTACGATGGTACCCGGATTATTGTTCATAGAATTTCGCACTTCAAATATCACGCCATACTTTTTCGCAAGCTCAACAGAGCGTGCCTGCATGACCTTCGACCCGCTGGATGCCATTTCCAGCATTTCCTCGTAGCTCAGACAGGGTATCTTACGCGCCTCTTTGACCACCCGGGGATCGCAGGTATAGACCCCATCCACATCCGTGTAGATACGGCAAATATCGGCCTTCACCGCAGCGGCCAGCGCAATGGCAGAAAGATCTGATCCGCCACGCCCCAGCGTATGGATATCACCATCTTTTGCAATACCCTGAAAACCCGCGCACACAACGATTTTCCCTTCCTCAAGCGCCTCAAAAATTTTTTCCGGCGATATAGAACCGATACGGCCCCGGGTATGGGATCCGTAAGTGCAGATGCCCGCCTGGGCGCCGGTGAAACTGACAGCGCTTCCTCCCATGTCCGCTATCGCCATACAGAGCAAGGCCACGGACTGCTGCTCACCGGTGGAAACGAGCATGTCGAGTTCACGCTCCGGCGGATTTTCCATGACTTGGTGCGCCAACCCTATCAATTGATCCGTCACGCCGCTCATGGCGGAAATCACGGCCACAACCTGATTCCCGTCGCGCTGGGTATCGATGAGTCGGCGCGCCACGTTGCGAATGCGATCAATCGTCCCCACCGAAGATCCTCCATACTTCTGTACTACGAGTGCCATAAAATGTAAGTCAATCGTTCGTTCCCATACGTTCAATGCGCAGCACCATCGGCTTATCCAACACTGTCCCAAGCTCCTGTATCTCCGTCAGAGCGCTCTCCAGTCGCCCGAAATTGCAAGCGTAAAGCATAAAGACAAGGTAATTCCAGTGCTGCCCTTTTTCGTCATCTGCCCCATCTCTGGAGGTGATGGCGGAAATGCCGATGTCGTGCTTGGCGAAGAGAGCGGAGATGGCGGCAATGACGCCGTGACAATCCTTCACCCGAAAACGCACGTAGTAGGGAGTGACCGTCTCCTGCGCGGGGAGCACTCGCATTGCCTCCGCATACGGATGAAAACCTGTATGATAATCCGGCAGACGACATTCTCGCATCGCCAGCACCACATCCCCTAAAACAGCGCTCGTCGTGGGATTCTTCCCTGCCCCGCGTCCGTAGAAAATGGTCTCGCCCACAATGTCGCCGCTCACGGCTATGGCGTTGAAGACCCCTTCCACCTTCGAGAACAGATGCGTCTGCGGCACAAAGCTCGGCTGCACGCGCAGCTCCAACGCTTTCTGCTGCGCATGACGTTTGATAACAACTAGAAGCTTAATCGTGTAGTCAAGCTGCCTTGCAAACTGGATATCCACAGGCTCAATGCTCTCAATACCCCGAACCGCTACCTTGTCCGGACTCAGCGGCGTGCCATACGCCAGCATCGCGAGGATAAGCGCCTTGTGAGCAGCATCCCATCCGTTAATGTCCAGCGTGGGATCGGCTTCGGCATAGCCCAGCATCCGCGCCTCTTCCAACGCCTGGCGGAAAGGCAGCCCTTTCTTTTCCATCGCGGTAAGGATGTAGTTGCTCGTTCCGTTGATGATGCCGACGATTGAATCGACTCGGTTACAGATGAGGGAAGTTTGCAAACTCTGAACAATCGGGATTCCTCCGCCGCAGGACGCCTCGAAATACAGCGGTACACCTCTTTCCTGCGAAAGGCGGAACAACTCGCTGCCATGTTCAGCCAGCAACGCCTTGTTGCCCGTCACCACAGGTTTTCCCGCTTCCAAAGCCGCGCGCACCAGATCGTGCGCCTCCTGCGTTCCTCCGATGAGTTCGATAATGATGTCGATTTTTTCGTCCGCCACCAGATCCCTCCAATCCCTCGTCAACACCCCCGGCGCCACTTCCACCTCGCGCGACTTGTTCAAATCGCGTACCGCAATGCGCCGCACGTCATACGATATCTGAGCACGAGCCTCCAGGAGGCTCCTATTGCGCAACAGAGCCTCATACACGCCGGTTCCCACCGTTCCTAGTCCGGCTAATCCGATTTGCAGTCTGTCCTCAATCATCTGCGCGCGGATTATACGCCCTTCTCTCCCAGAAATCAAGCCTTCCGTATATCCTTCCATGGCAAAAGCGCCTGACGTGTGCAATTATCGCGAAGAAGGAAAAGGGACATGGGGTGCGACCCATTGAGATTATTTTGAATAGCGGTCAGGGCAAACGCATTTGAGAGAAGTGAAGCAGCAGAGAACATCGTGTAATGTGCCATAGATCGTGTACCATGTAAGGAATTTGGCGAGCTCTGCTCGCGAAGCTGCGAAGCGAGAGCAAGCCGAATTTCCTAATCGGCGCAGCTTTGGGAGCGGAAAGGTTTTTGGATAAGCTGAGCAGTCTTGTAGCCCTGATGTTGCAAAAAACGGCACAGAGCGCACATTATCAATACATGGTACACAGGAAAACGCATTCCCGATGCTTTTGCCCTGAATAGCGGCAAAAAAAATCGACAACAGTTTGCGTATGCGGTAGAATGGAGAGGATGATGAAATGGCTCGTTCATATTTTCTTTCTGCTCGCCGTGATTGCACTGGTGGCTCTGCGTAGTGTGGGGGGAGAAGCTATTGCAAACAAGGCGGATTTGTGGATTTTTGTGGTGTGTATCACCGTGACGGTTGTGGATGCGGCGTTGGCGATTGCTGCGTCATTCACACAACGTCCCGTTCTGGATAAAACAGTGTGGGCTTGTACATTTTTCGTGTTGGGGTGTGCCCTCTGGGCAGTGCGAATGTTCCCCCCCGACGGAGAAGAAGACATGTACAACAAAATTCGACAGCAGGAAAACAATCCTTACGTGCAGGATGAAGAGGGGGAAACTCTCTTTACGCGGGCGGCAGCTCTCGGAAAGGACAAGGAATTGCGGCGCATGATTCAGCAGCAGGCCCCGACAATGAATCAGCTCATCGAGGCAGGTTATCGCGCGGCAGAGGGCAATCACGTCGCTGTCCTGGAGGAACTGGCGCGCGTGGGGCTGAGTGCTTCCGCCGCCCGGGACGGAACGCCTCTTCTGCATGCTGCTGCTCAATATGGAAGATGCGACGCCATACGATGGCTCATCATGCGAGGTGCTGCCGCGAATGGGCGAGACGCCGATGGAAGCACTGCTCTCATCCAGGCGGCGCAGAGCGGAAGCGTTGCAGCGGTGCGTTTACTTCTGGAATTAGGGGCGGATACCAAGTTGCGCGACGCGACAGGCCTGCGCGCAGAAGATTACGCTCGCGACAGAGAAATGTACAACCTGCTTGCTCCCCCCGCCAATCCTGACGCCGCTCCGTCTCAGCAATCTTTCTGAGAATCAGACCTCATTCTTCCGTGTGCTCAAGTCCGAGCTCAAGAATTTTCTGCACGTGATCGTCTGCCAGGGTGTAATAGATATTCTTTCCCATGCGGCGAGTACGAACCAAATGACTCTGCCTCAATATTTTAAGTTGATGCGAAACAGCGGGAGCTGTCATGCTGAGTTGCTCGGCAAGATGGGTGACGCACAACTCGCCCTGGTGCAGCGCCCATAGGACTTTCAAGCGCGAGCTATCGCCGAACACCTTGTAAAAGTCTGCGAGATCGCAGATCTTTTCTTCCGGAAGCATTTCCTTTGTGATCTTGCAGCAGTCAGCCATAAGTGTAGTGAGTATACTCTTCTCTCATACTCCGGTGGCGCTTAAATGTCAAGGTAAATCCGGACAGATTCCTCCGTAATCACCATCCGTGTCAAGGGAAGAGGAAGAGCGCCGATTTCATCCGCGCCGTACGTACTCGAAAGCTCCTTGACTACGCACGGGCGACGACCTACAATGGGCGCAGGAACGAATTTGATCAAAACTATGGAAAAACAACCATTTCAGACGGAAGTAAGACAACTGCTCGATATTGTCATCCATGCGTTTTACAGCGATCGCGAGGTTTTTGTACGTGAGTTGATTTCCAACGCATCAGACGCTTCCGAGAAGCTGCGACTCAAGCAACTGACCGGGGCGGCAATCCACCAGCCTGAACGCGAACTGCGTCTGAGCATCACGACTGACGAAGAAAAGCACACGTTGACGATCGCCGACGCCGGCATCGGCATGACCCGCGAGGAGGTCGTGGAGTTCCTCGGCACAATTGCCCACTCCGGCACAAAGAAATTCCTCGAAATGGTCAAGGAGACGCAGGGTGACACGCAGAATCTCATCGGGCAGTTCGGTGTTGGGTTCTACAGCGTGTTCATGGCGGCAGAGGAAGTGGAAGTAACCACTAGGTCCTGGGAACCGGATGCCAAACCGGTGCGCTGGATAAGCAATGGTGAAGAGGGCTATTCGCTGGATGAGGCGCCGGAGGATACGCCGCGCGGCACGAGCATCCTCATCCATCTCAAGACGGATGCGCACGACTTCGCCAAACCGAACCGCCTGCGCTACATTGTCGAAAAATACAGCAACTTCATCGGTTTCCCCATCGACTTCAATGGCGAGCACCTCAACACCGTGCAGGCTATCTGGATGAAGAGTAAAAAAGACGTGAGCGAAGAGGATTACGAAGCCTTCTACAAATTCATTGCCCACACGGATTCCGCTCCTCTCACCCACATGCACTTCAACGCAGATGCTCCCATCGTGCTGAACTCCGTGCTTTTCGCGCCGTCGGATAACCCGGAGAGCATGGGCTTCGGACGCTGCGAGCCGAATGTGTCTCTATACTGCCACAAGGTGCTCATCGACAGCAAACCGGAAAACCTGTTACCGGAGTGGCTGCGCTTCCTCTCCGGCGTGGTGGATAGCGAAGATCTGCCGCTGAACATTTCCCGCGAGATGCTGCAGGACAACTCCCTCCTGCGCCGCATCGCCGGCACCATCACCAAACGCTTCATCAAGCACTTGGAAGATCTTGCGAAGGATCATGCTGACAAGTACGAAATCTTCTGGAGGCAATTCAGCCGATTCATCAAGGAGGGCATCGTCACATCCTGGGAACATAAGGATGCCCTTGGCAAACTGCTCCGATTTGAATCCACCTTCACCGAGCCCGGCAAAATGACGTCCTTTGCAGATTACATCAGCCGTATGAAGGAGAATCAGAAGGACATTTACGTGCTCTTCGGAGAATCCCGCGCCCAGTTGGAGAGTTCTCCCTACCTCGATCCTCTGAAGGCTCGCGGTTTCGAGGTCATCTTCCTGACCGACGGCGGAGATCAATTCGTAGTGGACAGTCTGATGAAGGTAGAGGAGAAGGAAATCAAATCCATCTCTCGCGCCAACTTGGATCTGCCCCCACTTGAGGCTCAGCCTGACGCCCCGGGGTTGGATGAAGCGCAGACGAAAAAACTCACCGAATGGTTGGCAGATATTTACAAGGACAAACTCGGCAAGATCAGCGTCGGTGACCGTGTGACCACTGCCCCGGCCGTAGCTCTGCAAGATGAGCATGACCTCTCCCCGGATGTGAAAGCCTACCTGAAGGCAATGGGGCAGACTGTGCCGGAAACGCACCCGCTCGTGGAGTTCAACCCCCACCATCCGCTCGTGCTCAAGCTGGCGGAGCTGCAAGAAAAGGATGAAGATCTCTCCAGACTTCTGGCGGATCAGATCATTGATACGGCCCTGTTGCGCGCCGGATTCCTAGATGACCCATCCAGACTCGCCCGCACCACGGAAGCGCTTGTAGAAAAGCTCATGTAATCATCGCGGCGCATGTTGATAGACAGCATACGACTCTATGCCCAGGCGGGAAAGGGCGGGGATGGTCTTGCCAGCTTCCGACGGGAGAAATTTGTTCCCCGTGGCGGTCCGGATGGCGGCGACGGCGGCGACGGCGGCGATGTGGTGCTGGAAGTGAGTCAGGGGGTGCATGATTTGAGAAGCTTTTTCTATGATCCCAAGCTGATAGCGGGAAAAGGAATGCCCGGAATGCATGCGCTCAAACATGGCAAATCCGGCAAGAGCGTCATTGGCAAAGTGCCTCCAGGTACGGTAGTTTTTCGCACCCAGGCGACGTCTATGCAGGAGGCGGCATGGCTGGAGAAGGAGGGAGAAGGTTTGCAGCTCGAACAGGTGGCAGACCTCACCGGAGCGGGCGACCGCTTTGTGCTCTGCCGCGGCGGAAAAGGGGGCAGAGGCAACTGGCACTTCCGTTCTGCAACTGACCAGGCTCCCACCACTTTTGAGCCCGGCACTGAGGCTGAGGCGGGTGTTTTTGTGCTGGAACTCCGCAGTATCGCAGATGCGGGACTGGTGGGCTACCCGAATGCCGGAAAGAGCTCATTGCTGAGGGCTCTTTCCCGCGCGAAGCCAAAGGTGGCAGCCTATCCGTTCACCACGTTGCAGCCTGTTGTGGGTGTGGTGGAATGTGCTGATCTTTCACGTTTCGTGATGGCAGACATTCCCGGCATCATCGAGGGAGCGGCCGACAACCGTGGTCTGGGTCACGAATTCCTGCGTCACATCATGCGTTGTCGTGTTCTGCTTTTTGTGGTGGATATGACCGGTCTGGAGCATGATCCCGTGGAGGCGATTCAGACCCTGCGACGCGAGGTCAAACTGTACTCTGAAGAGCTTGCCTCGCGTCCCTGGCTCATCCTCGCCAATAAAATGGATGTCCCTGAATCACAGGAAAATCTTAATGTTCTGCGCACCCGCTTCCCACGCATTGAGATTCTCCCCATCTCAGCCCTGCAAAAGACAGGCCTGGATACGTTGAAGGATAAGATTCGTGGCTTACTCGTTCGCAGCTGATTGATAAATTCGCTTCCGGGGAGTTCGGAGTAGAGGACGAAAGAATGCCTCCTCCATGGCAAACGCATTTGAGAAAAGTGAAGCAACAGAGAAAATGCTCTTGTTGACTGGTATCATTGTTGATACGCATTAAAAATCAGGGTAACAAGGGGACATCATGATGAGAGCTCTCAGGAAGTCTCCGCATACGTTCATGATTCGAAAAAACTGCGCAAAGCGCACATTATCAATACATGGTACATCGTCCATGGTACATGGTACATGAGCAAACGCATTTCCAATGCGTTTGCCCTAATGCCTCATCCTCCGTACTTGCGGCAGGCAGACGGTCGTGATAGAATAGGCTCACATGAAAAACACGCAACCCGTCAAATTTTGGAACCGCTACACCGGACGGGAGGAGGAAGAAAAAATTCTCGGTGAGAAAGCCCTGCGCTGGGTATATGGTTCTGCCTCAGGTCGGTTGGCTCTGCACCTGCTCATCAAGCGCGCCGTTTTCTCGCGTCTGCTTGGACGGATGAAGGATTCCCATCGCAGTGCGAGAGAGATTCCACCTTTTATTCGCGACTACAACATTGACGTGCGCGAACTCGAAAAAGCTCCGGAGGAATATGCCAGTTTCAATGAATTTTTTACACGCAAACTCAAACCGGAAGCTCGTCCTCTCTGCGCGGAACCTTCCCTGGCATTTCCGGCGGATGCGCGCCACCGCGCCTGGCAGGATGCCTCTGCAATCGATGGTGTGTATGTGAAGGGGCAGAGTTTTGATCTTCCTGCGTTGTTGGGGGATGAGGAGCTTGCGAGACGCTATGCGCACGGAGGCGTTCTGCTCTCGAGGCTGTGCCCGGTGGATTACCACCGCTATCACTTCCCCACTGCCGGGATAGCGGAGGAAGCACGGCGCATTCCGGGCGCGCTCGCAAGCGTTGCCCCGTACTCCCTGCGAAGACGGTTGGCATGGCTGTGGTGCAACAAGCGAGAGCTCACGCTCCTGCGTAACACTTGCGTGGGAACTGTTCTCATTCTCGTCATCGGCGCTACGGGCGTGGGCGCCATTTGCCAAACCTACACACCCGGCGCGCACGTAGAAAAGGGTGAAGAACAGGGGTTCTTTGCCTTCGGCGGTTCTACCGTCATGACCTTCTTCGAACCTGGACGCGTGAACTTCGCCGCCGACTTGCTGGAGCAAACAGCCCGTGGCATCGAGCTCTACGCGCACCAGGGAGATTTTCTTGGCGGACAATCGTCCTGATACGCGCTCCCCAGGAGTTCAAGGCTCACTTTCGCTCCGCATGAAACGGAGAAATTAGCGCTTGACAGGAGGAAGTCGTATGGTACAATGCCTCCCGCGCGCTGCGACGGAAACGCAGTCTACCCACTATGAAAGCAAATCTCCATCCCGATTATCATCCTGTTGTGTTCGTGGATATTACCACGGGGCAACGTTTCATCACCAGCTCCACAGCCAAGTCTGCAAAAACAGAAGTTATCGACGGCGTGGAGCATTACGTCATCTCCTGCGGTATCACATCCGACTCGCACCCCTTCTTCACCGGTAAGAATCAGTTTGTAGACACGGAGGGACGTATTGACAAGTTCCAGAAGCGCTTTGGAGCTGTGCGTCGCGCAAAGAAGAGCGCCGCCCAGGGTTAAGGGAAAAAAACAATTTTATTCACAAAATGCCCGGATCGCTTATCTCCGCGGTCCGGGCTTTCTATTACGCGAAGATCGCCGGGGCGCTCACTTCATGAGCCCCTGCTTCTGGAGGAGGGCATCCGGGTTGGGATCGCGCCCCATGAAGTTGCGATAGAGTTCCGCAGCCGGTTTGCTGTCGCCCCTGGAAAGAATCTCCTTGCGATACGCAGCACCGACGGAGGGATTTAGGATGCCTTTTTTTAGGAAGAACGTATAAACATCTGCAGCGAGGACTTCGGCCCATTTATAGGAGTAGTAGGCTCCAGCGTAACCACCTGATATGCAGTGTGTAAGTGTACGCATTATGGAGGGTGGTTGGACGGTCATCGGGGTACGCCATGGAGCAAGGATTTGTAAGGAGGCAGAATCGATGTTTTGATCGATGCAATTTTTTGCATAATTCATGTGCATTTCGAGGTCGAGTTTGGCGATGCAGAGCTGTCCCATATTGTCATGGGCGGGGAAGAAGAAGCGCACGTTCTGCATCTTGCGGACGTAGTCGTCCGGGATAGGCTGGCCGGTCTTGTAGTGGACTGCGTAAGTCGCCATACCTTCCGGTTCCCAGGTCCAGTTTTCGTTCATCTGGCTGGGAAGCTCCACGAAGTCCCAGGCTACGTTTGTGCCGGAGTGGGCGCGCAGCTCCGTATCGCTGAGCATGACGTGCATCATGTGCCCGAACTCATGGAAGATGGTCTCCACGTCGCGGTGGGAGAAGAGGGCGGGGGCATCTTTCCCCGGGGCGCTCAAATTGCCGGCGAGGAGGGCAAGATGCGGGGAATGCGGCTTGCCATCATGCGCCGGCGTGCCGTAATGAATCGGCTGCACCCACGCGCCGCCGCGTTTTGTGGAGCGCGGGAAGATATCCAGATAAAACGAACCCAGGTGAGCCCCTGTCTTGTTGTCACGCACCTCGAAGAGGCGCACCTCCGGGTGCCACACTTCGACGGAATTTGCCGGACGCTCGCCGGGATTCTGCCCCGCAACATACGTGGCACGCTCGGTGACGGAGATGTCGTACAGGCGCGTATAGATGCTCAGCATCCCCCGGATGACATGCTCCGCTTCCTGGTAGGGACGCAGGAGCTCCGTATCGAAGGCAAACTTCTCCTTTTGCAGTTTGCGCAGGTAGTAGGCGCTGTCCCAGGGGTTGATCTTTGTCTGCACAGGCTGTCCCTTGTCCCTGGCGATAAATTCCAGGAGCTCTTGCGCCTCAGCGTCATACGGCGCCTTCACCTTGCGCATCATATCGTCCACAAAGCTCATGGCCTTGTCCCCACTGCCCACCATGCGGTGCGCCAGCACGAGGTCCGGATAATTCTTAAAGCCGAGCAAATTGGCGAGTTCCTGACGCAGCTCCATCACGCGAGTCACGATGGCGGCGTTGTCATACGGGGCGTCTTTACCGACGGAGGAAAGGGCTTCCCAGCAACGCTTACGAGTGGCCTCCACATCGCAATGGTAGATCACCTGGTACACGCTTGGCTCCTGCAGGGTGATGAGCCAGCGCGGCTCCTTCTCTGAGCCAAATCCCTTCTGTTGAGCGGCGGAAGCAGCGCGGCTCATCCAATCCTCGCTCATTCCGGCCAGTTGTCCGGGATCGTCCACCACCCATTGCCAGGCATTGGTTGCGTCGAGCACATTTTTGTCGAACTCGTGGGCCAGCGAGGAGAGCTCACTGACGATTTCTGCGTAGCGCGCCTTCTTGTCCTCAGGCAGATCCGCCCCACTATCACGGAAACTATCGACGACCTGCTGCACATAACGCTGCTTCTCCGGGGAGAGATTCTTCACCCATGGCGCGGCGGCGGCGGACTTGATCACCTTCCAGAGCTCGGCATCGGCGGTGATGGAGGTGGAGAAACGGCTCAACTCCGGGATAAGCTCCTCCTGGGCAGCGCGCAACCCTTCGCTATCCATTACGCTCGAAAGCACGTGCATCTGCCCTTCGGCCTCATCCATTTCTTCCGCCAGATTTTCAAAGACTCCGAATACGTTATCGTACGTAGCCTCCTCCGGACGGATGGCGCGCAGCTTTTCGAGGCGCTTACGGGCAATTTCGATACCGGCGCGGATGCGCTCCTTGCAGACCTGCGGGGTGAGAGAGCCCCATGCGGGATAAAGTTCCTGCTCGGAACAGGAGGCATCCGCGCGGCAATCCTGTCCCCCGGAGGCGGACGGCGAAGCGCTCTGCGCAACCTCCTGCGCACACAACGTCCACGAAAAAAACAACAACCCCAGACAAATTACTCGTATCATCAAGAAGAGTACGTCGGCGACGTCTCTATTCTTTCAGAAAAAAACTCCTCAAAAGGGCATTATTTGTTGAGAGCGGAGCAATGCGGGCAACGGGCAGGACCGCGCTCAAACGGACGCAGGAAGCGATATCCGCAGATGCGACAAATCGAATGGGTGCGTTTACGGCGCAACCGTCTGATTTTGGAGGAGATCTGCACCGGGATCATCACACATCCCGTGGCGGCGATTCCTCCCACCAGGATGAAGAGGAAAAGCTGCTGAAGAGAGATTTCGATCGGGAAGTTCATGGCGTACACTATCTGGGGCCATTATTCGGAGCGACAGAGGGAACGTTTTCCATGGGGATTTTCTCCAAATCCGGCATCGGCACGCTGTCATCCAGGAGAATGGTCCGGCAGCTTCCCGACAGAAAATCCTCAGGAGGAGCGGGGAGCAGGGGCACCTTCCGCCGTGTCGGCAGGGTGTTTCCGGGAATGCTGATCTGCTCAGCCGGATCCACGCTGCGGGGCAGATGCAGAGGAAGCGCGCTGTTCTGGCGCACGCGGAATTGCGTCAACTCATCGTTCTTGTAGAGCACAGCGCCCACACCTTGCGGGCGCAGGGGCACGGACACCCGTACATCAAAGAGCATCATGCCCCCGATGACTCCAATTGCTGACAGGATAAAAAACAGCGGGAAGTACCCGTGCATCGGTCGGGAATGCAACGTGTGGTAAATCAGTTTGGAAGGGGTGTACTTCATTCATCCGTAGGTGGGCGACCGTAAAAAGCGCATGTAAAACCATGCTGCATAATGACATCCGCAAGCGTCTGCACCGTACCGATGCTCACTGCTTCATCGCAAGCGATGATGATCGTGATCGAATCCGGTCTCACCGGGGTCTCCTTCCATTTGTCCAGAAGGCGTTTTACTCCCGTCAAACCGCCGGGGATTTCCTTGTCTTCCGAATAATAGCGAGGGGTCTCGCCGGGAGTGATCGTGATGATGTGCGACAGAGAGCGGTCAAAACGCTCTATGGAAAAATGAGTGGCGGCCGGGCGTATATTCACGCCGAAGCGCGGGGCGCGGTAACTCGTCAGCAACACGCACGCGCAGAGCAGGATAAACAAATTCACCCCCGCGAGCACCACGATGGCAAATCCGGATCCGTTCAGGTTGGAGCGTATACGACGCATGATTCAAGGAAGCTGGCTGGAGCAGATCAACTAACTATCTTCTGACGCATCCTCCTGAGGCGCGGCGGGTTCTGAGGGGCGTAATCGCGCGTCGCAGATAATGTGCACGCATTCGAGGCCTGCACGCTCGATGTTATTGATAATCTTGCGTGCGCGAGAAGCGAGGTACATGTAGAAAATATAGATGGGAATGGCCAATGAGATACCGACGGCGGAGAGGGTAAGAGCGTGGCGCAGGGTGAAAGCGACCTGCGGCATAGACGCGCCGCCGTCGATGATTCCCGGCTGCTCGTAGAAATCCACCAGACCGAGTATCGTCCCCAGCAGCCCCAGCAACGGCATCACAGTGGCACAAACCAGCAGAGTCCGGATATTACGATCTACACGAAAGACCTCAAGTTCAGCCGCTTCCAGAGCAATTTCCCGCAATTCACTGCGCGCCAGACGCGGTCTTGTCAGCACAGCTTCCACCACGCGCGCCATCGGTCCCGGCAACTGACGCGCTTCGTGCAATGCTTCGTTGTATTGCCCACTGCGCAGCAGAGCCGAGAGCCCCCGCAGGAAATCGCCGGAATTGATGCTCACGCGGTGGAAATAGAAGAGGCGTTCGGCGATCACGGCAAAAGCGAGGACCACGAAGAAAATGACAAGCCACAGGATGGGATCCATGGCGGACAGACTTTCAGTTTCCGGCATTGTAAGAGAAAATCAGGGGGTGTTGGTTAATGAGCGACGGGCGACGCAGCAATGACCTCGTGACCGAAATACGGCACGAGCGCGTCCGGGATGCGCACCGAGCCATCCGGCTGCTGGCATTGCTCCAGCAGAGCCACGTACAGCCGCGGCAGGGCCGTGCCGGAGCCATTCAGCGTGTAGGGAACGCGCATGCGCCCCTCAGCATCCTTGTAGCGCAGTTTCATGCGGCGCGCCTGATAGTCCGTGAAGCAGGAGCAGCTGGAGACCTCCAGATACTTGCCCTGACCGGGCGCCCACACCTCAATATCGTAAGTTTTGGCAGAAGAGAAGCCGATATCGCCCGTACAGAGTTCGATGACGCGGTAGTGCAAGCCGAGTTTTTGCAGGATGCTTTCGGCGTGCCCCGTGAGCTGTTCGAGAATCCGGAACCCATCCTCCGGGCGGCAGATGGTCACGAGTTCCACCTTGTCGAACTGGTGCACACGTATCATGCCCTTGTTCTCACGACCGGCAGACCCTGCTTCACGACGGTAGCAAGGCGTATACGCCGTCATCTTGATGGGCAGATCACTCTCGCGCAGTATCTGCTCGCGGTACAGGTTAGTCACCGGCACCTCCGCGGTGGGCACGTTGAACATGGCATTATCCTCCAGACCGTACATATCTTCCTCAAACTTGGGAAGCTGCCCGGTGCCGATCATGCAGTCTCGCTTCACCATGAAAGGCACTCCTACCTCCTGATAGCCATTCTGCAAGGTCTGCACATCCAGCAGGAAATTGATCAGCGCGCGTTCTAGTCGGGCGCCAAGACCGCGGTACACGATAAAGCCGGAGCCGGAGATGCGCGCCGCCGCCTCAAAGTCGAGGAGACCGAGAGCATTTGCAATCTGCACGTGGTCCTTCGGTTCTGAAATCTCCGGCTTTTCGCCCCACAGACGCAGCACGGGATTGGCTGTCTCATCCGCCCCCACCGGCGCGCCTTCGTGCGGCATATTCGGGATGGAGAGGAGCAGTTGTTCCTGCTCCTCCGCAGCAGCTGTGGCAGCCGTTTCCAAATCACGAAGACGTTCGCCAAGCTCAGTCATGCGCGCTTTCAGCTGCTCAGCCTCTTCCTTTTTCCCTTCCTTGAGCAGTGCTCCGATGCGCTTGGATGAAGAGTTGCGCTCCTGGGAAAGAGCCTGTTTTTCCGTTTCGATCCTGCGCCTTTTTTCGTCGCATTCCAGCACACGGTCCACCAGCATCCAGTGCTCGCCACCGCGCTGCCTCACGCGCTCCTTCACCATCTGGGGATTCTCTCGAATGACTCGTATATCCAACATATCCCCTTCATTCTACCCCTTTCTCTCCATTTTTCAAGTCGAAAGCCCAGGACAAACGCATTGGGAATGCACTTGTTCATGGACCCTTTCATGGACCCTTTCATGGACCATGTACCGATGTACGATGACTCACAGCCGCCTCACGGCTGTTCGCCCTGCGGGCAAAAGCTGCGCTTTTGTCCAAACTGCCTCACGGCCGTCGGCAGTTTTGGACCATGTAGGAAGTTAGCGCGCTGGCGCGCGAAGCTGCGAAGCTTTAGCTGAGGTGGTGGATAAATCATGCGTGGTGATTAGTCAGAAAGGTTTGTGGATAAGCGAAGCCAGGGAAACGGCTTTGCTACATGGTACCATGTGGATGTACCATGTATTGATAATGTGCGTGTTGCGCAGGTTTTTTCGAATAGTGAACGCATGCAAGGGCTTCCTGGGAGTCCTCATCGTGATGACTGTTTGTTGTCATGATCTTTTCATTCGTCGTGACAAGCTGCTTAAATCCGTTTGAATATTCCCTTTATTATCTGATTCCTTCTCGCGCAACATCCGTTTGCTATTTATTGATAATATTCATATTGAAAAATTTATGGATTAATCATTGCATCGAAAAAAAGGGGGAGAAATCGGCACCTTTTTCATCACAAAAAACGATCGTTGTCGTGGTTTTTTGAATTCATCGTGCCAAATTGCTTAAATCCGTTTGAATATTCCCCTTTATTATCTGATTCCTCCTCGCGCAACATCCGTTTGCTATTTATTGATAATATTTATATTGCAAAATTTATGAGGTAATCATTGCATCGAAAAAATGGTAGGCAGTCAGCGTCTTTTTCCATTGCAAAAACGATCGTTGTCGTGGCCTTTTCATTCGTCGTGCCAAATTGCTTAAATCCGTTTGAATATTCCCTTTATTATCTGATTCCTTCTCGCGCAACATCCGCTTGCTATTTATTGATAATATATATATTGCAAAATTTATGGATTAATCATTGCATCGAAAAAAAGGGGAGAAATCGGCGCATTTTTCATCGCAAAAAACTCTCGTTGTCGTGATCTTTTTTGGAACAACCACTGCACGGAAAAGAGAGGCAGCAGAAATATTTCAAATTGCGATGGCGAAGGGTGGGGATTGTGGTGCATGAAAATCGCGGAAGGGTGAGACCGACGGGTTGGTCACCACAATATCCGCTTCCTTGAGCAGTTCCACGCATTCTTCACTGCGAAAATCCCCATTACTGTGCAGGACGGAAAGGACATTCTGCTCATTCTTGATGAGCCACTCCACGTCTGCTAAATCAGCACACCCATCCCTTATGTGGTCGGATACCTCCGTTACCTCTACCTTACACGGTTTCTTCTCAACCTTACTCCCTTTGCCTTCCCCCCGATGGGACAGAGGAAGTTCCCGATGCACTACGGGAGATGACACATAACATGTAGCTATCAGCTTCTTCAGCTTGAAATCATTCAATTTCAGCGCAAAGAATTTGAAAAACTCGCTCTCGAAATGTTTTATTGTATCTAATCATCTGCGTGTTATAAAATTATGTATACCTCTTTTGTTATTGCAAATACGTGTGCGGGGTGAGATATTCGCTGCTGTACCGACAGAACCGCCCGCCGAGTTTCCCCGACGAGCGGTTCTGCATTTACCTGTTGTGTGTGTTGTTTCTTTTGAGAAGACCAGTTGCAGTTTCTCCTCAGAAGCCCATGCGGACGCCCAGAGCGGCGTTCCATGCATTCGCGTGCTCTCGCAGCTCTCCGCCCGCGTTCACGTAGATCTGCGAGTTCGGCGTCACAGGCACGTTCACTCCCGCGCCAAACTGGAACGCCGTGCTGCCCGTCTTCGAGCCGTACACGCTCTGCGTGAAGTTCGGATCTGCCAGCAGCGCCACGTTCGCCACGCTCCGGCGGTCTCCCAGGTCCTGCGCCACATTCGCATGCACCTCCGTGCTCACCGTGCGGTTGACTGCCTTCGCGGAGTTGATCGCCGCCAGCCACCGCAGCCCAAGACCCAGCGTCACCGTGTCGCGCGTCTGCTTCTCCGTCGTGAGTCCTACGTTCCCCGCATTCTCCTCGCTGAAGCCGTCCATGCTCGTGTGCATCACTGCCACGTTGAACAGCGGCTGAAGGATATTGCTCTTGTTCTCCTTCACCGGGTGGAAGTCATACGTGAGTTCCCACATCGCACCCAGGCTGCTGCCGCTCGCGTTGCTCGTGGCGGTGTAGCTGCCCGCTCCGTAGTTCACCGTGCGCTTGAGATCCGCTTCATTCGTGCCTAGGGTGAAGAGCAGCGTGTTGCCCCAGCGGCCGTTCTTCGCCTGGCTCCAGAAGCTCACCGTGTAGGTATCCAGATCTCCCTTGGCGTCATCCGCCGCATGCGCCTCCAGGTCGCCATAGCTGGCAGAGAGGCTCACGCCGACGCTCCAGTGGGCATCCACCTGAGCATCGATGCCTACGGCGCCACCCCAGGAGTTGAGGCGGTAGCCGCTCTCATCGCCGACGCTGTGCTGCTCGGAGAAGAAGCTCGTGCCCTCTACCCAGACGTGGGAGTTCTTGCAGGGGCGCTGCTGGGCGGTTGCCTCGTCGGCATTGTCGGCGCAGCGCAGGCGGGCGGCCTGCAGGGCGTGGTCACGCACGCGGCCCATTTGATTGCGCAAAGCCGCACTCTGCGCCGCAGAGACTGAAGTCAATGTGCTGCCCGCCACGGCCGCCATCACGCGCCGAGCCTCGGCAGGACTGGTGACTACCAACCCATCAAGCAGAGTAAGTATCTCTCCTACTTCTTCAGTTGCCTGAGCAAGTCCCTTCGTATTGAGATCATGCCAGAGCAAATTCAAACCGCTCCTGCTGTTGGATGTGGTGGCGTAGAAAGCGAGTGGACTCATTTCTCGATGCTTAGCATCAATCCAGCTCTCTTTTCCATCCGTCCACATGGTGGGTCTCTCGTAGAGTTGATTGAAGAGGGCACTTCCCTCTACAATGGCTCCGTCTACTTGATGTCCTTCCGTCTGCTCCGCCACGCGAGCCTCCACGGAGGAAATCTCTGCTGATAAAGAGACCGCCGACACTCCGCTTTCTTCAGAGGGTTTCTCTGGGATATATTTCTCGACTTCCTCAATCGTTTGCCCCTCTAAAATAACCACATGAGTCAGATCTCCCTTCGCATCGACAATCCCTTTCCGGGAACAGTCAATTACAAACTTTGTTCCTTTCTCAATATAGATGGTCTCTTCCGTCGAGAGCATCGTGGCATCATGTGTGGGGCCGTCTCCCCAGAGACCCGGGTCGCTCAGGTTGAGCTTGAAGTCTGTCTCGGCTCCGTTGCGGAAGACGATGTCCCCATTCACCTTGATTCCCGCCCC